>DATJWN010000159.1:0-7824 GCA_035501235.1 Reyranella sp.
GGGTCGCCCGGAAAGTACATCTGCGTCACCAGGCGGCTGGCGATCGTCGGACCGAACAGCGACAGGTGGATGTGCGCCGGCCGCCAGGCATTGTGGTGGTTCTTCCATGGGTAGGCGCCGGGCTTGATGGTGATGAACTCGTAGCGGCCGTTCTCGTCGGCGCGGCAGCGGCCGCCGCCGTAGAAGTTGGGATCGAGCGGCGCATCGTGCTGGTCGCCGGGATGGTGATAGCGGCCGGCGGCATTGCACTGCCAGATCTCGACCAGCGCCTTGGGGATCGGCTTGCCGTTCTCGTCGAGCACGCGGCCGTGCACCACGATGCGCTCGCCCAGCGGCTCGCCCGAGCGCTGCTTGGTGAGGTCGTTCTCCAGCGCGTTCAGCCGCTCAGTCTCCAGAAGCGGTCCGGTGATCTCCGACAGGCTCTGCGGCAGCACGATCGCCTGCTTGGCGGGCGAGCGCAGCGGCGTCGACTTGTACTCGGGCGACAGGTTGGGCGGATGCTGGCCGGCGGGAGTCCGGCGATACGTGTCCTCGGTCATGGCGTCATTCTACATCACGCGGCGCGGGCCTGCAGGCCTTGCGGCGAGGCGCGATAGCCGGTGAGCGTACGGTCTGCGAAACCGATCCGCCAATTCAGCATCTTCTGCGCATATTCGCCCATGCGCGCGGCGTAGGCGGGATCGCCGGCACGGTTCACGAACTGGTTGGGATCGGCCTTGAGGTCGAAGAAGAGCGGCGGCAGCGCGGCGAAGTGCACGTACTTGTAGTGCTCGTCCTGCACGACGGCGAGGCCGCACTTGTCCATCGGGATGCCGAGCGCCGTCTCGGGCTTGGTGTAGAAGAGATCGCGGAAGTCGAACTCGTAGTGCACCTCGGTCCGCCAGTCGGCCGGCGTGCGGCCCTCGCAGAAGGGCAGGAGCGAGCTTCCGTCGCACTGGCGCGGCACCGGCAGGCCGAGCCAGTCGAGGATGGTCGGCATGGTGTCGATGGTCTCGCTGAAGCGCTCGACGATCGTGCCGCGCGAGCCGTTCGCCTCGGCCCGCGGATCGCGGATGATCATCGGGATGCGATAGGATTCGTCGAAGTAGCCGATCTTGCCCAGCAGATGATGATCGCCGGCCTGCTCGCCGTGATCGCAGGTGAAGACGATCAGCGTGTCGTCCCACTGGCCGGTCTGCCTGAGGTAGTCGAACACGCGGCCGAGCTGGTCGTCGATCTCGCTCATCAGGCCGCAATAGGTGGCGCGCATCTGGGCGACCTCGGCCTCCGTCATGTCGGAGCCGATGCCCTGGCCATCCTGGAAGAAGCTCGCCTGCTTGGTCTCCCTCACATAGTGATCGAGCAGCGCATTCTGCCTGCCCTCTTCCGCAGGGCTCGCCGCGCGCACGACCTTGGGCATGTCCTCCGGCCGGTACATCGCGTTATAGGGCGCGGGCGCGATGAAGGGCGGATGTGGGCGGTAGTAGCCGAGATGCAGGAACCACGGCTTGCTGCCGCGGCCGCGGAGATAGTCGAGGCCGCGCTCGGTGAACCAGGTCGTGTCGGACAGTTCCTTCGGGATCACGGCCGGTCGTTCGGTCGCGCCCGCGCCCGGCGCACCCTGCGGCCGCCAGATATCCTCGCGCGGCTTGGGCATCTTGAACCCCGGCACCTTGACGCCCTGGCTCTCGACCCAGCCGAAATAGGCGTCGCGGTTCTCGAACGAGCCGACCGAATGGAAGCCGTCCATGATGTCGCCCAGCACGAAGAAGCGCGGATCGTTGGGCGCGGTCTTGGCCGGATCGGGCGTGGTCGTGGTGTAGCCGACCAGCGCCGGATCGTAGCCGCCGCGGCGCAGCTCGTGCGCGAGGTTGGTGAAGCGCGAAGCGAGCGGAATCGTGTTCTGCACCGCGCGGTGGTTCATCATGTAGAGGCCGGTCAGGAGGCTGGCCCGCGCCGGGCCGCAGGGGACCGTCTGGGTGAAATGATTGCGGAACGTCACGCCCTCGGCGCTGAGCCGGTCGATGTTGGGCAACTTCAGATAGTCCGCACCGAGCTTGGGCAGCATCAGGCCGCGCCACTGGTCGACCACGATCAAAAGCACATTTTTCGCCGCTGGCATGCATCTCCCCACAACTGTCCGGCCGCGATACTATGCAGCCAAACCACCGGAGGAGACTAGACGTGGCGAAATTCAAGATCGTGACAACCGCGGGACCCGGCACCGGCGTCCCGGGCGCCGACCATTCGCTGGAGATGGAGGCGCTCGCCGGCATCGGCGCGGAGATCGTCGAGGTCAAGGGCGGCGAGGACGAGATGGCGGCCGCCGCCGTCGACGCCGACGCGATCTACGGCAAGGGTCGCCCGCGCATCACCGCCAAGGTGATCAACGCGGGCAAGAAGCTGAAGGTCGTGTCGCTGGCGAGCGTCGGCGTCGATTCGGTCGATGTCGAGGCCGCGACCGCCTTGGGCATCCCGGTGACCAACTGCCCCGACACCTTCATCGAGGAAGTGGCCGACCATGCCATGACCCTGATCCTGGCCTCCTGGCGCCGCCTCGTCGTGCAGGACCAGATGGTGCGCAAGGGCGAATGGGGCAAGGCGCGGCCGATGCTCTACCAGTTCCCGCGCCTGATGGGCATGACGCTCGGCTTCATTTCCTTCGGCCACGTCGCGCGGGCCGTCGCCAAGCGTGCCGCACCCTTCGGCTTCCAGATGCTGGCCTACGATCCCTATATCGAGGAGCTGGTGATGAGCGAGTACGGCGTGCAGCCGGTCGGCTACGACGAGCTGCTGCAGCGCTCCGACATCATCTCCATGCACGCGCCCGGCACCAAGGATGCGCATCACCTGATGAAGGAACAGCACTTCCGCAAGATGAAGAAGACGGCGCTGTTCGTGAACACCGGCCGCGGCTCGACGGTCGACGAGCCCGCCATGATCAAGGCCCTGCAGGAGGGCTGGATCGCCGGCGCCGGCCTCGACGTTCTCGAGACCGAGCCGGTCGGCCACAACAATCCGCTGCTCGGCATGGACAATGTGATCCTGACCGCGCACGTGGCCTCGGCCTCCAGCCGCTTCGACATGGCACGCAAGCGGCGCGTCGGCGCGGAGATGGCGCTGGTGCTCTCCGGCAAATGGCCGCGCGCCTGCGTCAATCCCTCGGTGCTGGAGAAGAGCAAGCTCGAGCGCTGGCAGCCCTTCTCCATGGAACGCGGGCCGGGCAACTGAGCTCGGACGACTAGAGCATGGGACGATCGTCGCGCCTGCATCGCTTCGCGGCCGCGACGATCGTTCTGCTGCTCTCCACGACCGTCGCGCTGGCGCTGGCGGAAGCAGCGACCCGGCTTTTCTTCCCGGCCTTCGATCCCTCCGGCCAGTTCGACTTCGACCATGAGGTCGGGCCGCTGATGCTGGCCCGGCCCGGCACGGTGACCCGCCAGGTCAAGAACACGGGCGACTACGATGTCGAGATCCGCATCAACCGGCGCGGCCTGCGCGATGCCCGCGACATCGCCGAAGCGACGCCCGCCGACCTGATCGTGGTGGGCGATTCGGTGGCCTGGGGCTGGGGCATCGAGGAGAGCAGGCGTTTCTCCAACCTGATCGAGGCGGCAACCGCGATCCGCACCTTCAATCTCTCCTGCCCCGCCAACCTACAGGGCTATGCCGATCTGCTCGCCTATGCTCGCTCGCTCGGCGCGAAGCCGGGCCGGGTCGTGATCGCGGTCTCCATGGAAACCGACCTGCGCGCCTACGCGCCCGCCCCGTCGGACGGTACTGCCTCGGCCCCGCAGAGCCTCCTGGAGCCGGTGAAGAGCTGGCTGGACAGCCATTCCGCCGCCTACCTCTTCGCCGTGACCACGATCCATCGCACGCCGTGGCTGAACGCGCTGGCCGTGCGCGCCGGCCTGATCGTGCCCAGTCTCGAGGGCATCTGGGGCAATCACTACTCGGCGGAGATCATCGCGGGCTCGGCCGACAAGCTGCAGGAGATCGCACGCGGCCAGCCCACGCTGATCGTGCTCGTGCCCTCGCGCGGCCTGTGGGCCGGCAACAATCGCCCGGACGAGGACCATGTGCATCGCGCCCTCGTGGCGGCGCTGGAAAAACGCGGCCTCGACGTGCTCGACCTCCGCCCCCTGCTCGAAGCGGGCGGCGCGCCGCTCGTTTATCACTTCGCCAATGACGGCCACTGGAACGAACGCGGCCATCGGCTGGCCGCCGAGGCGATCGTCGCGCGCCTGAAGGGCGGGACCTAGCGGCTGCCTACCACATATAGTGGTAGTTACTAGAAGTTACCGCTAAACATATCGAATTTAGCCAGAAAATTGTGTCAATGATATTGACCTTTTGAGACCTCCGGCCGAACCGTTTCCTGCTCTCGATCCACCCCATCGTGTGGCGTCTCCAGCAGTCCCCGCGCTTTTGGCCCGGAGGCCACGGGATCCGGGTCCCCGTTGGCGCGGAGGATACGCTGCTCTCTCCCGATCCTGCATTCTGATCAATGGACGCGCGACCGACCCTAGCGCGGCGGATGGAGATGGTCGCGGATGGCGCGCTCGCATTCGCGCAAAGTCGAGAAGGGCCCCAGCACGACCTTGCCGCCATCGTCGACGGCGTACCAGCCCGCCTCGGTCACGTGATAGTCGCCGACTTCTTCATCCGGCACATGGATCGCGATGAGATCGTCGGGCGGCGCCATGAGTAGAGCGTAGCTGGCGGCGGCAGGTCGATCTACGGCACAATGCGCGCCGCATGCTGCCCGAGCTGATCGAGATCGTCCCGCCGGCCGGCAAGGTCGATGCGACCGTCGTCCTGCCGGGCTCCAAGAGCATCACCAACCGCGCGCTGATCCTGGCGGCGCTCGCGAACAAGCCCGTGATCCTGCGCGGCGCGCTGTGGAGCGAGGATACGCACGCCATGGCGGAGTGCCTCGAGCGGCTGGGCTTCGCGGTGAAGGTCGCGCCCGATCCGGCCGAGCCCGCCAACTGCACCATCGCGGTCGAAGGCCGCGGCGGCACGATCCCCAATGCCGGCAGCGCGGACAAGCCGATCGAGCTGTTCGTCGCCAACGCCGGCACGGCGGCGCGCTTCCTGCCCGCGATGCTGTGCCTCGGCCGCGGCAGCTACCGCGTGCACGGCATCGAGCGCATGCACCACCGCCCGCAGCAGGCGCTGTTCAAGGCACTGCGCGAGCTGGGCTACCGCATCGACAGCGACAACGACCGCCTGCCGGCGACCATCCACGGCAGCGGCCCGCGCCCGGGCGCGTCGTGCAGCGTCAGCGTGGCGGAAAGCTCGCAATTCGCCTCGGCGCTGCTGCTCTCGGCCCGGATCGGCGGCTGGACGGTGAGCGTCACCGGCGCCAACGAGGACGAGCTGCCCTATGTCGACATGACGCGCCGGCTGGTCGAGGACTTCCCGCGGAACGGCGGCACCTACGACATCGAGGCCGACGCCTCGGGCGCCAGCTACTTCTGGGGTGCCGACTGGCTATTGCGCCGCCAGGGCGGCCATGTCGGCGTGACGCCAACGCCGACGAGCGGCATGCAGGCCGACCAGAAGTTCCTCGATCTCGTCGCCGGGCGGCCCTGGCGTCCCTCCTACTCCCGCCAGACCGATCTCGCCGACAGCATCATGACCGCGATCGTGCTGGCGCCCTTCGCCACGGCGCCCGTCGAATTCACCGAACTGGGCCGGCTGCGCGTGCAGGAGTGCGAGCGGGTGAAGGCCCTGCACACCGAGCTCGCCAAGTGCGGCGCAAGGGTCAGGGAAACCGGCGATACGCTCCGCCTCGAGCCCAGCCCGCTGCACGGCGCGGAGATCGAGACCTACAACGACCACCGCGTCGCCATGTGCTTCGGCATGCTGGGCCTCAAGGTGCCCGGCCTGCGCCTGCGCAAGCCCGACTGCGTGCGCAAGACCTTCCCGAACTTCTTCGCCAAGCTTGCAAGCCTCGGCGCCGGCGTGCGCGACGTCGCGACGAGGAAGTTGTTGGCGGGCAAAGAGCTACTAGCGGACTAGAAACCTCTTCCCCTCCCCCGTCTCGGGGGAGGTGTTTGAGTTTCAGCGTGCGCCGCGGACCAGGCGGCCTGGCAGCGCGCCGGTGAACCGGCCGTCGCGGTAGGTGATCGCGCCGTTCACGATCGTCGCGCGATAGCCCTGCGCTTTCTGCTCCAGCCTTCGTCCGCCGCCCGGCAGGTTGTGCACGGGATGCGGGGCGGCGACCTTGAGGTTGTCGAGGTCGATCACGTTGATGTCGGCCTTGAGGCCGGACGCGAGGCGGCCACGATCGCCGAGGCCGATCATTCGGGCGGGCGCGTCGGTGAGCTGCTGCACGGCCCAGGGCAGCGGCCAGCGCGAGCCCTGGCGATCGCGCGTCCAATAGGTGAGCGCGTGCGTGGTGTAGCTCGCGTCGCAGATCATGCCGTAATGCGCGCCGCCGTCGCCCAGCGCCATCACCGTGTAGTCGTGGTCGAGCATGCTCGCCATGTTGGCGTCCGAGGAGTCGGTGTAGTTGGCGCCGGGATGGAACAGGATGGTGCGGCCGTCGCCCGAAACCAGCAGGTCGTAAGCCAATTCGAGCGGCGTGACGCCGGCCTTGGCCGCGCGCGCATCGAGGCGGCTCTCGGCGGGCGGTGTGTAGTTCGGCGGATCGCCCAGCACGTACATCTTCTCGACCGAGCGCATGAAGGCCAGCATCTGCGGATTGCGATAGGTCGGCGTCTCGGCGATCAGCTTTGCCCGCAGCCCCGGATCGCGCAGCCTGGCGAGCTTCCCGGCGAGCGGCAGGTCGGCCACCTGGGCGTAGCTCGGGCAGGTCGAGAAGGGATGGAACGACAGCTCCAGCCCGTAGAGCAGCGCCACCGGCCGCGCCGCGACCTGGCCCTTGATCGGCAGGCCCTCGCGATTGGCCCGCTCGACCTCGCGCAGCAAGGTCTTCCAGCGGCCGGGATAGATCGAGATGTCGAGAAGTGTGAACGACAGTGGCCGGCCCGACGCCTCGACCAGGCGGCGCAGCATGGCGAACTCGGTCGATCCGGAGTCGGTCGTGTCGGAGAAATCGTCGAGCAGCTGGATCACGCCCTTGCCCGCGCGCTTCATGCCTCGGGCGATCGAGGTCAGCTCCTCCTCGCCCGCGGTGATGGTGGGTGTCAGCACGCCCTCGGGCGTGCGATGGAAGAGCGAGCGCGAGGTCGAGAAGCCGAGCGCACCGGCCTGCAGCCCCTCCTCGACCAGCGTCGCCATGGTCGCCATGTCCTGCGCCGTCGCGGGCTCGCGGTCGACGCCGCGCTGGCCCATCACGAAGACACGCAGCGGCGCGTGCGGCACCTGGGTCGCGAAATCGATGTCGCAGCGGCGCTGGGCCAACGCGTCGAGATATTCGGGAAAGCTCTGCCAGTTCCACGGCACGCCTTCGCGCATGACGATGTCCGGGATGTCCTCGACGCCCTCCATGACCTTCATCAGCGTGTCGCGGTCCTGCGGCCGGCAGGGCGCGAAGCCCACGCCGCAATTGCCCATCAGGACGGTGGTCACGCCATGGCCCGACGAGGGCGAGAACTGCTCGTCCCAGGTCGCCTGGCCGTCGTAATGCGTGTGCACGTCGACGAAGCCCGGCGTGACGGCGAGGCCCTTGGCGTCGATCTCTTCGACGCCGCTGCCGGTCACCCGGCCGACCGAAGCGATACGCCCGTCCTTCACCGCGACATCGGCTTCGCGCGCCGCGCCACCGGTGCCGTCGAGCACCGTGCCGCCGCGGATGACGAGATCGAACTCGGCCATGGACTACTTCTTCATCGGCGTCGCCTCGCCCAGCAGCGAGACATGGGCGGCCACGAT
>DATJWN010000160.1:0-2197 GCA_035501235.1 Reyranella sp.
ATGCCGAATGCCAGCAGGCCAGCGATCACGCCCACGATCATCCCGCGGACGAGCAAAGTCCTCAACATGGGACTGGTCCGATGGGACTAGTGGCAGGGAAAGCCGAGCAGATGCCGGCCGTCGTGCACCCATTCGTGCACGGCCATGCCCTTGACGAGGGAGGTGGCGCCTTCCTCGGCGCCGACGAAATAGAGCGCAAAGAGACAGAGCAGGCCGACGACGACGGCCCAGGGAACAATCTCGCCGAGGGGAATCCTCGCCTTGCGCCGACCTTCCCAGAAACCCCGAAGGGTCCTCCAGTGGTCTTCAGATGGCGCTCGGCTATCCGCTCACAGTTGCGGGGGCAGCCACGGCTTTGGCCCCTTTTGGGTCGTCCGCACCGTGTTCCACATTCAATCCCCTGGACTTCATCCGTCGGGGAACCATCCCCTTAACTATAAGGATCGGATAACTCCCCGGTCAATCGGCTGGGCCGGCGGAAGTTGTTCCGCCGGCGACCCCTTTCCGCCCAGTGCGTCAGGCGACCTTGGCCTCTGCCCTCCCGGCCGTTTCGCTGGGCGCCGAGACTCGGATCAAATGATCGAAGGCCGAGAGCGAGGCCTTCGCGCCCTCGCCCATGGCGATGACGATCTGCTTGTAGGGCACGGTGGTGCAGTCGCCGGCGGCGAACACGCCCGGCACCGAGGTCTGGCCACGCGCATCGACCTCGATCTCGCCACGCGGAGAGAGATCGACGGCGCCCTTCAGCCATTCGGTGTTCGGCAGCAGGCCGATCTGCACGAAGATGCCTTCGAGCTCCAGCCTGTGCACTTGCCCGCCGCCGCGATCCTCATAGACGAGCCCGGTCACCCTCTGGCCGTCGCCGGTCACCTCGGTGGTCTTCGCCGCGGTGACGACGGTGACGTTGGGCAGGCTCTTGAGCTTCCTCTGCAGGACGTCGTCGGCCCGGAGCCTGGCGTCGAACTCGAGCAGCGTCACATGGGCGACGATGCCCGCAAGGTCGATCGCCGCCTCGACGCCGGAATTGCCGCCGCCCACCACCGCCACGCGCTTGCCCTTGAACAGCGGGCCGTCGCAATGCGGGCAATAGGCGACGCCCTTGTTGCGATAGGCTTCCTCGCCCGGCACGCCCATCTGCCGCCAGCGTGCACCGGTGGAGAGGATGACGGTCTTCGCGCGCAACGCGGCGCCGCCGGCGAGCTGCACCTCGATGAGGCCACCGGGGACGAGGTCGCCGGGCACGAGCTTCACCGCGCGCTGCAGGTTCATCACCTCGACGTCGTAGTCGCGCACATGCTGCTCGAGGGCCACGGCGAGCTTGGGGCCCTCCGTGTAGGGAACGGAGATGAAATTCTCGATGCCCATCGTGTCCAGCACCTGGCCGCCGAAGCGCTCGGCGGCGATGCCGGTGCGGATGCCCTTGCGAGCGGCGTAGATGGAGGCCGCTGCCCCGGCGGGACCGCCGCCGACCACCAGCACGTCGAAGGTGTCCATTGCCTTCAGGCGCTCGGCCGCGCGCGCCGCGGCGCCGGTGTCGAGCTTGGCGAAGATCTCATCCGGCCCCATGCGGCCCTGGCCGAACAGCTGCCCGTTGAGATAGACGGTCGGCACCGACATGACCTGGCGCGACTGCACCTCGACCTCGAACAGCGCCCCGTCGATGGCGACGTGGCGGATGCCGGGGTTCAGCACCGCCATCAGGTTCAGCGCCTGCACCACATCCGGGCAGTTCTGGCAGGACTGCGAGAAATAGGTCTCGAAGACGAGCTCGCCCTTCAGGGCCTTGACCTGCTGTGCGAGCGCTTCCTCCACCTTCGGCGGATAACCGCCGACCTGCAGCAGCGCCAGCACCAGCGAGGTGAACTCATGGCCCATGGGAAGGCCGGCGAAGGTCAGATGGGTGTCATGGCCCGGGCTGGACAAGGAGAACGAGGGTGCACGCTCCCCGTCCGCCGCGCGCCGCTCGATCAGCGTGATCTTGTCGGAGAGCGGCACGATGTCGTTCAGCAGCTCCATCATCTCATGTGAGCTCGCGCCGCCGTCGGCATGGGCCGTGATCTCGACCGGGCGCACCAGCCGTTCGAGATAGGCCTTGAGCTGCGTCTTCATGGTGTCGTCAAGCATGGTCGTTCTCCGGCGGTCGGCCGCGGGCGGTCATGCCTGGCCGGGGTGAAGAGATGAAGGTGGGGGAAAGTCC
>DATJWN010000161.1:0-24360 GCA_035501235.1 Reyranella sp.
GACGGACATGCTGGCTGCGGTCAATTTGCCCGATCCGCAAAGGCTGCTGCGCTCCTATCCGCACCAGCTGTCGGGCGGCCAACGCCAGCGTGCGATGATAGCGATGGCGCTGATCCTGGGGCCGTCCGTGCTGATCGCCGACGAGCCGACCACGGCGCTCGACGTCACGACGCAGGCTCAGATTCTCTCGCTGATCAGGCAGATGCAGGCCACGCGGCACATGGGCGTTCTGTTCATCACTCACGATTTTGGAGTCGTGGCCGAGATCGCCGACCGCGTCGCCGTGATGCAGCAGGGCAAGCTGGTCGAGTTCGGCGAGCGCGACCGCGTGCTGAACGAACCACAGCACCCCTATACGCGTGGCTTGATCGGCGCCGTGCCGCGCCTCATCCCGCGGCCCAAGGCGGCCGCTGGTCGGCCGGAGGCACCGGTTCTGGCGACGGTCGCGCTCGACAAGACCTATCGCAGCAGCGGCGGGTGGTTCGGGCGCGGCAGCCGCGTCGTTCATGCGGCGAAAGCGGTGAACGTCGAGGTGCGCCGGGGCGAGACGCTGGGCATCGTGGGCGAATCGGGCTCGGGCAAGTCGACCCTGGCGCGCTGCATCACGCGGCTGGTCGAGGTGGATTCGGGCCAGATCCTGCTCGACCGCACGGACCTGCGGTCCCTCACGCGGCGGCAGCTCCGGCCGTATCGCGAGCGCATCCAGATGGTGTTCCAGGATCCCTACGGTTCGCTCGATCCGCGCTGCACCGTTGGACGGCTGATCTCGGAGGGGCCGGTGATTCATGGCGTCGATCGTGCCGAGGCCGTGGCGCGCACCCACGAGCTGCTCGAGCTCGTCGGGCTCGACCGGCGGGTGGCGGATCGCTATCCGCACGAATTCTCGGGCGGGCAGCGCCAGCGCATCGGCATCGCGCGCGCGCTCGCGCTTCGACCCCAGGTGCTGGTCGCCGACGAGCCGGTATCGGCACTCGACGTTTCGGTGCAGGCGCAGGTCTTGCAGCTGTTGTCGGACGTCCGCGATCGCTTCAATCTCGCCATGCTGTTCATCACCCACGATCTCAGGGTTGCGGCGCAGGTTTGCGACCGCATCGCAGTGATGCGGCTGGGCGAGATCGTCGAGACCGGCCCGACCGTCGAAGTGTTCTCGGCGCCGCAGCACGCCTATACGCGCGAGCTGCTCGCCGCCGTGCCGGGCCGGGATTGGGAGAACCGGCGAGTCCAGCCCGGCTCTCGAGCGGGGAGCTGATGAAGCCCCGCGCCGGTGTCACGGCAAGCAGTGCGGCCGCGGTCGAGGCCGGCGCTCGGATTCTTCGCCAGGGCGGCAACGCCGTTGATGCTGCCGTGGCGACAGCGCTTGCGGGCTGCGTCGCCGATCCCGGCAATACCGGCATCGCGGGCTATGGCGGGCACATGATCGTGGCGCGGAGCGGCCGCGCGCCGGACTGCGTCGACTTCAACATGTGGCTGCCCGCGGAATGGCCGATCGCTGCGTTGCGCAAGGCCTATGCCAACGGCTCTCCGGATGTGACGGCCGTACCCAATGTCGTGGCCGGATTGTCGATTGCTCTCCAGCGGTTCGGCTCCCTGTCGTGGTCCGCGGTCCTCGAGCCTGCGATCGAACTTGCCGAGTCGGGTGTTGTGGCGAACGCCACGAGTGCGCGTGGCTTCAAGGACGTCGAGGGCGCTGCCTTTGTGAAGGACTGCTTCGTCTTCGACCCGCTCGATGCGTCGGGTGGGTTCCGTTTTCGCCAGCCGGCGCTGGCCGGGACCTTGCGGGTGTTGGCGAAGGAAGGCCCACAATGGCTTTATGACGGGCCGGTCGGGCGTTCTGCCTGCGAGATACTGAGAAACGCCGGTTCGCCGGTCACTCCGCGTGAATGGGTCGAGGCGCCGAGGGCCGCCACGATCGTGCCGCCTGCGAAGCTCGATCTGTCTCAGGCAGCGCTTTACTCCGCGCCTCTTGGCACCAGTGGCTCGGCTTCGCTCTTCGCCACAGTGACCGCGGGCGCCGCGCTCCTGGACAAGGGCGCATCTGAGACGGCGGACTCGGTGGCGGCATGGGCACGGGCGATTGCCGGCATGTGGAGCTATCGTTTCGGCACTGCCGGCGGCAACGACTTCTCCAGCACGACCATCGAGCGATGGCTCGAGCGCGCCGTTGGCTTCGAGCCGGCGCGCTCATTGACGCCGAGCGTCGGCCATACGACCCATCTCAATACATGCGACGGCACCGGTACTTTGGTGTCCGTGACCCTGACGCACGGGCAGGCGACGTTCGGCGGCCGCTGGGCGGTCCCCGGTACCGGCGTGATCATGAACGCCGGCATGCATCTCCTGACGGCGGCCGATCCGCTTCCCGCAAATGGTCGCCTCTATGCCGTCACCAACATGAACCCGACGGTCGCGCGGCTTGGCGATGGCAGCGAGATTGCCATCGGCTGCCCTGGCGCGCGCCGAATCCCGACCTCGGTCGGCCTCGCCCTGGCACGCCATCTGGCGGGCGGGCTATCGCTGCAGCAGGCGGTGTCTCGCGGCCGTTTCCATGCCGAATCGGCAGCCTTGGCGAGCGTTGAGATGGAACGTTGGGATGTCGATACCGTCGACGCCTTGCGCCGCGACTTCGCTGCCGTCGAGGACGAGGGTCCGCGCGGCCCCCTGACAGCGATCCGGCGAGAGGCCGACGGGACCCTCTCATTCGGCCTCGACGATCGGGCGGGGCAAGGCTTTGCCGCCGTGCCCTGAGGCGACGGCAAAGCTCCCTCAAGGTGCCATCAACAGCCGGCCGAAGCCTGCTATGCCATCGTCGATCCCGGCCAGGCGCAGCGCGTGCCACAGCGTGGCCTGGGTCGAGGTTACGACGGGCTTGCCGAGCCTGTCCTCCAATCGGGCGATCACCGTGTGGGAGCGCGTGTTGAGGCAGGTCATGATCAGCGCGTCGGACCTTGCGTCGAAGCCGCGGACACCCAGCTCGAACAGCGTATCGGGGGAGGGTTCCGCCAGCTTGAAGCCGTCGGAGATACCCAGGCAGGCGCCGCCCAACACTTCGAGGCCCGCGCTCTCGAAATAGCGGTGCTCGGCTTCGTCGACCTCTTTGGTATAGGGCGAAACGATCGAGACCTTCCGCGCGCCGAGCGCATCAGCAGCTGTCAGGATCGCGTGCGCGGCGGTCGTCGAGGGGACCTTCCAGTCCTCGGCGATCTCGGCGCGCAAGTGCGAGTCGTATTCCAGACCCTGCACGATCGACGAGGCCGTGCAGCCATAGGCGATGACGTCGGGATGCGTGCTCGAGAGCTGGCGGATGGCCATCTTGCCCTCGTTGCGATCCATCTCAATGAAGGCCTCGGGCGTGGTCGCGGGCGGAATGAACATGCGCGCGGCGAACACGCTCACGCCCTCCGGCACGACCTTCTGCGCCCATGGCTCCATCACCGTGTTCACGCTCGGCACCACGATGCCGAGCCGGGCGCGCCGTCCGTCGCCGTCAAGAGAGATACGAGCCATCAGAATCGCGAGAAGAGCTGGGTGAAGCCGTACATCTTGTCGTCGATGCCCATCATGCGGCAAGCGTGCCAATAGGTCGCGACATTGATGCTGATCACCGGCTTGTCGAGCCAGCGCTCGGCCTCGTCAGCGAGTCGGGCCATCGGCAGATTGGCGCCGAACTGCACGATCGCCTCGACATCGGGCCCGTCGATCGCCTTCATCGCCTGGATCATGTCTTTGGCCGTCAGCACAGAGTAAGAGGTCGGGTTCTTGCCGCGCATATGGTTGAAGCGGACGATCTCGTAACCCTGAGGACCCAGTACGCCCTTCAGGCGCGGTTCGATCGCCGGATAGTAGGGCTCCATCACCGCGATCCTCTTCTTCACGCCGTGCCGCTTCAGCGCCTCGACGACGGCATCGCAGGCGAGCGAGACGGGGATGTCGGTCTTGGCGACGGCGCGGATGCGCTTCTTCAGATCCTCGCCCCATTGCGGCGTGCCGCCCCAGACGGAGAGGGCCGAGATGCCGAGGATGAAGGCGTTGGGCTTGGCATCGAGGGCGCTTGCCACGGCGGGCTCGAGCGACCCGTCGATGAGGCGCAGCAGCTCCTCGAAGTCCTCGTTGCTGCGCACGGGGATGTCATCGATGTTCATGCGCGCCAGATGGTTGGTCACGCCGGCCGGACGCATGTCGTCGTATTCGGGCTGCACGACGGTGTTGGTCGACGGCGTGGCCACGCCGAACGCCAAGCGCCACGCCAGATAGTCCCGCATGCCTTCCTCCCTGTGCAGGAGCGAGCATGCCGCAATCGGCAGGATTAGCCTACGGCCGCCTTCATCAGGGCGAGCGACTCGGGCTTGTCCCAATCCGCTTCGCCCTCGATGCGGCCGATCTCGCGGCCCTGGGCGTCGATCAGGATCGAGGTCGGCAGCACGCTGACATCGAAGGTCGACATCGCCTTGCGGTTCTTGTCGAAAAAGATGCCGAGGTTGGTGAGCTTCCTGGTCTCGTAGAACGGCGCCACCTTGGGTCGGGATGGACCGTCGAGCGACAACGGCAGGACCATGAACTTGCTCTTGTCCATCTCGCCCTGCAGGCCGTTCAGGCTCGGCATCTCCTTCACGCAGGGCACGCACCAGGTCGCCCAGAAGTTCAGCAGCACGACCTTGCCCTTGTAGTCCGCGAGCTTCAGCGGCTTGTCGTCACCGTCGGTGAAGGCGAACTCGGGCATCGGGTGCCTGTCCTTGGCCAGCTGGAACTTGGCCAGCGAGCCCTTCAGCAGCTCAGGCCCTACATCGGCTAATGCCGGGAGGGCGAAAAAAGCCGGCGCAGCGGCCAGCAGGAGCCGGCGACCGAGGAGGAAATTGGGGGCGGGATGTGTCATAAGCCGCGTTCCTACAGGACTATTGGCGTCAATTCATGGCACGGAAGAGCACAAAAGCGCGAGCGAGCAAGGCCAACCCCAACGCGATGTGGGGCGGCCGCTATTCGCTCGGCCCCGCCGAGATCATGGAGAAGATCAACGCCTCCATCGGCTTCGACAAGCGGCTCTACGCCCAGGATATCGCGGGCTCGATGGCGCATGCCGACATGCTGGTGGCGCAGGGCATCCTGACGGCCACAGACGGCCGCGCGATCAAGCAGGGTCTGGCCAAGGTCAAGGCCGAGATCGAGTCTGGCAAGTTCAAGTTCTCGACCAAGCTCGAGGACATCCATTTCAACGTCGAGGCGCGGCTCACCGAGCTGATCGGTCCGGCGGGCGGCCGCCTGCACACCGCGCGCTCGCGCAACGACCAGGTGGCGCTCGATGTCCGGCTATGGACGCGCGACACGGTCGACAGGATCGAGGCGATGCTGCGCGATCTGCAGGCGGCACTGATTGATCGGGCCGATCAATATGCCGCCACGATCATGCCGGGCTTCACGCACCTGCAGACAGCGCAGCCGATCACCTTCGGCCATCACCTGCTGGCCTATGTCGAGATGTTCGGCCGCGATCGTTCGCGGCTCCGCGACTGTCGTGCGCGCATGAACGTCTCGCCGCTGGGGGCGGCAGCGCTCGCCGGCTCGCCGCACCCCATCGATCCACGCAAGACAGCGAAGGCGCTGGGCTTCGATGGACCGATGGCCAATTCCCTCGATGCGGTGTCCGACCGCGACTATGTCGTGGAGTTCCTGGGAGCTGCCGCGCTCTGCGCGGTGCATCTTTCGCGTCTTGCGGAAGAGATCGTGATCTGGTGCTCGGCGCCTTTCCGCTTCATTGCGCTCAGCGATGCCTTCACGACCGGCAGCTCGATCATGCCGCAGAAGCGCAATCCTGACGCCGCCGAGCTGACGCGCGGCAAGGTGGGCCGCATCGTGGGCGCTTTCGTGGCCCTCTGCACGATCATGAAGGGCTTGCCGCTCACCTATGGCAAGGACATGCAGGAGGACAAGGAGCCGCTGTTCGATGCCGCCGACTCGCTCGAACTCTGCATCGCCGCGATGACGGGCATGATCCGCGATCTCAAGGCCAACTCCGAGCGCATGCGCGCCGTAGCCTCGGCCGACTACTCCGTCGCGACCGACCTCGCCGACTGGCTGGTGCGCGAGATCAACCTGCCGTTTCGGCAGGCGCATCACGTGACGGGTACGCTGGTCGCTGCGGCCGCTGGCAAGGGCGTCGATCTCGACAAGCTCACGCTCGAGGAGATGCAAGAGGTCGAGCCCAAGATCACGCGCGGTGTCTATCGCGTCCTCACGGTCGAGGCCTCGGTCGCGGCGCGCAAGAACATCGGCGGCACGGCGCCGGCCAACGTGGCGCGCGCGGTCAAGGACGCGCGCAAGAGGTTCCTGTGACTTTCTTCCACTACAAGAACGGCGAGATGCACGCCGAGCAGGTGACGCTCTCCGCCATCGCCGCCCATGTCGGCACGCCTTTCTACTGCTACTCGGCCGACGCGTTGCGCACGGCGGCGCGCGAGTTCCGCGAGGGCATGAAGGGCATGAGCGCCTCCTTCTGCTACGCGCTCAAGGCCAACAGCAATCTCGCTGTCGTGCGGCTGCTGGCGGAAGAAGGCGCTGGCGCCGACATCGTCTCCGTGGGCGAGATGCAGCGCGCGATCGCGGCCGGCGTGCCGGCCGATCGCATCGTCTATTCCGGCGTGGGCAAGAAGCCGTCGGAGCTTCTCGCCGCCCTGCAGGCGGGCGTGGGCCAGATCAACGTCGAAAGCTCGGCCGAGCTCGAGACGCTGAACGCGGTGGCAGGCCAGCTCGGCAAGACGGCGGACATCACCATCCGCGTCAATCCCGATGTCGATGCCAGGACGCACGCCAAGATCACGACGGGCCGCAAGGAGAACAAGTTCGGCATCGACATCGATCTCGCCCGCGAGGCCTATGCCAAGGCGGGCGGGCTGAAGAACCTCCGGGTCGTGGGGGTGGCGATGCACATCGGCTCTCAGCTCACCGAGCTCGACCCCTATCGTGACGCCATCGTGAAGGTGCGCGAGCTTATCGGGCAGCTCCGCGCCGACGGCCACACGATCGATCGGTTCGATATCGGCGGCGGCCTGGGGATTGTTTACAACGACGAGAAGCCACCCTCGATCGGCGATTTCCTGGCGATGGTTCGCCGCGAGACCGACGGTCTGGGCTGCGAACTCAGCTTCGAACCCGGACGGCGGATGGTCGGCGAGGCGGGCGTGCTGGTGAGCGAGGTCATCCTCGTGAAGCCCGGTGTTTCCAAGACTTTCGTCATCGTGGATGCGGCGATGAACGACCTCATCCGGCCCACCTTATATGAGGCGTGGCACGACGTGGTGCCGCTGCGCGAGCCGCGCCCCGATGCCGCCACGATCCGCTGCGACATTGTTGGACCCGTGTGCGAATCGGGCGACTACCTGGCACTAAACCGTGATCTGCCAACGCTTTCTGCCGGCGACCTCATCATGATACGCTCGGCGGGTGCCTACGGGGCGGTGATGGCGTCGAGCTACAACACGCGGCCGCTGGCGCCCGAGGTCATGGTGGATGGCACGCGGTTTGCGGTCATCCGGCCGAGACCGACGATCGAGGAGATGCTCTCCGCCGAGCGGATGCCGCCCTGGATGGAGAAATAAGCGAAAGGACGCGATGGACGCCACTGAAGCCACCCCGATCTCCGCTCCTGGTCTTGAGCGCAAGATTGGCTTGGCGTGGGCGGCTCTGGCCTGGGAAGGGCTGTGGCCGAGGCTGATGCCGCTTGGCGCGGCGGTTTTTCTGTTCATTGCCGCTGCACATCTCGATCTTTTCGCCGGTCTCGATCCCTGGGTTCACACCGGCATCCTGGCCGCGCTTGCCGTTGGCGTGCTCGCCTTCGGCTGGTGGCAGTTCCGATCCTTCGCCTGGCCGACGCGGGACGCCGCGATCCGCAGGCTCGAGCTCGACAGCAACGTGCCGCACCGCCCGCTGGTCGCGGTACAGGACCAGCTTGCGACGAACGACAGCGATCCGATGGCGAGTGCCCTTTGGCAGGCCCATCGCCGTCGTGAGGCGGCTCGTCTGGCGGGGCTCAGCAACAAGGCCGCGCATCCTGGGCTCGCTCGCCTCGACACCTGGGCGCTGCGCGTCGTCCCGATCCTCGCCGTGGTCGTGGCCATGGTGATGGCCGGCGGCTGGCGGTCGGACCGTATGGCTGCGGCCGTCACGCCGGCTTTTCCGCCGCCGCCGCCCGTCGTCGCCAATCTCTGGATCGCGCCGCCTGCCTATACCGGCAAGCCGCCCGTCTATCTGGAGATGGCCGATCACGAGAAGGTGCTGCGCGTGCCGGTCGGCTCCAAGCTCGCGGGCTTTGTCGACGATGTGCGCGGCCGCCATCCGCCCAAGCTCACGGTCGACGGCAAGGAAACGGAGTTCAACACCGTCAGCAAGGGCAAGTACCAGATCGAGCAGGTCATCACCGGCGGCACGGAGATCGCGTTGCAGGCGCGCGGCGACGAGCAGGCGCGCTGGAAGCTGCATGTCATTCCCGATCTTGCGCCGACCATCGAGTTTGCCCGTCCGATCACCGTCGATCGCTGGTCGACCAAGGTCGAGTACATCGCGGGCGACGATTTCGGCGTGACGGGCGTGCAGCTCCAAATCCGGCTCGACGGCAGCGTGCTGGGCGCCGACATGCTGACCGACAACGACGAACCGGAGGTCTTGCGTATCGACCTGCCGGTGGGCGGCAATCCGAAAAAGGTGAGCGACGTCTTCGTGCGCGACCTGACCAGCTCGCCTTGGGCGGGCCTCAAGGTGCGCGTGATGCTGTTCGCGACCGACGCGCTCGGCCAGAAGGGCCGCAGCAGCGTCGAGAGCTTCCTGCTGCCCGAGCGGGTGTTCAACGATCCGACGGCGCGCGCGCTGATCGTGCTGCGCAAGCAGCTGACGCGCGATCCCCGCGCTTCGCGCGGCGACGTGGCCGACGGCATGCGCCTGATCGAGAAGCAGCCCGAGGCCTATCGTCACGACGGCGTCGTGCAGCTCGGCTTGCGGCTCGGGGCCGCGCGGCTCGCCGACAGCGGCGAGAAGAAGGTGATCGAAGACACCCAGAGGCTCCTCTGGGACCTCGCGATGCGGCTGGAGAACGGATCGAAGACCGACGCCGAGAAGCAGCTCGAGCAGGCGCGCCAGAACCTGCGCGATGCCATCCAGCGCCAGGCCGGTGACGAGGAGATCGAGAAGCTCATCCAGCAGCTCTACAGCGCCATGGACAAGTGGCAGCAGGAGATGGCCGAGCGGATGAAGGATCCGGAGGAGCGCCGCCGCATGGAAGAGCAGGCGGAAAAGATGGATCCTTCCAACACCATCACCTCCGACGACATCCAGAAGATGCTCGACAAGATTCGCGAGATGGCCAAGAACGGCCAGCGCGAGGAGGCCAAGCGCCTGCTCGAAGAGCTGCGCAAGATGATGGAGAACGCGACGCCGATGATGGCCCAGCCCGGCCAGCAGCAGCGCGGCCAGCAACGCGGGCAGCAGGGCCAGGGCAACCAGCAGGGCCGCGAGATGATGAACCAGCTCGACCGCATGGCCCGCCGGCAGAACCAGCTTCTGGGCGAGAGCGAGCGCGAGGGCCGTCAGCAGCAGGGCCGCCAGGGGCAGCAGGGGCAGCGCCAGCAACAGGGTCAGCGCGGCCAGCAGGGCCAGCAGGGCGACGGCCAGTGGGGTGACGAACAGGGCGGCCACCAGCAGAGCCTGCGCCGCCAGCTCGGCGACTTCATGAAGAAGCTCGACGAGAACGGCATGCCGATGCCGGAGTCGCTCGGCCGCGCCGAACGCTCCATGCGCGAGGCCGAGGAGGCGCTGCGCAACGGCGATCCGCGTGAGGCGTCCCGAGCCCAGCGCCGTGCGCTCGACAATCTGCAGCAGGGAATGGGCGATATGGCCGAGCAGATGCGCCAACGCGGGCCGGGCAACGGCCAGGATGCCGCCGAGATCGAGGAGCGTGAGAAGCACAGCGACGACCGTGACCCGCTCGGCCGCTCCGATGGCAATTTCGGCGATTCGGTCGACAACGGTGTCGACAAGGTGCCGCTCGAGCTCGAGCGCCAGAAGAGTCGTGAGATCCTCGACGAGCTGCGCCGCCGCGCCGGCGAGAACGCGCGGTCGAAAGAAGAGCTCGATTACATCGACCGTCTCTTGAAGACGTACTGATCCTCGGCCGTCAGCCCGCCTTTTCGACGACGCCGATATAGGGCAGGCCGCGGAAGCGGTGTGCCCAGTCGAGTCCGTAGCCCACCAGGAACTCGTCGCCCGCCTCGAAGCCGGTGAAGTCGGCCTGGAGCGGCATCTTCCGCTTGTGCGGCTTGTCGAGCAGCGTGCACACCCAGACGCGATGCGCGCCGCGCTCCTTCAGGAGGTTCTTGGCAAAGGAGAGCGTGTAGCCGGACTCGAGGATATCGTCGACCAGCAGCACGTCGCGCTCACGCACATCGTCGACGATGTCGCGCACGATGCGGACGGTGCCGGTCGACTGCGTGCCGGTGCCGTAGCTGGAGAGCGTCAGGAAATCCATCGACCAGTTGGCGCCGGCGCGGCTCAGCGCACGGATCAGGTCGGCGGCGAACACGAAGCTTCCCTTCAGCACCGAGACCACGAGAGTGTCGGGCGGCAACTGCGCGGCAAGCTCGGCTGCCATCACGTCGACACGCGCGGCGATCTCGGCGGCGGAGAAGCGAATGGAGACGTGCGGCCGATCGACCATCTGCTCGGTCATTCGACGGCGGGCACGATCTCGGTCGCGCCGGCCGGCGGATCGTCGAGCGTCTGGCTGAAGTCGAGCCGCGCGCCGGGCGCGATCGGGCCCAGGACCAGCGGATAGGACTTCTCGCCCACCACTTCCTTGTTTTTCTTGAATGTGAACTTCAGCAGGCGCGTGGAGCCCTCCGCCTTGCCCTTGTTCACGACCTGGCCGTGAACGACGTATTTGCCGTCGACCAGCTCGACCTTGCTGGCGCTGAGGTCGACTTCGAGCTGCGCCTTCTCGGCCGGAGGAGCCGGTGTCGCGGCGGGCGGCGTCGCGGCGGGCGGCGCCGCGGCTGGCGGCGGCGCGGGCTTGGCCTCGGCCTTGGGCTCGGTCTTCGGCGCAGGGGGCGCCGGCGGCTTGGCGGCGGGCGTGGAGCTGGAAGAGGTGGAACTCGACGACGTGGCGCTCGCGATCAGCGCCTTGATCTTCTCCGTGCCGGTCGAGACCGTGGCCATGACATCGGAGCGGAAGTAGTAGCCCGCGCCGGCCAGCGCCAGCACGACGAGGAGCGTCACGACAAGGGCGATGATGCGACCCCATGCCCGCGGCTCGTCTGTCGTGGGGATGGGAACCGGCAAGGTCGACGGAGCTGCGTCGCGCGCCGGCGGACGGATGACCAGATCGGGTGCGGTGCGCGGGCTCTCCACGCGCTGAAACCAGCGATTGTCGCAACGCGCGCATTGGACCGTGCGTCCGGCGGGGCCGATCGCCAGGGGATCGACGGCGTACCGCGCCTCGCAATTAGGGCAAGTGACGATCATGCGATTAACGCGAAAGGCCCGCTGGAATTCCCACCAGATATGCTTGCGGACCGACAGTATGCCACTAAAAGTGGGCTTACAAGCATGTCGGGACCCATCCTCTGGCTGCGTTCGCTCGCCTTCAATGCCGGCTGGTATGCGGGCACCGTGGTCATTGCCCTCCTGGGATCGCCAATCCTGTTGTTGCCGCGGCGCGTGGTCGTCGCCTGGTCGCACGTCTGGATCCGCTTCGTCCTGGGGTGGCTCAAACTGACATGCGGCCTCGACCACCGGATCACCGGGCTGGAGAACATTCCTCGCGGCCCGGTGCTCATCGCTTCCAAGCATCAGTCTTCCTGGGAGACCCTGGCTTTCGGGCTGCTGTTCGACGATGCCGCCATCGTGCTGAAGCGCGAGCTGCTCTTCATCCCCATTGTGGGTTGGGCGATGGCGCGGGCCGGCAATATCGCGGTGGCGCGTGGCGATGGCGCCTCGGCGCTGCGCGGCCTCGTTCGGCAGGCGAAGGACTGTGCGGCCCAGGGCCGCGCAGTGCTGATCTTTCCGGAAGGCACGCGCGTGGCGCCGGGCCACACCAAGCCCTACCAGGTCGGTGTCGCGGCGCTTTACCGGCAGCTCGGCGTGCCCGTGGTCCCTGTGGCGCTGAATTCGGGCCGGTTCTGGGGGCGTCGCAAGTGGATCAAGCGGCCGGGCACGATCCAGGTTCAGGTCCTGCCGCCCATTGCGCCGGGGCTGCGCCGGGAGGCCTTCATGGAGACGCTGCGGGAGCGGATCGAGACGGCGACAACGAAGCTGGGCTGAAGCTCGGAACGAAAAAAGAACACTTGTTGATAAGGCGCTCTTTGCCTACTTTCCAGATATGGATTGGGCGCCCGTTTCCCAGCGTATCTGGGACATGAAATACCGCTTTCGCGACCCTTCCGGGGCATCGGACGCTGATCTGGCGGCCACCTGGAAGCGGGTCGCGCGCGCGCTGGCGACGGTGGAAAAGGACCCCGAACTTTGGGCATCTCGCTTCGAGGAGGCGCTCGCGGGCTTCAAGTTCCTGCCGGCCGGCCGTGTGATCGCAGGCGCAGGGACCGGCCGCACGGTCACGCTCTTCAACTGCTTCGTCATGGGTACGATCGGCGACGACATGGCGTCGATCTTCGAGAACGTGAAGGAAGCGGCGCTCACCATGCAGCAGGGGGGCGGCATCGGGCACGATTTCTCGACCCTGCGTCCCATGGGTGCGCCGGTCCGCGGGGTTGGAGCCGATGCCTCCGGGCCGCTCTCGTTCATGGATGTCTGGGACTCGATGTGCCGCACGATCATGAGCGCGGGCTCGCGGCGCGGTGCCATGATGGCGACCTTGCGATGTGATCATCCGGACATCGAGCAGTTCATCGATGCCAAGCGCGATCCCAAACGTCTGCGCATGTTCAATGTCTCGGTGCTGATCACCGACGCCTTCATGCAGGCGGCGAAGGACGATGCCGACTGGGACCTCGTGTTCGGCGGCAAGGTCTACAAGACGGTGAAGGCCGCGGCTCTGTGGGAGCGCATCATGCGCGCGACCTACGATTATGCCGAGCCGGGGGTGATCTTCATCGATCGCATCAACCGCCGGAACAACCTGCATTATTGCGAAACCATCCAGGCGACCAATCCCTGCGGCGAGCAACCCCTGCCGCCCTATGGCGCCTGCCTGCTGGGGTCGATCAACCTGGCTGCGCTGGTGAAGGATCCATTCACGCCGCAGGCGACTCTCGACATGGCCGCGCTCGAGCGACTGGTGCCGCTGGCTGTGCGCATGCTCGACAACGTGATCGACGTCTCGCGCTTCCCGCTCGAGGCGCAGGCGCGCGAGGCGAGGTCCAAGCGGCGCATCGGTCTCGGCGTCACTGGCCTTGCCGATGCACTGATCCTGTGTGGCGTGCGCTACGGCTCCGTCGAGGCGGTGCGGCTCACGCGTGAGTGGCTGGGCGCGGTGCAACGCTTTTCCTATCTCGCCTCGGCCGACCTCGCGGCGGAGAAGGGGAGCTTCCCGCTCTACGACCGGGCACGTTACCTGTCGGGCGAAACGATCAAGGCGCTGCCCGAGGAGGCGCGCACAGCGATCGGCCGCTACGGCATTCGCAATGCGCTGCTGAACTCGATCGCGCCCACGGGCACGATCTCGCTGCTTGCCGACAATGTTTCGTCGGGCATCGAGCCGGTCTTCGCCTTCGCCCATGTCCGTCACGTGCTGCAGCCCGACGGCACGCGGCGCGAGGAGAGCGTGGAGAACCATGCGCTGCGGCGCTGGCGGGCGCTCAAGGGCGTGGCCGAGCCGCCGGCCGACGTGTTCGTCGATGCCCAGACGCTGACGCCCAACGACCATCTCGCGATGCAGGCGGCGGCGCAGGACTATGTCGACAGCTCGATCTCCAAGACCATCAACCTGCCCAAGGACATCGCCTTCGAGGCGTTCAAGCACGTCTACGAGGAGGCTTATGCCCAGGGCTGCAAGGGCTGCACGACCTATCGTCCCAACGAGGTGACGGGCTCGGTGCTCGAGGTGAAGCCTGCGCGGCCGGTACCCGTTGCCGTCGCCATGCCGGCGAACGACAGCGTGGTCTACATCGCCCAGCCGCTCGACCGGCCGGAGGACCTGCCGGGCAAGACCTACAAGATCAAATGGCCGGGCAGCGACCACGCCATCTACATCACCATCAACGACGTGATGCAGGACGGCCGCCGCCGGCCGTTCGAGATCTTCATCAACTCCAAGAACATGGAGCACTATGCCTGGACCGTGGCGCTGACGCGCATGATCTCGGCGGTGTTCCGGCGCGGCGGCGACGTGTCGTTCGTGGTCGAGGAGCTGAAGGCGGTGTTCGATCCGCGGGGCGGGCAATGGATGGAGGGCCGCTACGTGCCCTCGCTGCTGGCGGCGATCGGCGGCGTGATCGAGCGCCATCTGATCGAAATCGGCTTCCTGGCCCCGTCCGAGGCCGAGGATTTGGGAGACACCTTGCGGCCGGCGCTGAAGCTCGCCGTGGGCGAGCGCGAGCCGTCGGAAGGGCCGGGCGGCGGCCCGGGCAAGATGGGCCAGTGCCCCAATTGCGGGGCGGCTGCACTCACCCATCAGGAAGGCTGTGACATCTGCCTCAATTGCGGGTATTCGCGCTGCGGCTAGGCTGGCCGCGGGAGAGCAGGGCGATGGTTCGTTGGGTGCGCGTGGTAGCGATGGCGGCGGCGCTGGTGTTGCCGGGCCTGGCCGTGGCACAGCCGCTGCCGAGCAGCCGCAGCGACATCCAGTTTTCCTACGCGCCGATCGTGAAGAAGGTCTCGCCGGCGGTGGTCAATATCTACACCGCCACGACCCTGCGCGTGCAGCGCCGCCTGCCGTTTCCCTTCCCGGGCTTCCCGCAGGAGAACCAGCGGCAGAATTCGCTCGGCTCGGGCGTGCTGGTGAAGGCCGACGGGCTGATCGTGACCAACTATCATGTGGTGCGCGGCGCCGACGAGATCAGGGTCGTTCTGTCGGACCGCCGCGAATTCGACGCCAAGGTGATCACCCAGGACGAGCGTTACGATCTCGCGCTGCTGCGCATCGACGGCGAGGGCCAGAAGTTCCCGTTCCTCGAGCTGCGCGATTCCGATTCGATCGAGGTCGGCGACGTCGTGCTGGCGATCGGCAATCCCTTCGGCCTGAACCAGACCGTGACCAGCGGCATCGTCTCGGCGCTGGCGCGCTCGACGGGCGGTGTCAACGATTCGAGCTTCTTCATCCAGACCGACGCCGCCATCAATCCCGGCAACTCGGGCGGCGCGCTGGTCAGCCTCGACGGACGGCTGATCGGCATCAACACGGCGATCTATTCGCAGACCGGCGGCTCGGTCGGCATCGGCTTCGCCACGCCCTCCAACATCGTGGCACGCCTGGTCGACACGGGTACGACCGGCGGGCGCATCGTGCGGCCCTGGCTCGGCATCTCCATGCAACGGGTCACGCCCGAGATCGCTTCAGGTCTCGGCTTGCCGCGACCGACCGGCCTGATCGTGAAGGAGGTCTTCGCCGACGGGCCGGGCGCGCAGGCGGGGCTGAAGCGCAACGACGTGATCGTGGCCATGCGCGATCTGCCGATCGACGACGAAGCGGCCATGCGCTTCCGTCTCGCCACGCTCGCCGTCGGCACCGTCGTGCCGATCAAGATCATGCGCGCAGGCAAGGAGCTGGTCCTCCAGGTCCCGCTCGCGGCGCCTCCCGAGGATCCGCCGCGCGACAAGACCGTGCTCGACGGGCGGCAGCCCCTGTCGGGCGCCACGGTGGTCAATCTTTCGCCCGCCGTCGCCGAGGAGATGGGCCTTACCGAGTGGCGACCGGGCGTCGCTGTGGCCGAGGTGTCGGCGGGCTCCTATGCCGGCCGTTTCACGCGGCCCGGCGACATGGTGATCGCGGTCAACGGCAAGGACGTGAAGAGCGTCGCCGATCTCAAGGCGCGCATCGCCGAGGGCGTCTCGAGCCTCAGCATCAGCCGCGAAGGCATGATCTCGACCATCCAGTTCCGTTAGCTGTCAGGACGGCCCATAGTGGTGCCATGGCTGAGCTCTTCGCCTCGTTAGCGCCGACGCCGCTGGCCGAACGCCTGCGGCCCAAGGTGCTGGGCGATATCCTCGGCCAGGACCATCTGCTCGGTCCGGAGGGGCCGCTCGGCCGCATGCTGGCGACCAAGAAGCTCTCGTCCCTGGTTCTCTGGGGACCGCCGGGCTGCGGCAAGACGACCATCGCGCGGCTGCTGGCCGAGGCAGTGGGGCTGCATTTCGAGCCGCTGTCTGCCGTGTTCTCCGGCGTCGCCGATCTCAGGCGCGTGTTCGAGGGCGCACGGCAGCGGCGCAAGGACGGCAAGGGCACCTTGCTCTTCGTCGACGAAATCCATCGCTTCAATCGCGCGCAGCAGGACGGATTTCTTCCCTATGTCGAGGACGGCACGGTCACGCTCGTCGGCGCCACCACGGAGAACCCGTCCTTCGAGCTGAATGCCGCGTTGCTCTCGCGCTGCCAGGTACTGGTGCTGCGGCGGCTGGACGATCGAGCGCTGGGCACGCTGCTCGATCGCGCGGAAGCAGCGCTCGGCCGCAAGCTGCCCGTGGATGAAGCGGGACGGCAGGCACTGTTCGCCATGGCCGATGGCGATGGCCGCTACCTGATCACGCTCGCCGAGCAGCTTTCGCAGGTGAAGGACAAGACACCGCTCGCGCCCGAGCGGCTGGCGACGCTTCTGCAGAAGCGCGCGCCGCTCTACGACAAGGCGCAGGAGGCCCACTACAACCTGATCAGCGCGCTGCACAAGTCGCTGCGCGGGTCGGACGTCGATGCCGCGCTCTACTGGTTCGCGCGCATGCTGGACGGCGGCGAAGACCCGAAATACATCGCCCGCCGCCTGGTGCGCTTCGCCGTCGAGGATATCGGCATGGCCGATCCCAATGCGCTGACCCAGACACTCGCCGCCTGGGACACCTACGATCGCCTCGGATCCCCCGAAGGAGAATTGGCGATCGCTCAGGCGGTGATCTATCTCGGCACGGCGCCCAAATCGAACTCGGGTTACACCGCTTTCGGTGCCGCCAAGCGCGCGGCCAAGCAGCACGGATCGCTGACGCCGCCGATGCACATCCTGAACGCCCCGACCAAGCTCATGAAGGAGATCGGTTACGGCTCGGGCTATCAGTACGATCACAATGCCGAGGACGGCTTCTCGGGGCAGAACTATTTTCCCGACGGCATGGCGCGCGAGGAGTTCTACCAGCCGGTCGAGCGCGGCTTCGAGCGCGAAATCCTGAAGCGGTTGGACTACTGGAAGAAGCTGCGCGAGAAAAAGCGCTAGCTCCGCGGACGGCTCATCGCCTGCACGACGCGATGGTCGCGGCCGTAGACGTCGTCGCGGAAGGTCGCCGTGCCATCGTCGCTCGCGGTGACGGTGCGGTAGGTGACGTAGAGCGTCACCGTCTCGGGGAAGGCATAGCCTGCCTGCTGGCCGCTATCGATCACCTGCTGTACGCGCTGGCGGTCGAAGCCCGGCCGGCCGCCATAGACCTTCTGCACGAAGTCGAGCGGGTTCTGCAGCCGGATGCAGCCATGGCTGAAGTTGCGGCTGCCTTCGGTGAACAGCCAACGCGTGGCCGTGTCGTGCATGTAGATCCCGTAATTGTTCTGGAACGGGAAGAAGATATAGCCCAGCGCGTTCGTGGCGCCCGGATCCTGGCGCAGACGGTAGGGGAAGGCCTTGGGATTGATGGTGCTCCAGTCGACCGAACCCGGATCGACCTCGGTGCTGTCGTCGGAGAAGCTGGCATAGAGCCGGAAGCCCTGGTTGCGCAGCGCGTAGGGATCGCGGCGCAGCACGCCGAGATATTCATCGCCCGAGATCGACTGCGGTACGGTCCAGTAGGGGTTGGTCTGGAAGCCGCCCATCACCGACTGGATCTCAGGCGTGGGATGCGCCGGCGTGCCGACGATGACCAGGCTCTCGAACACGCGCTTGCCGCCGTCGACGAAGACCATGGAATAGTCGCCGGCGTTCACCAGCACGTAGCGCTGGCCGAGATCCTCGGGCAGCCAGCGGCGGCGCTCGAGGTTGGCGATCACCTGCTCGATGCGGTCGTCGATCGAGGTGTTGAGCGAGCGCGTGGTGTTCTCGCCGATCACGCCGTCGACCGTGAGGCCCTTGGTCTGCTGGTAGGACTTCACGAGGGCGACCAGCGGATCGTCGTAGAACTCGGGCGCGTTGCCGGCGGCGACCGGTGGCACGCTGTAGCCGAGCTCGGCAAGGCGCGTGCGCAGGAACGGCACGCGGGCGTCGGTCATGTTGGGCTTCAGCCAGCCGCCGTTCGGCACCGGCGTGTAGGCCTCGCTGGCGCGCCGCTTGCGCAGCTCGGCCAGCACCTTCTGCAGCGCCGGATAGTCGCCCTTGGGCGCCAGGCTCGCGAGATAGGCCGTGAAATCGTCGGCGGTCGCCGCGGCCTTCAGCAGGTCCTCGCGCGCCACATGGCGCTGGCGGATGTCGATGTCCTTGTCGACGCGGTTGGCGTTGACGCGGCCGGTCGAGATGTCGGCGGCGTAGGCCGTGAAGGCTTCGCCCAGCATCTGTTCGGCGCGCTCCTGGTCGATGCGGCCGGCCGCCGCCCTCTCGAGCTCGGGAAGATTGTACCAGCCGGGATCGAGGCCGTGATCGGCGGCGGCGCGGATCGCCTTGAGCAGTGCGTCGGTTCGCGCCTCGGCGGCCCGCGAGCCGGTCCACAGCGGGTCGCTGGCGAAGGACGGCAGTGGCATCAGCAGCCAGGCCGCCATCGCGAAAATGCCGGTTAAAAAGTGGACGCGTCTCACGTCGACATTTTAGCCGCGCGGCCGGCGCGACTCACGTCGAGTCCGGCGCCTGCACGCGAATGGTGGCGCTCTGTGGCGGTTCTGCAACGGCGCTCGCGCCCGAAGCTTTAGTTTCGGAAGAGGTGATGGTGATGGGCTAACGTTTTGCCATGCCTTCTGCCATCGATTTTGCAGCCGTTTCGGGCACAAAAGGCATGGCAGCCGGCACGTCGACGAACCCGTTGTCGGCAAGGAAAGCGAGCAAATCGCCTGTGGCGCGCTGCTTTAATTGGATGGTTCCGCCACCCGCGCGAGCCCCTTTTGTGACGCAATTCCGGCGCGCCCAGGCCTGATATTCGGGCTCGTTCATCGCCTTTCCGGCGGCGACGACGAAGTGTCTGCCGTCGTCCTCGATGAAGTTCGTGCAGCACGACCAGTTTTCCGCGTCGCGGATGTCGAATACCGGTCCCAGCGATTCCCAGCCGTGATGGGCGCCGGCATAGACCTTCACCTTGATTCGCTTGTTGCCTGCCGCGCGCATGCGTTCGGCATAGGCGATGGCCAGTGGGGCGGGGGTGTAATCGTCGCGTTCTGCCAGCATGAAGAAGATGGGTTTGCCATGCGTTTTGGCATCGCGATGCTGTGAGGTTGCCCCGGCACAGATCGCGACATGCAGGTCGAACAGCGGACCCTCACCGCGCCATTGCTGCCGGACGGCGATCGCGGCATTGAGCGTGGCGCCCGCGCCCTTGGAGACGCCCATCACGCCGATCCGGTCGGGATCGATCCGCCGATCGGCCTTGAGGAGGGCGAGGGCCGCAAAGGCATCGCCCTCCATTTGCGCCGCCGAGACCAGGCTCTGGTCGGCCACCGTGCGGCGGACGCCGCGGCCGGTGAAGCTGTCGACGATCAGCGCCGCCACGCCCGCCTCGTTGAGGGCCTGTGCATAGTAATGCTCCCGATGGCGCTGTACGCCCGCGCTCGAGGTCAGGATCACCATGCAAGGAAAAGGCCGTGGCGCCTGCGTCGGGAGCGACAGCACGGCCGTCACCGTCGCCGGCCGGCGGGCCGTCGGATGGTCGAAGGTCAGCGTGTCGAAGCTGAGCGATTCCATGGATCCTGTGTAGCGTGTCCCTTGAAGCGCGCTGATCGAGGCGCCTCGACTGTAAGCATATTCCGTTCAGCCGATTCCAGCCGAACGGAATATGCTCTAGGTTGCGCGCCATGAGCGACAGTCGGGGCCATGTGCAGACGCGCGCCGTCACGGGCGACGAGGCGGGCCTGCGGCTGGACCGCTGGTTCCAGCGCCATTTCCCCGAGCTTGGCCACGGCGCCCTGCAGAAGCTCTTGCGCACCGGCCAGGTCCGGCTCGACGGCAAGCGGGTCGAAGGCAAGGACCGGGTCGAGCCTGGCCAGACCGTGCGTCTGCCGCCCGGCGTCACCGCGGCTCCCACGGCGAAACCCAAGGAGCGGCCCAAGGTCTCCGACCGCGATGCCGCCGAGATCCAAAAGCTCGTGATCCACAAGGATGCCGAGGTGATCGCGCTCAACAAGCCGCCGGGACTGGCGGTGCAGGGCGGCTCCGGCACCGAGCGTCATGTCGACGGCATGCTCGACGCGCTGCGCTTCGGCTACGAGGACCGGCCGCGGCTGGTCCATCGCCTGGACAAGGACACGTCGGGCCTGCTGCTGATTGCGCGCACCGGGCAGGCTGCCAAGCGGCTGGCCGAGAGCTTCCGCGACCGCGAGACCGAGAAGCTCTATTGGGCGGTCGTGGTCGGCGTGCCGCCCAAGCATGAAGGCGCGATCAACCTGCCGCTCGCCAAGCGCCCGGGCGCGCGCGACCGCGAGACCATGCAGGTCGATCACGAGGAGGGGCAGAAGGCGTTGACGCATTTCCGCGTGCTCGACCATGCCGGCCGCCGTGCCTCGCTGCTGGCGTTGTGGCCGCGCACCGGTCGCACGCATCAGCTGCGCGTCCATTGCGCCGCGATAGGCTGCCCGATCCTGGGCGACCGCAAGTATGGCGGCGAGGAAGCGCTGCTCTCGACCATCGCCGAGGAACGCCGTTTGCATCTGCATGCGCGCCGGCTCGCGTTGCCCCATCCGTCGGGCAAGGGCGAGCTGGTGGTCGAAGCCGAGCCGCCGCCTCACTTCCGCCGTACCGTCGAGGCATTCGGCTTCTCGACGTCACTGACGGGCGGCTGAGCGGGGCTCATGCGGATACCCTGGCGAACCATCGCCTGGACGACGGCCATCAGCCTGCCGCTGGTCGCCCTGGGCGCCGTGGTGTGGGGCAGCACGCGCGACCTTTCGCGCTACCAGGCGCGGCTTGTCGATCATGTGCGCAAGGTCACGGGCCGCGAGCTGACGGCCAAGGTGCCGTTGACCGTCCATATCGGCCGCCATCCTGCCCTGGTCGCCGAAGGCGTCACCCTCACCAATGCGCCCTGGGGCGCCCGGCCCGAGCTTGCGCGCGTGCGCAAGCTCACCATGTACCTCGATCCCTTGGCATTGCTGGTGGGCGAGGTGAGGGTCGCGAGCGTCGTGCTCGAAGGCGCCGACATCCTGATCGAACGCAACGAGGCGGGCGACACCAACCTCGAGATGCTGCCGCCGCCCGAAGGCTCGGGCCCGCGCCCTGGCGATAATCAATCGTTGCGCGTGAAACCCAATCCGGCCTTTCCCTGGATCGACACGATCGAGCTGCGCGATTCGGTGCTCACCGTCTCGGAAGGCGCCAACCGGCCGCCCGTCGTGCTGGAGGTGCCGAGCGCGACCCTGAAATCGACGGCGGCGAACAAGCCGATGCAGGTCGACGCGAGGTTCGCCTCGCCCCAGTCTGCGCCCTTCGCACTCACCGGCAGCATGGGCTCGTTCGACGGCTGGATTCGCGGTGTGCCGGGCGACATCGACCTGCAGGGCGGGCTGGGACAGGGCAAGATCGCGATCAAGGGCTCGATCAACACCAAGGGCATCAACCTGCAGGTGACGGCCGACGGTCCGGACGTCTCGGTCTTCGCTCCCTATGTCCATCTGCCCTTGCCGAGAGGCGGGCCCTATGCGGTGAACGCCAAGGTCACGACGCAACGTAACGGGCTGAAGGTCGAGGTGCCCTCGCTCAGGGTCGGCGAGAGCGACGCCGCGGGTGAGGCGCTGTTCAGGGTCGACCGACAGGGCACGCCTTACGTCACGATCAACGTCGATTCCAACAAGATCGATCTCGCGGGCCTGCACGCACTCAAGGCCTCGACGTCGGGCGCCACGGGCACGCAGCGCTTCTTCCCGACGGCGCCTTTCTCGGCGAACTGGCTTGGTCGCAAGTCGCTCTCGCTGACGGCGCGCATCGGCGAGGTCACGGGCCTCTCCGGCAAGATACAGAACGGCTCGATCACGCTCACCTCCGGCGAGACACGGTTCACCTTCCGTGCGGCCGCGTCGCTCGGCGGCGGCTCGGCGGGCTTCGACCTGATCTACGATCCGAGCGGCCGCTTCGGGCTCGCGACGCTGACGGCGACGGCGAGCCACGTTTCCTTCGCCGACCTCGGCACGCTGCTCGGCCTCGATCTCGGCCTCAAGGACGCCGTCGGCGACATCGATCTCCGCCTGCGGGGTGCCGGGCGCGCGGCTCACGATTCGCTGAACGTCGCCAACGGCACGATCGAGTTTTCCGCGGGCAAGGGGATCTGGCCGTATGACGGGCTCGGCAACTGGCCGGTCGAGACGCAGCGTCTGCTGGGCGGCGGGGACACCGGCGTGCCGTTCAACTGCCTCGCCGGCAGCTTCGAGGTGCGCAGCGGCATCGCCAACCTGCGCCGGCTGGTCGTCGACACGCCGCGCGCCGCCCTGGTCGGCGGCGGCTACCTGCATTTCAGGTCCGAGGGCTGGGAGTTCATCCTCGCTCCCGAGGCGCGCGACACGTCGGGTGCCGCGCTTGCCGTGCCGCTCAGGCTGAAGGGCGGCACCGGTCGTCCCACCTCGGGCACTCTCGATGCGAGCCTCTCCAAGCTCCTGGTCGGCGGCGGTCCCGTGCCGAGCCTCGCCGGCACCCTGAACACGCTCGCCCGCCAACCCAACGCCAATGCTTGCGCGCTGATGTTGCCCAAGGTCGACGGCATGCGCCCCGGCCTGCGCGCGCAACTGCCGGTGCCGGCCGTCGATCAGCGCCGCGCGCCGCCGCGGCGTCCAACGACGCCAAAGCCGGAGTGAGCGGCTTCTTTGACCTGGCCGAGGCCGGTCGTGTAAGCCCTGCCATCAGAACAGATGAAACGCTTCTACAAAGACACGGCAATCGACAATGCCGACGGCGGCTGGCGCGTACTGCTCGACGGCAGGCCGATGCGCACGCCCGCCAAGACCGTGCTGGTCGTGCCGACCCGCCCGCTCGGCGAGGCCGTCGCGCAAGAATGGGCCGAAGTGCCGGAGAAGGCCGACATCAACGTCGCCCTTTTGCCGATGACGCGGCTCGCCGCGACCGGCCTCGATCGAGTGACCACGCAGCGCGCCAAAGTGATCGAGGACACGGCAAAGTATGCCGCCTCAGATCTTCTGTGCTACCGCGCGACCGATCCCGAGAGCCTGGTGAAGCGCCAGCACGAAGTCTGGCAGCCGCTGCTCGACTGGGCGGCGGAACGCTATGGCGCGCGGCTCGCGCTCGCGGAAGGCACGACCTTCGTGACGCAGCCTGCCGCCGCGCTTGCCGCGCTGGAGGCCGCCGTCGCAGCACATGGCGATTTCGCCCTGGCCGCGCTTTACAATCTCACGCACATACTGGGCTCGGTCGTGATCGCGCTCGCGGTCTCCGAAGGGAGGATCACGGCCGAGCAGGCTTTCGCCGCGGGGCAGCTCGACGAGCTCTACCAGATCGAACGTTGGGGCGAGGATCCGATCGCCACGCACCGTCACGCGGGCATGGTCAAGGACGTCGAGGCAGCGGCGCGCTTCCTGGCGTTGCTCGAGAACGAACGGCTGAGGGGACAGAGATGAGCGCGGGCACGATGTTCCGGGAGACTCTGGCCAAGAAGGGACTGGTCGAGGCGATGGCGTCGCACTCGCCTTTGTCGGCGATGCTGGCCGCCGAGGCGGGCTTCGACGCGATCTGGGCCTCGGGCTTCGAGCTGTCGGCGATGTACGGCGTGCCCGATGTCAGCATCGTGACCATGAGCCAGCATCTCGACATGACGCGCGCCATGGCCGAACGCTCGGGCCTTCCCGTGGTCGCCGATATCGACACCGGTTTCGGCAACGCGATCAACGTGCTCTACGCCGTCGAGCAATACGAACGCGCGGGTGTCGCGGCGATCGTGATGGAGGACAAGAGCTTCCCCAAGGTCACCAGCCTGATCGCCGGCGGCCGGCAGGATATGGTCCGGATCGAGGAATTCCAGGGCAAGATCGAGGCCGCGCGCTCGGTGCGAAAGGACAAGGACCTGGTGATCGTGGCGCGCACCGAGGCGCTTATTGCGGGTCTCGGGCAAGAAGAAGCGCTGAAGCGCGCGCGCGCCTATGAGGTCGCGGGTGCCGACCTGATCCTCGTG
>DATJWN010000162.1:0-7955 GCA_035501235.1 Reyranella sp.
CGAGCGCACCAGCGTGTTGTCGAGGCGCGCCGTGAAGTGGCGCTCGCGCGGCGGCGTCGGATCGTCGGTGACCGGCCGTCCCTCGGCCATCCACTTCGGCAGGCCGCCGTTCAGCACGGCGACGTCCTTGTGGCCCATGGCGCGGAACATCCACCAGACGCGGCAGGCGCCGGTCATGGGCGTGGTGTCGTAGACGATGATCTTGTTGCCGTCGCCCAGGCCGAGCTTGCGCACGCGCGCGGAGAACTTCTCCGGCGAGGGCAGCATGTGGGGCAGCGGGCTCGATGTGTCGGCGATCTCGTCGATGTCGAAGAACACCGCGCCCGGGATGTGCTGGTTCGCGAACTCGCCCCTGGGATCGCGCTTCTGCGCCGGCAAATAGAACGAGCCGTCGACGATGCGCACGTCGGGCGCATCGAGATGCGAGGCCAGCCACTCGGTGCTGACCAGGGCGTCGGGTCTTGCGTAGTCCATGGCTGTTTCCTTCAGGCCAGCGCGATGATGAAGCGCCGGTTCATCTTTCCCTTGTTCTCGATCTTGGTGCACTCCACGCGACCGATCTCCGCCGTGTTGGCGACATGCGTCCCGCCGCAGGCCTGGAGGTCCACGCCGTCGATCCTCAGCAGCCGGACCTTGCCTGCGCCCATCGGCGGCCGCACGCTCATGGTCTTCACCAGCTCGGGCCGCTCGCCCATCTCCTCATCGGTGATCCATTGCGCCTCGACCGGATGAGCGGTGGCGAGAAGCCTGTTGATCTCCTCGGTCACCCATTCCTTGGTCGGCACGTCGCCTTCAAGATTGAAATCGAGGCGGCTCTTGTCGGCGCCGACCTGGCCACCCGTGACATTGCCCTTGATGACGGCGGACAGGACATGCATCGCGGTGTGCATGCGCATGTGGCGATAGCGGCGATCCCAGTCGAGCACGCCATGGACCTTCGTGCCGACCGCGGGCTTGGGCGCGTCGGGCGCCAGTACATGCAGCACGTCGTTGCCGTCGGCCTTTACGCTGTCGACGATCCTCGCCTCGCCGCCCTCCCAGCGCAGCATGCCGGTGTCCCCCGGCTGACCGCCGCCGGTGGGGTAGAAGATCGAGCGATCGAGCCGCACGCCGCGCTCTTCGACGGCGGTGACGACGGCGTCAGCCTCTTTCAGATAGGCGTCCTGGCGAAATAGTTCCTCGAGCATAGCGACGATTTAGGCCCTCGCCAGCCGCGCCGCAACTTCCCCGGCCGTCGGCATCGACGGCGACGCCCCCAGCTTCTCGACCGAGCAGGAGGCCGCGGCGTTCGCGTAATGGGCCGCAGTAACCAGCGAGTCACCCAGAGCGAGCCGCGCAGCCAGCGCGCCCACGAAGCAATCGCCGGCACCGGTCGTGTCGACCACCTTGGCCTTGAGGCCGGCAATGACGTTGGTGTCTTCGGCCCCCACGACAACCGCTCCCTTGGCGCCAAGCGTGGCGATCACGGAGCGAACACCCTTGGCCCGAAGAAGCTGGCAGGCCGCCGCGATCTTGCGCATGCCGGTCGTCGATCGAATGGGGATGTCGGTCGCCTGGGAGAGCTCGATTTCGTTGACGACGGCGATGTCGACGAGCTTCAGCAGCGCCGCTGCGGGCGCTGTGTAGGGCGCCATGTTGAGGATCGTCCGCGCGCCGCCCTCGCGCGCCTGGGCGAACAGCGCCTGGGTCGCGGCGAGCGGCGTCTCGAATTGCCCGACCCAGACATCGCCGGGCCTGGCCGTCTCGCTGGCCAGGAAACGCGTGAAAGCGCCATTGGCCCCGGAGGCGACGGTGATCGCATTGTCCTTGTCCGCGACCTGGATCAACGCCACGCCGGTGGCATGGCCCGACACGATGTTCACGCCGAGACTGTTGACGTCGTTGCCGGCAAGGAAGTCGCGCAGCGCGCTGCCGAAGGCATCGTCGCCGACCGCGCCCAGCATTGCCGTCGGCACGCTGAGGCGCGCCGAGGCGACCGCCTGGTTCAGTCCCTTGCCGCCGGGCAGGAACGTGACCTTGGCGCCCAGTACGGTCTCGCCGATCGCGGGCCGCCGCTCGCTCTGCACGATCACATCCATGTTGAGGCTGCCGCAGACGATGACCCGGCTCATGTCGCGATCACCACAGCGCTTCACTTCATCCAGGGCGGCAGCGGCAGCTTCTTCTCGCGCAAGAAGGACGGATTGAAGAGCTTGGACTGATAGCGGCTGCCGCCGTCGGCCAAAATGGTGACGACGGTATGGCCAGGTCCGAGTTCCTTGGCGAGGCGCATGGCGCCCACGACATTGATCGCGGTCGAGCCGCCCAGCACGAGACCTTCATGCTCGATCAGATCGAACAGGACGGGCAGGGCCTCCTCGTCGGTGATCTGGAAGGCGGTGTCGATGGGCGCGCCCTCGAGGTTCTTGGTGACGCGGCCCTGGCCGATGCCCTCGGTCACCGAGTTGCCCTCGGACTTGAGCTCGCCCTTGGTCTTCCAGTTGTAGAGCGCCGATCCCATCGGATCGCTGAGCGCGATCCTGACCCTGGGATTGCGCTCCTTGAGCGCCATGGCGATGCCGGCGAGCGTGCCGCCGGAGCCGACGGAACAGGTGAAACCCGCGACCTTGCCCTCGGTCTGCGCGAAGATCTCGGGTCCCGTGGTGCGATAGTGGCCGTCGCGATTGGCCGTGTTGTCGAACTGGTTGGCCCAGATCGCGCCATTGGGTTCCTGGGCCGCGATTTCCTTCGCCAACACCTCGGAGTAGCGCACGTAGTTGCCGGGATTGGAGTAGGGCAGTGCCGGCACCAGCCGCAGGTCGGCGCCGCAGAGCTTCAGCATGTCCTTCTTTTCCTGGCTCTGCGTCTCGGGCATGACGATCACCGAGCGATAGCCGCGTGCGTTGGCCACGAGGGCGATACCGATGCCGGTGTTGCCCGCGGTGCCCTCGACGATCACGCCTCCCGGCCGAAGCTGCCCCTTCTTCTCGGCGTCCTCGATGATGGCGAGAGCGGCACGATCCTTCACCGAGCCGCCGGGATTGAGGAACTCCGCCTTGCCATAGATGTCGCAGCCGGTCGCCGCCGAGGCGGCCTTCAGCTTGATCAACGGCGTGTTGCCGATGCTGTCGATGAATCCAGACCGGACATTCATGGTCTACTTCGTCCTTCGCCCCTGCGCTCGGCTCCCACGACGGACCGTAGACGGGCGGCCCCTCGGGACGCAACAGGCTAGGCCCAGCGCTTTCGCACCTCGTCGCGGTGCAGCGCGAGCCACTGCAGCGCCACCACGCTCGCGGCGTTGTCGATCTCGTCGCGGTCGAGCATGGCCCGCGCTTCGGCGAAGGGGATGACCTTCACCAGAATATCCTCATGCTCCGAGGCGAGGCCGAATACGCCGCCGGCATGCGTCGTGTCGACCCTGCCGACGAAGAGCTGACAGGACTCCGAGCACGCGCCGGGCGTGAGCATGACATTATGGATGGGGATGATGTCGGTGATGGACAGACCGGCTTCCTCGACGACCTCGCGCCGCGCCATGCCCTCGGCCGACTCGCCGTCCTCGATGATCCCGGCCACGACCTCCCAGGTCCAGGGATGTCTTCCGGCGACATAACAGCCGGCGCGGAACTGGCGGACCAGGATCAATTCGTCGCGCGCCGGATCGTAGGGCAGCACGGCCGCGGCCTGGCCGCGCTCGAAGACCTCACGGGCGATCACCTCGCTCGTGCCGCCACGATGCAGCCCGTGCCGGAAGAAATAGCGGCCGATGCGGAAATACCCCTGGAAGGCGATTTCATGGCGGACCAGCTCGACGGTCTCGTTGGCCGAGTAGGGCTTCCCGGGCATCACACGGCTCCCCAAAATGCTACGGCGCGCCATGTTCTGCCTGAACCCGGCGCGCCGTAGGGCAATTGGCTCCGGAGGCAGGGTTCGAACCTGCGACCCGGCGATTAACAGTCGCCTGCTCTACCGCTGAGCTACTCCGGAAGAATATCTGTCGCGGCGGTATCGGGCCCGCGAAGGCGCGGTGTTTTGGCAGAGGCCTTTCGCTCACGCAAGGGCGCGATGCGTGGAGGCCTGGGCCGGAATCGAACCGGCATTGACGGATTTGCAGTCCGCTACATAGCCACTCTGCCACCAGGCCGGCCCGCAGAAACGGCCGCTGCTATACGCATGCCGGCCAAGACGGGTCAAGCTGCGGCAGGCGTGGCCTTTGACGCTCCGAGGCGTGCCCGCCTATAAACGCCCGACATTTTTCGGGGGCATGCGATGACGGACTATGCGCTCGCTCGGCGCAACATGATCGAGGGCCAGCTGCGGCCCAATCGTGTCACCAACGCCCGCCTTCTGGCCGCGATCGCCGATTTGCCGCGGGAAAGCTTCCTGCCGGGCGAGCTCAGGGCCGTCGCCTATGCCGACGACGACGTCCCGCTGGGCGGTGGACGATTCCTGATGGAGCCCATGGTCCTGGCGCGCCTGGTGCAGCATCTGCAGCCGCAAGCCGGGGAAAAGGGTCTGGTCGTGGCCGCCGGCCGCGGCTATGGCGCGGCCTTGCTGGCCCGCCTGGTGAGCAGCGTCGTCGCCGTCGAGAGCGATCCCAATCTCGCTGGTTCGGCGGAGCAGACCATCAAGGGATTGGGCATCGGCAATGCGCGTGTCGTGGCCGGGCCGTGCGAAGCGGGTGCGCCCGCCGACGGGCCCTACAATGTGATCCTGATCGAAGGGGCGGTCCGCCAGATCCCACAGGCGATTTTCGACCAGCTCGCCGAGGGCGGCCGCCTCGCCACGGTCATGGCCGGTGCCTCTGGCACGATGGGTGCTGCTCACCTGGTCGTGAAGCAGGGCGGTGTCGCCTCCGGCCGGCCGATATTCGATGCCGGGACGCCGATATTGCCCGGTTTTGCGCCGCCGCCGCGTTTCACCTTCTGAGAAACGGCCCGGCCACAGGGAATAGGGGTAGGGGCTACCAATATCGGCCCCACTGGTGATAGGGTCGGGACCAGAAATGATGGGTAAATCAATGCGTATCCGGCCCGCCTTGAAGCAGGTCTGCGCAGCGTCGGCTTGTGCGCTCGCAGTCGGGCTGGGCGCACTTCCCGACGCCTCGGCACAGAGCCTGATCGAGGCCCTGTCCAACACCTACAACAGCAACCCCGACCTGCTCGCCGCGCGCGCGGTCCTCCGGCAGACCGACGAGACCCTGACCCAGGCCGTCTCGAACTGGCGCCCCAAGGTCACGCTGTCCTTCGAATACAACCGCATCGAATACGACGGCATGCCGGTCAAATCGAGCAGCTTCAATTTCTCGCTGACCGGCAAGACCACGCTGTTGCAGGTGACGCAGCCGATCTTCCGCGGCGGCAAGACCGTTGCCGACACCAAGAGCGCGCAGGCCAACATCCAGGCGCAGCGCGCCTTGCTGGCCGACACCGAGCAGACGGTGATGCTGAACAGCATCCAGTCCTACGCCGATCTCGCGCAGGATGTCGGCATCGTCGACGTGCGCCGCAACAATGTGCGCGTGCTGGTGGAGCAGCTGAACGCCACGCGCGAACGCTTCCGGGTGGGCGAGCTCACCATCACCGACGTCTCCCAGGCCGAGGCGCGTCTCGAGCAGGCCAAGGCCGATCTCGTGCAGGCGCAGGCGCAGGTCCGCATCGACGAGGCGACCTTCGTCCGCCAGATCGGCATGAGGCCGAGCAAGCTCGGCGACCTGCCGCTGATCGGCGCACTGCCCGGCAGCGAAGAAGAATGCGTGGCGCTCGCGATGGACATCGCGCCCAAGTCGCTGAGTGCCCAGCACAAGATCACCGCGGCCAACTATGGCGTGAGCAGCGCGGTGTCTGCGCTGCTGCCGCAGGTCAACCTCATCGGCTTCACCCAGCAGCAGTTCGACCTGCAGGTGCCGACCGACGCCTACTTCCAGTACGGCGTTCGCCTTCAGGCGACGGTGCCGATCTACCAGAACGGCACCGAGTGGTCGACGATCCGCCAGGCCAAGGAGCTGGTCGGCCAGCGCCGCAACGAGCTCGACAGCGCCCGCCGTGCCGCCGCCGAGACGGTCATTCGTTCGTGGCGCAACCTCGACTCGGCGCGCTCGCGTGTCCTGTCCTTCCAGGCCCAGGTCAAGGCCAACGAAGTGGCCCTGAACGGTGTGCGCCAGGAGGCCCTCGTGGGCTCGCGTACGACGTTGGACGTCCTCAACGCCGAGCAGGAGCTGCTCAATTCGCAGGTGAGCCTGCTGCAGGCTCGTCACGACACCCAGGTGAACTACTACGGGGTGCTGTCGGGCATCGGCCGCCTGACCGCCCGGACCCTCGGATTGCCGGTCGAGTATTACGACGAAGAGAGGTATTATAGGGAGGTCGGCTCCCGCTGGATCGGTGATTGGGGCGCCGGCAGCGAGTCTGGGAGCAGGAAATGAGCGACCCCAGAAGCGGGAGTAACGATCCGTCGATGGACGATATTCTCGCCTCTATCCGCAAGATCATCTCCGACGACGAGGCGCGTGCCCAGGTCGGCGGCGCCGCCGTGCCCAAGCCGGCGACGGCGCCGGTCACGACGGACGCCATCAAGCCGGGCGAGACGCCCACCCCGCCGCGGCCGGCGATGGTCGGCACGTCGCCCGCCAAGCGCGAGGACGTGCTGCTGCTGACCGACCTCGTCGAGGAACCGAAGAACGTGCCGCCGCCGGCACCGGTGGTCGCTCCCGTGGCGCCGCCGCCGGTGGTCGAGCCCGTGAAGGAGCCCGTGAAGCCCGTCGAAGCGCGCGTCGAGCCGGTCATGCCGGAGCCGCCCAAGCCTGTGGAGCCGGTGAAGCCCGCCGAACTGCGCATCGAACCTGCCAAGCCGGTCGAGCCTCCCGTCGAGCCCGTGAAGGCGGCCGATCCTCCGAAACCACAGAGCGAGCCCGTAGCCCCCATGAGCACCACGCCCTCCACGCCCCCCTCGAACCCGTCCTCCCTCGTCGGCTCGTCCGCCGCCGGTGTCGCCTCGTCGGCCTTCGACCGGCTGACCCAGGCCGTCGAGCAGGCCGTGCCGATGCCTTCGGCCGTCGATCCCGGCCCGACGGTCGGCCCGAACAACCGCACCATCGAGAGCATGGTGATGGAGATGCTGCGCCCGATGCTGAAGGACTGGCTGGAGAAGAACCTGCCGCCGATCGTCGAGCGCTTCGTCGAACGCGAGATCGTCCGGCTGACCCGCCGCTGACCCCGGGGCACTCTCTCCAATCGAACGCCACGGGGTCTTCCGTGGCGTTTTTCGTTATAAGGCTCTGAATGCTCGAAAAGACCTACGACCCCAAGGAGATTGAGGCCCGGCGCTATCCGGAGTGGGAAAGCTCGGGTGCCTTCAAGGCCCATCCCGAATCGGCCAAGCCGCCATACTGCATCGTCATCCCGCCGCCCAACGTCACGGGCAGCCTCCACATGGGCCATGCGCTCGACAACACGCTGCAGGACGTGCTGATCCGCTGGCGGCGCATGAAGGGCGACGACGTGCTGTGGCAGCCCGGCACCGACCATGCCGGCATCGCCACCCAGATGGTCGTGGTGCGCAACCTCGAGCAGGAGAACATCGGGCTCGCCGTCGAGGGCGCCAAGGCGGACGGCAACCGGACGCTGCTGAACCGCGAGCAGTTCCTCGAGAAGGTCTGGGAATGGAAGGCCTATTCCGGCGGCACCATCACCAGCCAGCTGCGCCGGCTCGGCGCCTCGTGCGACTGGAGCCGCGAGCGCTTCACCATGGACGAGGGCCTCAGCAAGGCCGTGCTCAAGGTGTTCGTCGACCTCTACAAGGCCGGCCTGATCTACAAGGACAACCGCCTGGTCAACTGGGACCCCCGGCTGCTGACCGCGGTCTCCGACCTCGAGGTGCTGCCGATCGAGGTCAAGGGCCATCTCTGGCACCTGCGCTATCCGCTGGAGGACGATCCGGCGCGTCATATCGTGGTCGCCACAACCCGGCCCGAG
>DATJWN010000163.1:0-8534 GCA_035501235.1 Reyranella sp.
CCGTTGCTGATGATGGTGCTGGTGACCACGCCGCCCGCGAGCACGACATCCTGGCCCGCCGAGGACACAACCGTGCTGCTCCAATAGCCACCGGATGTGACGCTGGCGACCGCTCCGCTGGCGACGGTCAGGGAGAGCGCGCTGCCGCCCGCCTGCACCGTGAGGGTACCGCCGCTTTGCAGCGTCACGGCCTTCGCCGTCCCGCCCGAAAGGACTGCGAGCGTCTGAGTCGCACTGATGGACTGACCGACCGCGCTGCCGCCCGGCCCGGCCTGCACGATCTCGCCCGTGGCCAGGGTGCCGCCGCTCAGTACATATCCCGATGCCACTTCGAGGGTGCTACCCGACGAGAATGTCACCGCTCCCAGGGTGGCGCCGCTCAGCAGCTCGAGCGTACCGCCCGCCAGCACTGTGTCGCCGTCCGCGGTGGATCCGGACGATACGACTACCGTTTCACCGCCGGAAATGAGTGTAAACATCGCTGTGCTCCCAGGCTGGCCGCGTGGGTATCGCCGCTGGTCGCGACGGTACTGCCCTCGATGTCAACCGAAACGACGTGAAGCCGCTGATCTGCCTGATCGACTAGTCGAGGGCCTCAGGCCCGCGATTTTCTGTCGGCCGGCTTGACCGCCTTGCGGTCGCGAAAAGCCGGAACACGCGAGATGACCGCCTTGACCTGCTCCACGGTGATCAGCCGGGTGCATTCGAATTGGCGCGGCGTGTTGGCATGCCGTGGGCACCACAGGAAATCCTTGTGGTCGAACCGCACATGCGGATCGTTCCAGCAGCTGTTGCAGGTGTGGTAGTTGATCACGCGATAGGGCGTAACGAACTCGTTGGTGGGATGCGTGAAGCCCGAGATCATCACCACCGGGCAGCGTGCGGCCCAGGCGAGCCAGCTCAAGCCGCTCGAGAGGCCGATGAAGAACTCGCAGTGCTTGAGCCAGCGCGCGCGCTCCTGCAAGGAACGATCACCCGTCTGGTCCTCGGCGCCATAGGGGATGTGATTCCACACCAGTCCGGTGCCGTGCGTCGGCTTCTGGTCGATGCAGATGACGCGGAAGCCCGCCTCCTTCAGGAAGGCAACGATCGCCCGCCAGCCCTCCTGGTTGTTCCAGTATTTGGCCTGCGTCGTGCTCTGCGCCGCGATGCAGACGTAAGGCTCCTTGATCGGCCGGCTGTCGTCCTCGTAGGCGATCATGGGCGGTTCTTCGGCGGGATCGACGCCCAGGATGTAGCCCGCCGTGCGATGGAGGCCAACAAAGCGGAAGTCACAGGGCTGGAAGACGAAGTCCTTGTCGTCGAAGAACAGGCCGATGTTGTACGTGGCGTAGTACTTCTCCGGCTTGACGGCGTCGTGGCCGACGAAGGTGATCTCCGGGTAGACCTTCTGGAACAGCGGGATCAGCTTCTCGCCCATGGCGCAGGTCAGCCGGCAACCGGGATGCTGCTCCTTGAACTTCACCGCATAGGGGAACCAGCCCATCGTGTCGCCGAGCGTGCCGACCGGGAACTGGATCAGGATTTCGCGCTCTTCGCAGCTGTGCTCGTGCGAAAAAACCAGCTTGTCCTGCTGCCAGACTTCGATCTTGAAGCGGATGTAGTAGCGCTTGGTCGAGTTGACGCCACCACTCTTGAAGGTGGTCTCGAACAGGATGTTGCCGGTATCGAGATCGCTGAGCCGCACCCGCCACGGGTGCTCGCCCTCGGGGACCACGATGCGGCAACCGTTGTTGAAGTCGTAACGGATACCGAGCGGCCCCTCCTGGGTCGGCGTCGGCGCCGGCGCCGGATAGGGCGCCTTGTCGCCGGCGACGGGTGCAAGCTGCGGCCCGGCCGCAGCTGCCTGAGATGTCGCCTCGGTGTCCGCATTCGCGGCCGCCGGCGTGGTCGGGATTTCCGAAGGTGTGGCCTTCGTCATCAAGAAGCCCTCATCCGCCGCCATCGGCTTCGTCAGAGCAACGTTCATCGCGATTCTCCCCCATACGGTTACCGCACGTCACGTCGACGATAGTGGGGGCGCTCCGTATCATCGCGGTGTCGCTGCAGACGACTTTTGTTTCGTCTGTGCCGTGGGGGAGGACATTGATGCGTGTGCACATGGCCATGTTGCAACGCCACACCGACGAGCGCCCCACCTGTTTGATCGCGGGCACGCCTGGCATCAGACGCATCTGCGCCGAAACGCCGCATGCCCAAATACCGAAGGGCGGCATCGCGAGCCGGCGCCCGAATGAAATCCGGCGTGTCATCGGCCGACCATTGATCGTTGGTCGGCATCGCTACCTAGCTGGAGGGGAATTCCATCAGGCCGGGCCGCGTCTCGAAATTGCTGCACACGTCCGCCCCGCTTTCGTTCCGCGGCCATCGTGGCCTCCGCCGCCCTGAGCGATCCTCCATGTCTAGCGCTCGCGAAGGCTGTCGTGCATGTAGCGGGCGACTGGCGACAGCATGTAGCTGATGACGGTCCGGCGGCCGGTGCTGATCTCCACCGTGACGGCCATTCCGGGCGTGAGGTTCACGACAGCGTTGTCGATTTTCATTTCGGACTTATCGAGCGACACGCGTGCCTGATAGATCATTTCCTGGCCCGCCGGCTCGCTCGACGCTGTCTCCGCACCCGCGACCGGATCGCCCGGCTTGGCAGCGGGCTTTTCCCGGACGATGGCGTCGTGGGAGACGCTCAGCACAGTGCCATGGCGCAGGCCGTAACGCGTAAAATTGAAAGTATCGATCTTGATCTCGGCCTTGTCGCCCCGGCTGATGAAGCCGATGTCGCGGTTGGCGACGCGGGCCTCGATTTCAAGCCCGCCTCCTAGCGGCACCACCGACAGCAGCGCCTGGGCTGGCGTGACGACACCGCCCACGGTGTGTACCGAGAGCTGCTGGACCGTACCGTCGACCGGCGCGCGCAGCGTCATCAGCTTTGTGCGCTGCTCGGCCTTGGCCAGATCCTCGCGGAATCCGATCGACTTGCGCTCGGCCTCGGCGAGCTCGGCCGATTGCGTGCGGCGCCATTCGGCGACCGTCTGTGCACGCTGTTCGGTGGTGGCCGCCACCGCGGCCTCGGCTTCTTCATAGCGCCTCTTCTGGACTTCCAGGTCGTGACGGCTTTCGTTCAACTGCTGGATGATCTCGAGGTAGGTCAGCTTGGAGCCAAGCTCCTTGTCGGCGAGCGTCTTGCGGATGTCGACACGCTGCTGGATGAACGGAATGGTCGTCTCCAGCTTCTCGATCGTGGCCGCAGCCGTCGCCTGCTCGGCGCGGCGCTGCGCCAGCTGCCGGTCGAGGGTGGCGACCTTGGTCTTATGCTCGGCGACCTGCGTGAGCAGCAGCTGACGCTGCAGCTCGAGAAGTGCGGGATTGACGCCTTCGGGCGGCTGAAAGGCCGACAGCGGATCGGGCGTGTTGGCCAGCGAGGCCTTGAGGCGCGCGACATCGAGCTGCGCCGCCAGCAAGTCGTCGAGCAGATGCTTGCGTTCAGCCTCCGAGATGGTGGTGTCGAGCTCGATCAGGGCGGCCCCTGCGGCAACCTTCTGACCGTCGACGACATGGATCGCCTTGATGACGCCGGTCTCGAAGGGTTGGATGACCTTGGTACCCTCGGCCGCGACGATCTTGCCCGGCGCCGTGGCCACGATGTCGATATGGCTGAAACAAGCCCACACAAGGGCGAGCGAGAACATCACCACGATCACGGCGCCGACGCCTCGCCCCACCGGCGACGGAGGCGTCTCGATGATCTCGAGCGCTGCCGGCAGAAACTCGATTTCGAGCCGGTCGCGTCGCGCAGGCCGGTCAGGCAGGAAGACCCGCTTCACCGGCGCGATGGCGCCGAGGATGCTATTGGACTTCATGGATCCCCGACTGCATGCGGTAGAGCGTGGCATAGCGGCCATCCTTGCCCCGGAGGAGCTCGTCGTGGCTGCCGTCCTCGACGATCGTGCCCTTCTCGACCGTGATGATGCGGTCCGCCCGGCGCACTGTCGAGAGACGATGGGCGATGACGATCACCGTACGGCCCTTGGCGATGGCCGCCATGTTGTCCTGGATGGCGCGTTCGCTTTCGTAGTCGAGCGCGCTGGTCGCCTCATCGAAAATGAGGATGCGCGGGTTGGTCAGCAGCGCCCGCGCGATGGCGATGCGCTGACGCTGGCCGCCTGAAAGCGTATCGCCGCGCTCACCAACCATGGTGTCGTAGCCCTCGGGCAGGCCGAGGATGAATTCATGCGCGCCCGCGAGCTTGGCGGCGACGATGATGCGCTCCATCGGAGCGCCCGGCTCCGCAAGCGCGATGTTGGAGCGCACGGTGCCGTTCAACAGGACGTTCTCCTGCAAGACGACGCCCAGTTGACGCCGCAGCCAGGTGGGATCCGTCATGGCGAGATCGGTGCCGTCAACCAGCACGCGGCCGCTCTCGGGCACGTAGAGCCGCTGGATCATGCGAGCGATGGTGCTCTTGCCTGAGCCCGAAGCGCCTACGATCCCGACGAACTGACCGGCCGGAATGGACAGGTTCACATCGCGCAGGATGGCCGGACCGTCGGGTCGGTAGCGGAATGTCACGCCCTGGAACTGGACGTCGCCACGGATCGGCGGCAGCCCTCCGGTAGCCGACGTATGCGCCGGCTCGGCCGCGGTATTGAGGATATCGCCCAGCCGATCGACCGAAATGCGCGCCTGGTGGAAATCCTGCCAGATCTGGGCGAGCCGCAGGATCGGCGCGCTCACCCGGCCGGACAGGATGTTGAAGGCGATCAACTCGCCCACCGACAAATCGCCGGAAATCACCAGCCGCGCGCCGAGGTACAGGATCGCCGCAGTGGTGACCTTGCTGATCAACTGGATGGCGTTGCTCGCGGTGTTGGCAAGCGACAGCACCCGGAAGCTCGCGGCGACGTAGTTCGCCAGCTGCTCCTCCCAGCGGCGTTGCATCAGCGGCTCGACGGCCATGGCCTTGAGCGTTTCCACGCCCGACACCGCCTCGACCAGGAACGCCTGGTTTTCGGCGCCCAGCCGGAACTTGGTCTCCAGCCGTCGATGGAAGAGCGGCGTGGCTCCGGCCGAGATCAGGGCATAGAGCGGCAACGACGCCACGACGACCCAGGTCAGCACGCCCGAGTAGGTGAACATCAGGGCGAGGAACACGAAGGTGAAAGCAAGGTCGATGACCAGGGTCAGCGCCGAACTGGTCAGGAAGTTGCGGATGTTCTCGAGTTCGCGCACGCGCGCCACCGAATCGCCGGCGCGGCGGGTGCGGAAGTAGGTCATCGGCAGGGAGAGCAGGTGCCGGAAGAGCCGCGCGCCCAATTCGACGTCGATGCGGTTCGTGGTGTGGGAAAAGACGTAAGTGCGCAGGATGGAAAGCACCGCCTCGAAGGCCGAGATCGCCAGCAGTGCCAGAACCAGCACATCAAGCGTGCTCATGCTCTGATGGACCAGCACCTTGTCGATCACCACCTGGAAGATCAGCGGCGAGACCAGGGCAAAGATCTGCAGGAAGAACGAGGCGACCAGCACCTCGATGAACATGCGGCGATACTTGGCGATCGCGCCCATGAACCAGCTGATGTCGAAACGCCGCGTCAGGTTCTGAAGCCCGCCACGCCGCGCCATCAACAGGACACTGCCGTCCCACATCGCCTCGAACTGCTCGCGAGTCAGCAAGGCCGGGCGCTCGACATTGGGCTGCTGGATCAGGACGCGCTCGGCACTGGCCTTGGCAAGGAAAACGAACCCGCCGTCCTTCAGGCCCGCAATGGCCGGCAGAGGTGTGCCGGGAAGCCTCGTCCACGATGTCGAGCGCACGCGCGCCTTCAATTCGACCATGCGCGCGGCGCGCACCATATGCTGTGCGTCGAATCGCTCGATACCGAGTTTGTGGCGCAGTTGCTCGGGATCGATGCCGATCGAATGGTAGCGCAGCATCAGGGCGAGACACACCATGCCGGGGTCGGCCGGTGGCCGCAGGTGCTGAATGTTGTCCCCCTCCCCCGACATGATCCCACCCGTACCCTAAGTGCCGATCTCGACCTGAGCCCGCTGCGTCTCCACCACCAAGGGGCCAAGCCCGTCCTGGCAGCCGGCACGATCACCCGCCTTTGCCGCCTTCTCGACATTCGCGGCGGCGGCAGCGAGAGCACGGGCGCCAACGGCCATCGCGGCGCCCCTCATTCGGTGCGCCGAGACGGCCAAGGTCGCAAGGTCGCCCGCTTCCATAGCCTCCTCGATTTCGCGCCGCGATTCCACGAGCGTCAACGCGAACCTGCGCAAAAGCGACTGCCGGCTGGCCTCGTCGCTCTTCACCCACGGGTCGAGGACGCTGTGATCGATGGCAGGTTGCTGCGGCTGTTCGTTGTGCAGCCAGCGCTGCAAGGTCGCGCGCAGTCTAAGCAGGCTGACCGGCTTGGTGAGAAAGCCGTCCATGCCGGCTTCGAGGCATCGCACATCCTCGCCCGCCATCGCGTTGGCGGTCACCGCGACAATCGCGGTGGACGGGCCACCGTCGGCGGCTTCAATGCGGCGGATCTCGTCCGTCATCGCAAAGCCGTCCATATGCGGCATATGGATGTCGGCGAAGACAATGGAGTGCCGCGACCTGCGCCAAAGCTGCAAGGCGGATCGGCCGTCGCCCGCCGCATCGGCGTTCACGCCCAGGGTTTGAAGCTGGCGGATCAGCACTTCGCGATTGATGGGATGGTCATCGACCACGAGAACGTTGGCGCCGGTCGCCGCCGCGGAGGCCGCGGCCACGACGAGCGGAGAGGCCGCCTCCGGCAGATCGAGAAGCGGCGAGTCTGGCGGTGCCAAGCTGAGATCGAGCGATACCGTGAAGGTCGACCCGTCGCCCGGTGTGCTCTTGGCAAAGACATCGCCGTTCATGAGCTGTGCCAGGCGTCGAACGATCGACAAACCGAGGCCCGTACCGCCATAACGGCGAGTTGTCGAACTGTCTGCCTGCGAGAAGGGCTGGAACAGGCGCGCCACCTGCTCGTTGCTCATGCCAATTCCGGTGTCGCTCACGGAAAGCGTGACCCGCACCCGCCCCTCGCCCAGCGATTCTGTTCTCAATCGCACAATGGCGCCGCCAATTTCGGTGAACTTCAGGGCATTGCCGAGAAGGTTGAACAGGATCTGACGGACTCGCGTGGGATCGCCCACCACGGCGTCGCACGAGCCCGGCATGACCACTGACACGAGAGTCAGTCCTTTGCGCTCGGCCTGCGTGCGGAACATGCTGACGACGCCTTCGACCAGCCCGCTCAGCGAGAACGGCGCCTCCTCGAGCTCGAGCGCTCCCGCTTCGATCTTGGAGAAATCCAGAACGTCGTCGATGATACGCAAAAGCGCCTGGGCCGACTCGCGCATCGTCGACAGGGTGCGCGCCTGGCCGTCGGCTACCCCTTCGGCCTCCATCACCTCCATCATGCCCAGAACGCCGTTCATCGGCGTGCGTATCTCGTGGCTCATGGTTGCCAGGAATGTCGACTTGGCCTGATTGGCGGCTTCAGCGTCGGCACGCGACCTTTCGGCGTCGCCCAACGCTCCTTCGAGTGCCTCTTCGCGTTGCCGTTCCTCGGAGACGTCGGTCACGATCACCACGGCCTTGCCGTCGGCTTCGAAGCGGAGCGACATGCGCGCCCAGCGCGTCTCGCCGTAGCTGAAGAGCACCGGCCTGCCGGCCCGCATCCTGGAAAGCTGCGTTTCAGCCCAATCCTGCGCGCCCGGTCCCGCCGCGCTCGCGCTGGCGCGCCCCACACACAGGAGCGTTTCCTCCAGGCTGACACCGACGGCAGTCGCCGCCGGGGAAAACGGCATGAACTGACGATAGGCGTCATTGCAAAGCAGCAAACGCTCTCCGGCATCCAGGAAAGCAACGCCATCGGCCATGGCCTCCATGGCCGCCAGCAGCCTGCGGTGCGCCTCGGCAGCGTCGTCACGGGCGCGCGCCAGGCGCGCCTCGCGCTCGGCGATCTCGGTGACGTCGCGGTGCACGCTCAGGACCCGCCCTCCGGGCAATGGACGGTACGTGATCTCGACGGCCCTTCCCGTCACCGTTCTCCGGAGCTCTACCGAGGCATCGGCCTTGCGGAAGCGCTCGAGACGCGAGGCGATCCATCCCTCCAGACCGCCCGGGAGATCATCGACGGGTCCGGCATCTCCGCGCAACGCCCGGTAGCGCACGAGATCACTGAAAGTGGACATGCCGTCCACGGCCTCTTCCGGCATGTTGTGCAGCGTCGACATCGCCTTGTTCTGGTAGATGCGCCGGCCATCGCGTTCGCACAGCAGGGCGCCGTCGCTCAGATTGTCGAGCACCGTGCGCATGGTGCTCTGCGCCAAGGCGACGTCTTCGTTCGCCTTGTCGAGCGTTCTTGCCATGTCGGTGGCGGCCAGGTCGCGCGCGATGTTGAGGCGAGCCCGACGCCGCGTGACGTGCGAGGCGGAAAACATCAAGGCGACATAGCCCAACATGATGCAGGCAAGGCCGATCGCTTCATGGCTGCCGTCCTGCAGCGCCAGCACAGCAGCCA
>DATJWN010000164.1:0-11309 GCA_035501235.1 Reyranella sp.
TCACGACGGCGGTGGGGCCGCTCTTCTCTTGCGTGTTGAAGACCACGGCCGTGCCGAGCCCCACCGCCGGCAGGCTCTCGCCCTTGCCGTGCGGGATCGGCCGGCGGAGCAGCGCGCCCTGCGCCTGCGCGACCACGGGCAGGAGCGCGGCCGCGCCCGCTCCCGCCAGTACGTCGCGGCGCGAGGGCATCACGCGACCCTCTCGAAGCGCATGTTCTTGATGCGCCCGGTCGAGATCACCAGGGCCGCGACCTTGCCCGCCTTGTCGCGGTCGAGATGCGCAAGCTGCGTCGCGGTGAGCCAGGCCGGCGGCGAGGTCACCTCGACCGTGTCGGCGTCGATGCCCTCGATCTTCCACGGCGGGCTGGACGCGATCAGCGGTCCGCTCACCGTGGCGACATAGCCCTCGCCCGATTTGCGGACGATCCAGGTCGCGCCCGAATCTGCCGAGCGATAGGTGCCGACGATCCCCGCCGGCACGGCCTTGCGCTTGCCGAGCTTGGTGAATGCCGGCGTGCGGCCCGCGCCGAGATCGACCTTCACGTTGCCCTTGCCCGGCTTAAGGGCGAATTCGAGCGAGCCCGCCTCGGCGCCCCACCAGCCGCCGTCGCGCCGCGCCAGCGCCGTCGGCATGCCCCACTGCGTTATCGTCGGCTCGTTGTTGCTCCAGGCGAGATGGAAGAGCGCGGGCTCGGCGGCATTGAACCAGGTGCCGGCGAAGGGCTTCACCTCGGCCTCGGTGACGGCGGGCAAAGCGGGCTTCAAGCGCTTGTCGCCTTCGAGGGCGAGCGTCGCGATGGCGTTGGCCAGCCGCCACGGGTTGATGCTCGCGAGGTTGGCGATCACCACGACGGTGAGTCCCGCCTTCGGCACCCGCAGGAACTCGGTGCGGAAGCCCGGCCACAGACCACCATGGCCGATCGTGTCGAGGCCGCGCACGTTGCCCACGGCGACGCCGCGGCGATAGCGGTTCTCGTGGCCGCCGGTGAGCGGCGCGATGGCCGCGAGCTGCGCGGGGATGGTCTTGCCGAGAACGGGTTCGTCGAAATGCCGGCTCCAGGTCAGCAGGTCCTCGACCGTCGAGGTGAGGCCGCCTTCGCCGCCCTGCGGATAGGCGTGGGCGGAGCGGCGGAAGCCTTGGCTGTCGTCGCCGAGATAGCCGGTCGCGAGGTTGGGGATCACGGTCGCGATGTCGGCCGCCAGCATCGTGTCGCTCATGCCGAGCGGCTTGAAGATGCGCTCTTCCATGACGTCGCCGAGCTTCTGCTTGGTCACGCGCTCGATGATGTGGCCGAGCAGCAGGAAGTTCGTGTTGCTGTAGAGGAAGCGGCTACCGGGCGCGAAGTTGAGATGATTGTTGCGCGCCGCCGCCGCCAGCAGGTCGACGTCGCGCACCGGCTTGTCGAGCCCGTGGCCGCCCAGCCGCAGCAATTCGAGGAAGTCCGGCAGGCCGCTCGAATTGCGCATCATCTGGTCGATCGTGACCTTGAGCGGCTTCAGCTCCTTCACGTACTTGTGCGGCGGATCGGAGAGCTTGAGCTTGCCCTCGGCCGCCAGCAGCAGCGCCGTCGTCACCGTGAACTGCTTGCTGACCGACGCGATGCGGAAGCGCGTGCGCGACGTGATGGGCACGTCGAGCTCGAGGCTTGCCAGCCCATAGCCCTTGCAGAGCTCGATCTCCCCCTCGCGCATGATGGCGACGACGGCGCCCGGCGAGCCGGGCCTGGTGTAGCGGGCGAACAGCGCATCGACGCGCCGTTCGAGGGCGATGGTGGCGATGGATTTGGGCATGGATGCAGGATAGCGTCGCCGTAACACGGGAGGAACAGACATTGAGCGCCGCTTCTTCCGGCGAAGTTCGTCCTTTGCGCGCGCCCGGCCCGGTTGTACCGTCGGTCGGGGGACAGCTTGAAGCGACGCGCGCGCCGGGATACCGCAGACGCATCCATTCCACAGTCGGCCGTGGCCTTCGCCGCCAAGGCGCGCGACCTCGAGGCGCTGCGCGGCACCGTGGTCGATGCGGCGACCGTGAGCTCGGCCCTGTGGTTCAGCTACATCACCTTGCTGTTCTTCCTGCTGATCGCCGTCGGCGGCGTCTCCCATCGCGACCTGTTTCTCGAAAACCCGGTGGCCTTGCCGCTGCTCAGCATCAGCCTGCCGCTGATCGGTTTTTTCGCGCTCGGCCCCGCTCTTTTCCTGGTCGCCCACGCCTACGTGCTGCTGCATTTCGTGCTGCTGGCCGACAAGGTCGGCACCTTCGACCACGAGCTCAGCCTGCAGATCGAAGACGAGGAGACGCGGCAACGCCTGCGCCGCCAGCTGCCGATCAACATCTTCACCCAGGTCTTGGCGGGCCCGCGCGACATCCGCGGCGGTGCCATCGGCGCGATGCTGCAGCTCGTGGCCTGGATGACTCTGGTCGGCGGCCCCGTGCTGCTGCTGATCCTGTTCGAGCTGCAGTTCATCGCCTTCCATCACCCCTGGGTCTCCTGGTGGCACCGGATCGCCGTCATCGCCGACCTCGCGCTGCTATGGACCCTCTGGCCCTCGATCGCGCGCGGCGAGCGCTCGCGCATCGCCTGGCGCGACCTCCTGGGAGCGGGCGGCGCGGTCGGTGCTGCTGTAAGCCTCGCCTCGGCCTTCCTCGTCTTCGCCGTCGTGAGCTACCCCGGAGAATGGCAGGAAGAGCATCTGATCGACCTGCGCTTCATCCCGCTCCGATGCCAGAACGCCGCCTGGCAATCGCTGCACCAGGTCGTGGTCGCCGGCAACTGTGCGCGTCGGTTGCCGACCAGCCTGTGGTCGAACCGCGTGGCGCTCGCCAACTTCACCCCGCCCGAGAAGACGACCGGGCCGATCGACCTGACCGGGCGCAATCTCGATGGATTGGTGATGATCGGCGGCACGCTGAGCGGCGCGAATCTGACCGACGCCCTCCTGCGGCGTGCCCTGCTGGTCGAAGTCAACATGCAGGGCACCAACCTGACCACGGCGCATCTCAATGGTGCGACCGTATTCCAGGTCAAAGCGCGGAAGGCAATTCTCGTGGGAGCGGAACTGCGTGGCATATCGCTTAGCGGCGATTTTTCCGGCGCCAATTTCAGCAACGCCCAACTCCAGGCGACGGTATTTGCCAATGCCCGCCTTATCGGCGCGCATTTTGAGAATTCTCAGCTCCAGGGCGCCACACTACAAAATGCATCGTTGTGGGGAGCGGCGTTCACGGGGGCCGAGATGCAAGGCGCGGATCTGGAGTTCGCAGGCTTGTTCGCGAGTTCGCTTGGGTCTGCCAATCTGCGGGGCGCAAATTTCACGAATGCTCTGCTGTCTGCGCTCGACATGCGGCAAGCAGCCCTTTGGCGCAGCTACGGTACTCCGGGCGTGCTGGATTTCGTGACGTTGAACGATGCTTCGCCATTCCCGACGGCGGGCGACGAAGCCTCGCAGTTCCTGGCGGGCACGGCCGACGACTACGGGAAGCTGAAACAGCTGATGGACTTTGTCCCGGACGGCCCGTTGAAGACGGATGCGTTGGCGCGGATTTCGGTGCTGGACTGCAGCACGCGCCCCTGCTCCGCGGGCATCACGGCGGAAGAGGAAAAAACGCAGGATGCCGTTATGAAGGCGGCCGTCTCCGAAGACGAATACAATGTGAGATTGCCGGGCGTCGTGGCCTCTATAATCTGCGGTGTCAACTTCGAAGCGGTGTGGCTGGATGACATGCCGGAGGCGCTGTTGCGGGCGCCAACGGTAATAGATCAAATTCTGGCCCCCGCCTGTCCCGTCAGCCGGACAATGACAGCGGCACAAAAGGCCAATCTGGAAGCCCTGCGTCCAAAGCCCAAGCCTTGAGCCCATCGCGCCGACGCTCGAGCTAGAGCCTTACTCGCGTCCCGGTACAGGCACGTTGAAGCCGTTCAAGGTCATCGACACCAGGCAGTAGAGGCCGACCAGGTAGATCAGCTCGTTGGCGCCGTGCTGGCCGAAGGTCTTGACCGCCAGCCGATAGACCGGCTCGGGCAGCGTGCCGCCGTTCACCAGCGCGAAGGCCGTGTCATAGCCCACGCCTTCCTCGGCCGTGAGATCGTCCGGCCGCGAGCCCGCGACCAGGGTCGAAATGCGATGCTCGCTCATGCCCTCGTGCTCGGCGACGGCGATATGGGCATAGAGCTCGTAGGCCGCGTTGAAATGCGCGCCGGTCACCAGGATCGCGATCTGGCGCACCGGATCGGGCAGGCTCGCCTCGGCCGTCATGGCCTTGGTGAGCTCCCAGACCGCCCCGCCGATGCGCGGCTCGTGCAGCCAGGGGTTCCACGGGCCCATCAGCGCGCCGTCCGGCGCCACGGTCTGGAACAGGTTGAAGTTCGAGGCGATGCCTTTCTTCATGTCCTCATAGAGCGGCTTCTGCGTTTCACTGAGCTCGGCGGGCGGAATCAGGGGAAGGCGCATGATGGCTCCTCTCTCGGTGAGGCGGCGATTGTACGCTAGAGTCGCGACAGCCAGAGGACAGCAAGCATGGATCGTGCCTTCGTCAGGATCGAAAAGGGGTTGGGCCCGCAGGGCCGCATCGCCGTCGTGCGCTTCGATCGCGGCGACGACATCAACGCGCTGTCCCGCCAGGCCATGCGCGAGCTGCGCGACGTGCCGCGCGACTTCGAGGACGATCTCGGGACGTCCGTCGTGATCCTGACCGGCTCGGCCAGGGCCTTCTCCGCCGGCTTCGACCTGAAAGATCCCGAAGGCGCCGCGCGCGGCAAGCTGCCGTTGGGCGAGGCGCTCGGCCAGCAGCGTCTCGGCCCGCGCCTCTGCCGCGCCTGGGAGCAGCTCGAGCAGGTGACCATCGCGGCCATCGAGGGCCATTGCATCGGCGGCGGCGCGGCACTCGCCGTGTCGCTCGACTTCCGCTTCTGCGGAAAGAGCGCGCACTTCCGCATCCCCGAGGTCGAGCTCGGCATGAACATGAGCTGGGGCTCGATCCCGCGGCTCGTGGCGCTGATGGGCCCGGCGCGCACCAAGCAGGCGGTGATCCTGGCCTCGGATCGCATCGGCGCCGATGAGGCATTGGAGTGGGGCCTGGTCGAGAAGGTCGTCGAGACGGGGAAGGCGCTCGAGGCCGCGATGGCCTTCGCCGGGAAGATCGCCGCGATGCCGCCTCTGCCGGTGCGCATGGTGAAGACGTCGGTCAATCGCGTGACGCATGCCCTGTCCGATGTCGCCGCGCACATGGATGTCGACCAGAACGTGCTCTCGAGCCTCACCGAGGATTTCAGGGAGGGCACGTCGGCCTTCCGCGAGAAGCGCAAGCCCTCGTTCAAGGGGCGCTGACTCCCATGAGCTGGAACTGGCGCTACCTGCTCAGGAGCTACACGCGCTCCTCGCTCTGGTTCATCCCGCTCCTGTCCTACCTCGCGGCGCTGATCCTGATCCGCGTCTTCAACCTGCTCGACGAGCGGTCCGGCTGGTCGTGGAGCTGGGCGATGGACGTGCCCGTGGCCCAGGCCTCGCTCGAGGGCGTGGTCGCGGCGACCTTGTCGTTCATCGTCTTCGCCTTCAGCTCGCTCTTGGTCGCCATCCAGGTGTCGAGCGCCCAGCTCACGCCGCGCATCATCGCCACGACCATCCTGCGCGACAACACGCTCAAGGCCATCGTGACCCTGTTCGTGCTCACGCTCGCCTTCGGCACCGGCACGCTGTCGCGCACGCAGGAGCGCGTGCCCTACGTGCTGCTGACCGTGACCTTCATCCTGGGCGGCGGATCGGTGGCGGCGTTCCTCTACCTGATCGACTACGCAGCCCGCCTGCTGCGCCCCATCACGGTCGTGCGCAAGGTCGGCGAGGAGGGCCTGCTGGTGATCGAGCAGGTCTATCCCGGCAAGATCAAGGGCGTCCATCGCCCGATCCCGCCGACCCCGTCGCCGGGCGAGCCCGCGCGCACGCTCCATCATCGCGGCCAGTCGGCCATCATCCTCGCGGTCGATCTCGATGCCCTGGTGCGCGAGGCGCGACGGACCGGCGGCGTCATCGAGTTCGCCCACCAGGTCGGCAACTTCGTGGCGGTGGGCGAGCCGCTGATGCATCTGCACGGCGGCGCCGATGGGGCCGACGACCGGACGCTGCGCCAGGCGGTGGCGATGGGCTCGGAGCGCACGATCGAGCAGGACGTCACCTTCGCCCTCAGGATCATCGTCGACATCGCGCTGAAGGCGCTGAGTACGGCGATCAACGACCCGACGACGGCCGTCCTCGCCATCGACCAGGTCCATCGTCTCCTGCGCGCGATCGGCCGGCGCCATCTGCACGACGATGCGCTGCGCGATCCCGAAGGCCGCGTCTGCGTCATCTTCCGCACCGCCGACTGGAACGATTTCGTCCAGCTCGCCTGCCGCGAGATCCGGCTCTGCGGCGCCGGCACGCTGCAGGTCGCGCGCCGCCTCAGGGCGATGCTGGAGAACCTGCTTTCCGTGCTGCCCGAGGCCCGCGCGCCCGCGCTGCGCGAGGAGCTCGAGCTGCTCGATCGCCATCTGGAGCGGTTGGATCTTCTGCCGGAGGACCTGGCGCTCGCCCGCATGCCCGACCTTCAGGGCCTGGGCGCGCCACGGCGATTCTGATCATTTGGAGCGCGGGCCTCCGGCCCGCTCAAGTTCATCTCATGAAGCGGGCGGGCCGCCCGCGCTCCGAATGAGCGGTCCATTGATCATAATAGGGGTCGTGAGGCTCGCAGGCGTATATCTCCGGCGCGTTTGAATTCATTCCCGGAGCCACTCATGTCCAACGATACCTTCGCCGATCATCGCGCCGAGGACGGCCGCTTCGCCAAGGGCAATCCCGGCGGTCCCGGGCGGCCGCGCGCGCCGGAGCCGATTGCTTCCCTCGACGAGCTTGTTGCCGCCGCGGGCGCCGAGCTGATCGAGGCGGCGCTCAAGGAGGCGCGGGGCGGCAACATGCGGGCCATCGCCCTGCTGCTTGCCCGCCTCTGGCCCGCGCGGCGCGGCCGGCCGGTCCTGCTCGACGTGCCCGAGATCCGCAGCACCGCCGATCTCCTGCCGGTCGGCGCCGCCATGACCACGGCCGTGCTGAACGGCGAGGTGACGACCGAGGAGGGGCGGGCGGTCGCGAGCGTGCTCAAGATGCACTGCGAGATGATCGAGTATGTCGACCTCGAGAAGCGCATGACCGAGCTCGAGGAAAAAGTCGGCATTCGGCCGCCGGCCTAGCGCCCGGGCCTCGAAAATTCTCGGCTAAAAACGGCTAAAACGGATTTAAACGGACCGAAACGGTCAGTACTTCCGTCCCGGAAGCTGATCGAGGATCTTCTGGCGCTCTGTATCGTCCAGCCCCATCCAGCGGCCGATCTCCTCGACGGTGCGCTTGCAGCCGAGGCAGAAGCCGCTGCCCTTGGGGTCGATCATGCAGATGCCGATGCAGGGCGACATGACGCGTCGCTTCTGCGGCGCCGGAGCGGTCATGATTTCTTGCTGAGCTCCGCGAGCTGGCTCTGCAGCTCGTCGAGCTTGCGCTTGAGATCGTCGATCGCGGGCTCGGTGCCGGCGGCCGGCGCTTCGCTCGCGGGCTTGGGCGGCTCGGCGCCGTTCGCGGCGGCGGGCGGCGGCGCGGCGGTGGGGCCTTGGCCCGCGCCGAAGGGATTGAACAGGCGCATGGCGTTCTCGAACATCGCCATGTTCTGCTTGCCCATCGATTCGAACTGCTGGAAGGGATTGAAGCCGAAGGCGTTCTGCATGTACTTGCGCATCTGTTCCTGGTTGCGCGCGAACTGCGTCATCGACATCTCGAGATACTGCGGTACGACGCCCTGCAGACTGTCGCCGTAGAAGGAGATGAGCTGGCGCAGGAACGGGATGGGCAGCAGGGTCTGTCCGCCCTTGCTCTCCTCCTCGACGATGATCTGCGTCAGCACCGAGCGGGTGATGTCCTCGCCGGTCTTGGCGTCGTAGACCACGAAGTCCGTCTTGTCCTTCACCATCTGCGAGAGATGATCGAGCGTCACGTAAGCCGAGGTCGCGGTGTTGTAGAGCCGGCGATTGGCGTATTTCTTGATGACGACCGGCGCCGATTTGGGACCGCTCTCCGCTGCTGCCTGATCGGCCATACGCTGCGCTCCCTGAACGCTCGTTCATGCTCGACCCGCAGACCTTAGCGCCGATGCCGCAGTGCGACAAGCGACCGACGCGGCTGCAAAAGGCGCCGGCCGCCAGCTATGCGCTATAGTGCGGCCATGGCTTCGGACCCGCCCCCGTCCTCGAACGAATTCGACCGTCTGGCGCGGCGTTATCTCGATCTCTGGCAGAGCCAGCTCTCCGGCCTGGCCGCCGATCCCGCACTCACCGAGCAGATCGCCCGGCTTTTTGCGGCCGCGAACGCCCAGGTTGCGTCCGCAATACAAGCCGCCCAAGGTGCCGCCCATGCCCGCTCCGAGACTGGGACCCCGACCTCTGCCGCTGCATCTCAGCACGGCGCTGATGACCTGGGCGAGCTCCGAAAGCGTGTGGCGGCTCTGGAAGAGCGGATCGCAGAGCTCGAACGGCGTCTCACTTCCTCCTGAACCGCTGACCGCGCTCATCGACGAGGCGCGCGCGCTGGAGGCGCAGGCGGGCGAAGGCCGGTTCGAGACGGCCCTGCACAAGGAGATCGGCCGCCGCCTGGAGCGGCTGGCCGACGGCGTGATGGCCTATCGCCATCATCCGGTGACGCGCGAGCTGCTCGACCCGCCCGCCGTCTGGCGCGAGGGCAACACGAAGCTCCTCGACTACGGCCATACGCACAAGGCGGCGCGCAAGAAGAAAGCGCGCGCTGTGCTGGTCGTGCCCTCGCTGATCAACCGCTGGGAAGTGCTCGACCTCACGGAAGAAAAGAGCCTGATGCGCGCGCTCGCGGCCGAGGGCCTGCGGCCCTATCTCGTCGACTGGGGCACGCCCGACGAGGATGAAAGAAAGTTCGACACCACCGCCTACGTCGCCCGCCTCGAACGCGCGCTCGCCTTCGTGGCCAGGCGGGCGCGGCGCAAGCCCGCGGTGATGGGCTATTGCATGGGCGGCACGCTCACCGTGGCGCTCGCCGCCCGCAAGCCGCGCCAGGTCGCGGGGCTGGCGCTGCTCGCAGCCCCCTGGGACTTCCATGCCGACAAGGCGGGGCACGCCTTCCTGCTCTCGGCCGGGCCGATGCTGGCCGAGCTCGCGGACAAGGCGGGCGAGCTGCCGGTCGACATCCTGCAGACGCTGTTCTGGTCGCTCGATCCGTGGTTGGCCGTGAAGAAGTTCGGCCGCTTCCTCGGCATGGACCCGGCGAGCGAGTCCGCGCGCGAGTTCGTGCTGCTGGAGGACTGGCTGAACGGCGGCGCGCCGCTCGCCGGCCCGACCGCGCGCGAATGCCTGGTCGGCTGGTACGGCGACAATCTGCCGGGCGCGGGCAAGTGGGAGGTCGGCGGCAAGCGCATCCAGCCGCGCAAGATCAAGACGCCTTCGCTGGTCATGATCCCGTCGGGCGACCGCATCGTGCCGCCGCTGTCGGCCGCCGCGCTCGCCGATCCCAAGCACGGGCTCAAGAACGCGACGCGGCGCGACGTGCCGCTCGGCCATATCGGCATGGTCGTGTCGGGCCGCGCGCGCGAGCTGTGCTGGACGCCGCTCAGCGACTGGCTGAAGGCGCTGTGAGGGCTTTCCTCGATCGCTGGCGGACGCCGCTGATCTGGGGCGCGATCCTCACGGTCTCCTGCTTCTCGCAGAGCTACATCAGCTACACCGACGACGTGAGGCGGAGCGGCGTCGGCCATTTCGGCCGCGACTTCGCCACGCAGGCGACCAGCCACATCGTGCTCGCCGTCCTGGTGCCCGCGATCTACTGGATGCAGCGGCATTTCCCGATCGCAAGCCCGCGCAACTTCGTGGTCCATTGCGGCGCGCTGATCGTGTTCAGCCTCGCCCACACGCTGGGCTTCGCAGGCCTGCGCATGATCTGGTTCGCCGGTATCCTGGGCGAGGACTATCACTTCCCGATCACGCTCGGCCGCCTGTGGTACGAGTTCACCAAGGACGTCTTCACCTACGCCATGATGAATGCCGGCATCGTGGCCTTCGCCTATCTCGCCGAGCGCCGCGCCGCGGCCGTGCCTGCGCCGGCGCCTGCCGCCGAACCGCCGCCCGCCGCGCATCCGGAGCGCTTCGCCGTACGCAAGCGTGGCGGCAGCGAGGTCATGGTCGAGACGGCCGAGATCGACTGGATCGAGGCCTCGGGCAACTACGCCATCCTGCATGTCGCGGGCGAGACCTTCGAGATCCGCTCCTCCCTCGCCAAGCTCGAGGCCGAGCTCGACCCGCGCCGCTTCGTGCGCGTCCACAAGAGCCACGTCGTGAACATCACCCGCGTCGCCGAGGTCACCCCCTGGGTCAGCGGCGACTGGCGCATCCGCCTGCAGGACGGCGCCGAGGTGAACCTGAGCCGGCGGTATCGCCAGAGGTTCGAGGCGCTGGCGCCGGTTCGGAGCTGACCGGTCGTCCCAAAGGGCATGCCGGTCGTCCCACGCGCCTCGCCGGTCGTCACATTTCGACCTGGGATCAAGCACTTGGCCGTTAGGAAGGCGTCCGCAACCAGACGCGAGGGTAGGCCATGATGCGACGTCACCTGATCCAGACTGCCGGGGCTTTTTCGTTGTTGGCGGGCACAGCCACGGCCCAATCGGCCGGCTTCAAGCGGGTCCGGCCGGGCGAGCCGGGCTGGCCGTCCGACGCCCAGTGGCAGGAGCTGAATGCCAAGGTCGGCGGCCAGCTCACCGCCGTGCGCTCGCCGCTCGACGCCTGCAAAGGCAGCGACAAGGCGGCGTGCGAGGCCGTCTTCAAGCAGTTCAAGAACCCGTACTTCATCCGGGACAATGTCGCGCTCACCCAGACCACCGGCTGGGCCGAGGCCTGGACGTCGAGCCCCAGCGCCTATGCGATCGACGCGCGTAACGCGGCCGACGTCGCCGCCGCCGTCAACTTCGCGCGCGAGCACAAGCTCAGGCTGGTCGTGCGCGGCGGCGGGCATGCCTATCAGGGCACGTCCAACGCGCCTGACTCACTCCTGATCCGCACGCGGCCGATGGACGCGATCGAGCTGCACGACGCCTTCGTCGCCAAGGGCTGCACCGACGCGCCGCAACAGGCCGTGTCGCTCGGCGCGGGCTGCATCTGGCTCAAGGCCTATCAGGCGGTCACCAAGGCCGGCCGCTACGTGCAGGGCGGCGGCTGCGTCACGGTCGGCGTCGCGGGACTGGTCTCGGGCGGCGGCTTCGGCAGCTTCTCCAAGAACTTCGGCAC
>DATJWN010000165.1:0-30642 GCA_035501235.1 Reyranella sp.
CGCCGGGCAGCGCCAGCGGCCACAGGACGCGGCGGAACATCGTGAGCGGCGGCGCGCCCAGGCTGAACGCCGCCTCCTCGACCGCGCGGTCGATGCCCTCGATGACGCTCTGCAGGCTGAGCACCATGAAGGGCAGGTTCACCGCGATGATGCCGATGATCACGGCCCGCTCGGTGAACATGATCTCGATCGGCGTGCCGATCAGGCCGATCCCCATCAGGGTCGCGTTGAAGAAGCCCTTGTTGCCGAACACCACCATCCAGCCCGCCGCGCGCACGGAGTTGCCGACGAAGAGCGGCAGCACGATCGCGATGATCAGGAGGTTCTTGAAGCGGCTCTGCGTGCGCGCCACGACGTAGGCAAGCGGGAAGCCCATGACCAGGCAGACCAGCGTGACCAGGAGCGACACCCGAAGCGTCGTGTACAGCGCGGAGGTGTAGTAGGGATCGGTGAAGAACTTGACGTAGTTGGCGAGCGTCAGCGCGTCGACCATGGTCTTGGTCTCGCCGATGAAGCCGTTGAGGCTGTAGCGCAGCAGGATCGCCAGCGGCGCCAGCAGGCAGAGGATGACGAACACCGTCGCCGGCGCGATCAGCGCCGACGCCGTCCAGCCCGTGGCCCGCCTTGTCTCGACGAAGCTCATCCCTTGAACGACTTGTTCCACCAGTCCTGGAACGCCGAGTCGTTCTTGCCGAGGTAACCGTAGTCGAGATCGACCAGGCGCTTCTGCTCCTCGGGCGTGAAGCCGATGCGCTTCTGCAGGTCGGGCGGCACCTTGGCGTTCGTGACCGTCGGGTTGTAGCCCATGTCGGCCGCGAAGCCTTCCTGCGCCGAAGGCTCGAGCATGGCATCGAGGAAGGCATAGGCGCCCGGCTTGTCCGGCGCGTTCTTGGGCATGACGAAGCCCGAGATGTACATCGGGATGCCTTCCTTGGGCGCGACGGTCTCGACCGGAATGCCGGCGTTCTGCCACTGCACGGCGCGCGCCTTCCACATGATGCCGATGGCGATCTCCTCGGTCTTCATCGCCTGGGCGAAGGCCTCGTTGGAGGGATAGATGCGGGCGCCCGCCTTCTTGCAGGCGATCAGGCGCTCCTTGGCGGGCTCGATGTTGCTCGTCGAGCCGCCCGAGGCCATCGCCGCGGCCACCAGCGTGTACTGGTACTGGATGTCGATGATGCCGAGCTTGTTGCCGTGCTTGGGATCGAGCGTGTCGGCGAAGCTGGTCGGCGGCGTGGTGATGATCTTCGGATTGTAGAGGATCACCTTGCCCGAATAGATGTGGCCGACGCCGTAGGGATACTTCATCGCCGGGATGAGGTTCTTGGCATTGGCCATCTTGGAATAGTCGAGCTGCTCCAGCAGGCCCTGCTGGTTCATCTCGTACATCAGCGAAGCCGACACGCCCTGGATGTCCGAGGTGCCGCGGCGCAGCGCCTTCTCCGCCATGACCTTGGCGCGCCGTGGCGGGTCGTTGGCCTCGTCGTTGATCGGCTCCCAGCCCTTGGGGACCAGCAGCGGCGTCTCGATGTGCTTGGTGAGCAGCCGCGAATAGTCGCCGCCCCAGGTGCCGATGATGATCTTCTTGTTGTCCTCGGCGCGGACGATGGCCGGTGCGCCCAAGGTGAGGGCTGCCGTGCCTCCCAGGATGGAGCGGCGCGTGAGCTTGTGGTCAGACATCAAAGCCTCCTGTTTCGATCCTTGTCTCAAGCATTGAACACCTGGCCGGCCGAGCGGGGCCAGCCGACGTGAACCGATTGGCCGATCTCCGGCGCGAAGCCGCCGTCGCGGTTGGCGATCTGCACCACCAGCCGGTCGGCGGGCGACAGCCGCACATGGATGTCGATCAGCGCGCCGAGATAGGAGACGAATTCCACCGTGCCGGACAGCCGGTTGTCGAGTCCGGGAAGCGGCGCTGCGGCGATTTCGACCCGCTCGGGCCTGAGCGACAAGGCGGCCTTGCCCGGATTGCCGCCTTCACAGGCGATTTCGAGGCCGCCCTCGGTGCGGAAGCGCCCCGGCGCCTCGACCGCACCGTCGAGGAAGGTCGTGCGGCCGACGAAGCCAGCGACGAACCGGTCGGCCGGCCGTTCATAGAGGTCGCGCTGGGTGCCGACCTGGTGGACGAGGCCCTCGTTCATCACCACCAGCCGGTCGGCCATAGTGAGGGCCTCTTCCTGGTCGTGGGTCACCATCACCGTGGTGAGGCCGAGCTTCTTCTGCAGCTCGCGGATCTCCACACGTACTTCCTGCCGGAGCTTGGCGTCGAGATTGGACAAGGGCTCGTCGAGCAGCAGCACGTCGGGCCGGATGGCGAGCGCGCGGGCCAGCGCCACGCGCTGCTGCTGGCCGCCCGAGAGCTGGCGCGGCAGGCGCGCGCCGAAGCCGGTGAGCCGCACCAGCGCCAGCGCCTCCTCGACGCGCTTGCCCCGCTCCTCGCGCGCGAGCTTGCGCATCTCGAGCCCGAAGGCGACGTTTTCCGCCACCGTCATGTGCGGGAAGAGCGCGTAGCTCTGGAACACCATGCCGGCGTTGCGCTTCCAGGGCGGCAGCGACGTCACGTCGGCGCCGCCCAATTTCACATGCCCGCCGGTGGGTTCGATGAAGCCCGCGACCATGCGGAGCGTCGTGGTCTTGCCGCAGCCCGAGGGGCCGAGCAGCACCACGAACTCGCCGTCGGCCACCGACAGCGACACGTCGCGCACGGCATGGAAGTCGCCGTAGCGCTTGACCAGGTTGCTGAGGACGAGTCCGGCCATGTCAGACGACCCGCGCCAGCTTCACGTATCGGTCGGTGATCAGCATCGCGAGACCGATCAGCACGATCTGTACCACCGAGACGGCGGCGATCGTGGGGTCGATCTTCCATTCGAGATACTGCAGCACCACGATCGGCAAGGTCGTGCTGCCGGGCCCGACCAGGAACAGGCTCATCTCGAGATTGCCGAAGGAGACCACGAAGCCGAACAGCGCTCCTGCCACGATGCCCGGCCGGATGGCGGGAAGGGTGATGCGCCAGAAGGTGACCAGCGGATTGGCGCCGAGATTTTGCGCCGCCTCCTCCGTCGTGCGGTCGACGCCCTCCAGGCTCGCCGCGACCAGGCGCACGACCCAGGGAATGACCACCACGATGTGGCCCGCGACCAGGGCGTAGAAGGTGCCGAGCACGTCGACATCGAGCCCGTTCTCGGCCACCACCTCGAAGACGTACATGGCCGTGCCCAGCACGACACCGGGCACGATCAGCGGCATCAGCAGCAGGCTCGCCAGCGAGGCGCGGCCGCGGAACCGGAAGCGCGTCAGGCAAAGCGCCGCCGGCACGCCGAGCAGGAGACCAAACAGGGTCGCCAGCACGCCGACCTCGAAGGAGAGGGTGAAGCCTTCGACGAACTTCGGCTGGTCGAGGATGGTCTTGAACCAGCGCAGGCTGTAGCCCTCGGGCGGGAAGGAAGGGATCTCCTGTTTGAAGAAGGCGAGCCAGGTGACGAAGATCAGCGGCGTCAGGATGTAGAGCAGCGTGATCGCCGCTGCGCCGTTCAGGACTACGCGACGCGTCGTCATTGGACCGCGGGCCCCCAGGCCCGCCTCATGAGATGAGCGGGCCCGGAGGCCCGCGGTCCGTAAGAGAAGATCACAGCGCGTTCTTGTGGAATTTGCCGGCCTTCATGATGGCCGTGAGGTGAGGCCCGCCATCCTGGAACAGGCCGAGGTCGAGAAGCGGATCTCCGTCGACCAGCAGCAGGTCGGCGAAGGCGCCGGCTGCGATGACGCCGAGCTTGCCTTCCTGGCGCACGACCTCGGCGCCGATCAAGGTCGCCGAGCGGATGACGTCGATGGCAGGCATGACTTCACCGCGGATGCGGAACTCGCCGGTCTGCTCGTCCTCCAAGGCGCCGAGAAGATCCGACCCATAGGCCATCTTCACGCCGGCGGCGCGGCAATGCTCGAGCTCGGCATAGCCGGACTTCAGTACCTCGTCGTTCTTCTCCAGCATGACATTGGGCATGCCGAATTCCTTGGCGCGCCGCTTCATCGCCTCGTAGGTGACGAGGTTCGGGATCATGTAGACGCCCTTCTTCGCCATCAGCCGGGCGGTCGGCGCGTCGACCATGTTGCCATGCTCGATGGTGCGCACGCCGCAATTGACGGCGCGTGTGATCGCCTCGGGCGTGTAGGCATGGGTGAGGACGTAGCGGCCGAAGGCGTGCGCTTCCTCGACGGCGGCGGTGATCTCCTCCATCGAGAACTGGATCGACTCGAGCGGATCGTGCGGTGACGCCACGCCGCCCGACACCATCAGCTTCACCTGATCGGCGCCCTGCCGCATCTGCTCGCGCGCGGCCTTGCGCACCTCGTCGGGACCGTCGGCCAGCGCGCGGATGAACACCATGCCGTTGCAGCAGAGGCAGGGCGGACCGACGATATCGGTGCGCCGGTTGCGATCGTTGTGGCCGCCCGTCGGGCCGATCGATCGGCAGGAGATGAAGAGGCGCGGGCCGGGGATCAGCCCCGATTCGACGGCGGTCTTGGTGCCCCAATCGGCGCCGCCGGCGTCGCGCACCGTGGTGAAGCCCCGATCCAGCATGCGCTTCAGCCGGCCGGCCGACCGCGCCATCATCAAGGTCAGCGGAATCGCCTCCATGCGGTTCATGTAGACTTCGCTGTGATGCGTGTGGACGTGGCAGTCGATCAGGCCCGGCATCAACGTGCGCTTGCCGCAATCGATGACTTGCGCCGCTTTCGACTTGATCGGCTTCGTCGACACCTCTTTGATCAAGTCGCCCTCGACCAGCACCTCATAGCCGTCCCGCGCCTCCTTCCAGCGCGGATCGAGGAGGCTGAGGTTCTTGAAGAGGAACGACATCGGGCTATTTCAGCGCGTTCTTATGGAACTTGCCGCCCTTCATGATGACGGGAAGATGCGCGCCCTGGTCGAGGAAGAGCTTGAGGTTCTTGACCGGATTGCCGTCGACCACGATCAGGTCGGCGAACGCTCCCGGCGATATCGTGCCGAGCTTGCCCTCCATGCGCACGATCTCCGCGCCGATGGTCGTGGCCTGGCGGATGATCTCGATCGGCTTCAGCACCTTGGCGCGATGGATGAACTCCAGGCTCTGGTCGACCTGCAGCGCGCCCAGCAGGTCGGTGCCATAGCCCACTTTCACGCCCGCCTTCTTGCAGATCTCGAGCGAGCGCAGCGCGCCCTCCAGCACGATGTCGTTCTTGGCCAGCATGTCCCTCGTCATGCCGAACTGGGCGGCGCGTTCCTTCATGGAGAAATAGGTCACGAGGTTGGCGATCATGTAGCCGCCCTTGCTCTTGATGAGCTTCGCCGACTTCTCGTCGATCAGGTTGCCGTGCTCGATGGTGCGCACGCCGTTGGTCATGGCCCGCGTGATCGCCTCGGGCGTGTAGGCATGGGCCAGCACGTAGCGGCCGAAGTTCCTGGCCTCGTCGGTGGCGGCCGCGATCTCGGCTTCCGAGAATTGCAATGAGTCGAGCGGATCGTAGGGCGAGGCGACGCCGCCCGAGCACATGATCTTGATCTGGTCCGCACCTTGGCGCATCTGCTCGCGCACGCAGGCCCGCACCGCGTCGGCCCCGTCGGCCACGGCCATCACATAGACCATGCCGTTGCAGCAGCCGCAGGAGGCCGGCTGATAGTCGGTGCGGCGGCGCGAATCGGAGTGGCCGCCGGTCGGGCCGATCGCCTTGGCCGAGATGAACAGGCGCGGACCGGGAATAAGCCCGCTTTCGATCGCCGTCTTGATGCCCCAGTCGGCGCCACCGGTGTCGCGCACCGTGGTGAATCCGCGGTCGATCATGCCCTTGATCAGCTCCGACGACTTGGCGGTCATGAGCGTCAGCGGGATCGATTCGAGGTGCCGGATGTTCACCTCGGTCAGGAACACATGGACGTGGCAGTCGATCAGGCCGGGCATCAGGGTCTTGCGGCCGCAATCGACGACCTGAGCCTTGCCGGCCTTGATCGGCTTGGCTGAGACCTCGCGGATCGTGTCGCCCTCGATCAGCACCTCGTAGCCGCCCCGGGGCTCGTCCCATTTTCCGGGTTCGAGCAGGCTCAGATTTCGGAACAAGATCTGCGACATCGACTCCCCTCCGCGAGGGCGGCACCCTACGATGGCCTTTGCCTCGGCGCCACATCGGCGAGGAGCGGTATGCGTCGCGTCGTCGTCTTCGGAACCACGGGATCGGGCAAGAGCTGGCTGGCGGAGAGGCTTGCCGCGCGCCACGGGCTGCGCGTCATCGAGCTCGACCAGTTGAACTGGGGCCCCGGCTGGCAGCCGGCGCCCATCGAGTTGCTGCGCCATCGTGTCGAGCGCGAGACGCGCGACGGCGACTGGATCGTCGTCGGCAACTACGATTCGGTGCGGGACCTGACCTGGCGCGCCGCCGATACGCTGATCTGGCTCGATTTGCCGCTCTCTCTGGTGATCCGGCGGCTGTTCTGGCGCACGCTGCGCCGCTCGCTGACCAAGGAGAACCTCTGGGGCACCGGCAACACCGAATCCCTGTTCCGCTCCTTCTTCACGCGCCAATCGATCCTGCTCTACGCCATGAGGACGCATAGCGGAAACCGCCGCCGCTTCGCCGTCGACACCGAGTTCCTGGGCAAGGACAAGACGGTCGTGCGCCTCACCAGTGCGCGCGATGTTGAGCGGTTCCTGGCAACGGCGTAAGCAAGGCCATGACGACCCACACTTTCTCCTGTCTCGACGGCCACACCTGCGGCAATCCCGTGCGGCTGGTGAAGGAGGGCGGCCCTGAGCTCAAGGGCGCGACCATGAGCGAGCGGCGGCTGGACTTCCTCAGCCATCACGACTGGATCCGCAAGGCGCTGATGTTCGAGCCGCGCGGCCACGATGTGATGTCGGGCTCGATCCTCTATCCTTCGACGCGGCCCGATTGCGACACGGCGATCCTGTTCATCGAGGTCTCGGGCTGTCTGCCGATGTGCGGCCACGGCACGATCGGCACCGTCACCATGGCGATCGAGAACGGGCTGGTGACGCCCGCGACGCCGGGTGTGCTCAATCTCGACGCGCCGGCCGGCAAGGTCGTGGCGCGCTACGAGCAAAAGGGCCGCTTCGTGGAGAGCGTGCGCATCACCAACGTCGCCTCCTATCTCGCGGCCAGCGATGTGAGGATCACCGTGCCGGGAATCGGCGAGCTCTCCTTCGACATCGCCTATGGCGGCAACTTCTACGCCATCCTCGATCCGCAGAAGAACTATGCGGGCCTCGAAGCGCTGTCGGCGTCCGACGTGCTGCGCCTGTCGCCGCTGGTGCGCCGCCTGCTCAATACCGTGATCGAGCCGGTCCATCCCGAGAACGAGAGCATCCGCGGCGTGAGCCACGTGATGTGGACCGGCAAGCCGCGCGATCCGCGCGCCCATGCCCGCAACGCGGTGTTCTACGGCGACAAGGCGATCGATCGCTCTCCCTGCGGCACCGGCACCTCGGCGCGCATGGCGCAGCTCGCCGCCAAGGGCAGGCTCAAGGTCGGCGACGACTTCGTGCATGAGAGCATCATCGGCTCGCTGTTCGACGGGCGGGTCGAGGCCGAAGCGCGCGTCGGCAACCATGAAGCGATCGTGCCCTCGATCTCCGGCTGGGCGCGCCAGCACGGCATCAACACCATCATTGTCGACGAACGCGATCCCTTCGCGCACGGCTTTCAGGTGACCTGACGCAATTCGTCCGGTGAACGTACCGGCGGCGACCTCAACCGGCGGTTTTCGCGGATTCTTGATGAGTGCCTCTTTGCGGCAGGAGCATAGTTGTCCCTGAAAAAGGGGAGAACGCCATGAAGACCGCAGGCCGATCGTTTGTCGCTGTGCTCGCTCTTGCTCTTGCCGCGCCGGCCTGGGCGCAGTCGCACGATACGGGCATCGATTCCGCGCGGACCGAACTGATCGGCAAGGCGTTCCAGGGCTGGGTCGACGACGGCAGGCTGCCGGGTGCCGTCCTGCTGATCGAGCAGCACGGCAAGGTCGCCTATTCGAAAGCGATCGGCTTCCGCGATCGCGAGCAGAAGACGGCGATGACCGCCGATTCGATCTTCCGCATCATGTCGATGACCAAGCCGGTCGTTTCCGTCGCCGCCATGATGCTGGCCGAGGAAGGCAAGCTCGATATCGCGGCGCCCGTCGCGCAGTACCTGCCCGAGTTCAAGGACCTCAAGGTCCGCGTCGAGACGGTCGATCCGGCGACCGGGCGTACACGGGAGATGCTCGTCGAGCCGCATCGGCCGATGATCGTGCAGGATCTCTTCCGCCACACGGCCGGTCTCGTCTACGGGCCGCCGATCGGGCAGGGACCGGTTCCGCTGGCCTATCGCTCGGTGAACATGGGCGATCGCAACGGCACGCTCGCCGACATGATCACCAAGATGTCCAAGCTTCCCCTCGTCCATCAGCCGGGCGAGGTCTGGGAATACAGCATGGCCATCGACGTGCTGGGCCGCGTGGTCGAGGTCGCCTCGGGCATGGCGCTCGACCGTTATCTCGACGAGCGCATCTTCAAGCCGCTCGGCATGGGCTCGACCGGCTTCTATGTCCCTGAGGACAAGAAGAGCCTGATCGCGCAGCCCCAGATCGACAAGGCGACCGGCAAGCGTCCGCCGATGTTCGATCCCGCGGAGAAGCCCAGATGGTTTTCCGGCGGCGGCGGCCTGGTGTCGACGGCGGCCGACTACCTGAAGTTCGCCGAGATGCTGCTGCATCGCGGCCGCAACGGCAGCGCCCGCATCCTGTCGCCCGCGACCGTCCAGCTCATGACCGCGAATGCGCTCACGCCGGGCATCGCCGTGGTGCCCTCGCGCGGCGTCGACATCACGCCATCGCCCGCGATGGGCCAGGGCTTCGGTCTCGGCTTCGCGGTGCGCACCGAGGCCGGTCAGAATCCGCTGCCCGGTTCGCCGGGCTCGTTCTATTGGACGGGCGCGCACGGGACGACCTTCTATGTCGACCCCAAGCAGGACCTGATCATCGTCATGATGATCCAGTCGCCGTCGCCGGAGAATTCCTTCTACCGCCGGGCCTTCCGCTATCTCAGTTACCAGGCGTTGACCCAACTCGACTGAAATTCGGCCCTTTGACGCAGTCGCCAATGACAGTGGCTTGAAAAAACCATATTCCGGGACCATCTACATTGCGTGGCTGGCGGACCGGGAAGCTGCCGGCCGATGGTGTATGCGATGGCGATCAGGGGCTTGTTCTACGGCGTGCTGATGCTGGGTGTCGGCGCGTTCATCACGCTCGGTCTTGCGAGTCTGCTCGAGCAACGTGCGATCGCACACAACGAGGCGATGGCCATGCGAGCGCCGATCGCCTCGGTCGAGACGCCGAACGTTGCCGATGGCGCCGACAACTCACCCTCGCGTTTCCAATTCTGAGATCCCGGTCTGGCGCTTTTTCAGCTTTTGTGGATTTCCAGCCCCTTAGCGGGGGGGGGGGTGAGACTCTGAGACTCGGGGCCAAAAGCCCTGTGCCATCGGCATCGGACCGGTCTTACGCCCCTGAGACTGCGGACTCGCCACCCTGAGACTCTGGCGGGTTCCGGTATCAGTCCGCCGCCTTCGCCGACGGCACCGGCGCGCGGATGCCGCCGCGGGCGAAGATCGCGTCGATCTCGGCCGCGCCATAGCCCAGCTCGCCCAGGATATCGCGCCCGTCCTCGCCGACATTCGGCGCGCGCTGCTGCGGCGGATGCTGCGAGGCGGGCGGCAGGCCCGGGATGTTGGCGACCGGGAGCCGGCCCACGCCGTCCTGCTCGATCCAGTCGATCGCGCCGGACGCCTTCACGTGCTCATGCTCGAGATAGTCGGTGTAGTTGTTCACCCGCTCGCAGAACACGTCCTTGGGCTGCAGGATCGCGATCCACTCCTCGGTGGTCTTGCTCGGCATCGTCTCCTGCAGCGCCTTGATGATCTTGGGCGCGTTCCGGATGCGGCTCTCGTGGCTCTGCAGCTCGGGATCGTCGGCGATGTCCTGGCGGCCGATCAATTCGAACAGCAAACGGAAATGATGCGGGCGCATCGCCGACACCATGATGTAGCCGTTGCTGGTCTTGTAGGAGCCGGCCGGCATGTAGAGCACCGGCGGGTTGCCCTTGGAGAAGACCCACTCCATCAGCTTGGCGCCCTGATAGGCCGCAGCCGAGCGCATCAGGCTCGAGTCGATGAAGCAGCCCTCGCCGAAGCGGAACTGGCGCATGATGGCGGGCGCCAGCGCCTGGAAGGTGTAGAGGCCGGTCGTCACATCGACCGCGATCATGCCCTGCCGCCACGGCGTGCCGTCGGGCATGCGGTTCATCACCATCATGCCGCTGAACGCCTGGATCAGCCCGTCGACCGTCGGCCGCTTGGCGTAGGGGCCGGTCTGGCCGAAGCCCGAGACCGAGCAGTAGACGACCTTGGGGTTGATCTTCCTGATGTCCTCGTAGCCGAAGCCCAGGCGCGAGATCACGCCCGGCCGGAAGCTTTCCATCACCACATCGGCCTTGGCCGCGATCTTCCTCACGGCGGCGATGCCGTCCGCGGACTTGAGATCGAGTGCGATGGAGCGCTTGCCGCGGTTGAAGGCGATCGAGTGCGCGCAGTGATCGCCCTTGATCTCGCCCAGCGCGCGGCCCCAGTCGCCTTCCGGCGGCTCGATCTTGATCACGTCGGCGCCGTGCAGGGCGAGCAGCATCGAGGCATGCGGCCCCGCCACGCCCTGCGTGAAATCGAGAACGGTGACGCCGTCGAACGCGCCTTTGACCATGGCTGAAGGTTCCTCCCGGCCGGAGCCTACCTCCGCCGGCGGAACGGCGCCATCAAAGGACGGCGAGGCGCGAGTTCAGCAGGTCCGTGACCAGCATGTAGCCGGGGGCGTGGGTGATGCAGAAGTCGGGCTTCACCGTCGCCACGACCGATTGCGGGGTGACGCCGCAGGCCCAGAAGACCGGCAGTTCATCGTCGCGCACCGGGACGGCGTCGCCGTAGTCGGGCTTGGCGATGTCCTTGATGCCGATCAGCTCGGGCTTGCCGAGATGGACGGGCGCGCCGTGCACCGAGGGGAAGCGTGTCGTCACCTGCACGGCGCGGATCGCGTCGGCCGGCTTGAACGGACGCATCGAGACCACCATCGGCCCGTGGAACGGCCCGGCCGGCTTGCACTCGATGTTGGTGCGATACATCGGCACGTTGCTGTTGCAGGTCTGGTGCCGGAGCTCGAGGCCGTTCTCGATCAGCGCTTCCTCGAAGGAGAAGGAGCAGCCCAGCACGAACGACACGAGATCGTCGCGCCACACCTTCTTGAGGTCCGTGACTTCCTCGACCAGCTCGCCTTTCTTCCAGACGCGGTAGAGCGGGATGTCGGTGCGGATGTCGAGATCCTCGCCCAGCATCGGCAGGCGCGGATCGCCGGGCTCGGACTGGCCGAGCAGCGGGCAGGGCTTGGGGTTCAGCGCACAGAAGCGCGCGAAGTCGGCGGCGAATTCCTTCGGAAGAATGGCGAGGTTGCCCTGCACGTAGCCCGGCGCCATGCCGGAGGTCGGCGCGATGTTGTTGCCCTGGGCGCGGATGCGAAGACGCGCGTCGCGGCCGGTCTCGTTTCTAAGCGTGGTGATCGTATCCATACGAACTCCTAGACGTGCTGGCCGCCGTTGATCTGGATCTCGGCGCCGGAAACGTAGCTCGCGCCCTTCTCGCACAGGAAGTGGATCACGTCGGCCACCTCGTCGGGCGTGCCGACGCGGCGCATCGGGATCTGGCTCTCGACGATCTTCTCGGTGCCGGGGGACAGGATCGAGGTGTCGATCTCGCCGGGGGCGATGGCGTTGACGCGAATGCCGCGCGGACCGAAGTCGTGCGCCATCTCGCGCGTCAGTGCGGCGAGCGCCGCCTTCGAGGTCGCGTAGGCCGAACCGGCGAACGGATGCACACGGCTGCCGGCGATCGAGGTCACGTTGACGACGGCGCCCTGTGCCATCGCGAGCTCCTCGATCAGGCCGCGCGCGAGCGCGACGGGCGCGAAGAAGTTGACGTTGAAGACCTGTCGCCAGAGATCGAACGGCGTGTCGATGGCGCCGAGCCGCGTGCCGCCGGGGCCCTTGGGCGAGATGGCGGCGTTGTTGACCAGCGCGTCGAGCCGGCCGCCCGGCAGGCGCTTCCGGATTTCCTCGATGCCACGGCCCAGTTCGAGAGGATCGGCGAGATCGAGCTGCACGTGGTTCTCGCCGCCGCTCGGCCAGGGGCAGAGGGCGCTGAAGGGCTGGCGCGAGACGGTGACGATCCGCCAGCCGCTCTGGCCGAATTTCTTCACGGTCGCGTGCCCGATGCCGCGACTCGCGCCGGTCAGCACGAGCGTGCGGGTGTTGCCGAGCTGGGGAGCGTTCATGACGGCAGTCTACTCCAATAAGAAGTATCGAGAGAGTCGCGGGACCGCGATCTATAGTGTCTTCGTGTCATATTTCCGCTTCGGGCCATAACACATTGGTTTTACGATATTTTCCGTTGAAGGTCAGCACAACCTGCCGTATCCTTCTGGCGGCTGGGCCCACTCCTATTTCGGGTTTCGGCCGGACTTTTTCGAGCAAGATTTTTCGGGGGAGTGTCCGCCATGACGGACGTGCGTCGCCATCCTCGGCGGGAGCCGACACCTCATCTGCACACGCGGCCAGCGACCATGCTGACGGCCATCGCGCTGTGCGTGCTGATCATGCTGATCCAGCTCGTGCCCGTGATCCAGGACACGGCCCTGCGCGTGTCGGGCGGGCCGGTCCACTAACCGGCTCGTCAAGCAAAGCCTTCGCGATCGCGCATCGCGGCGGCGCTTGTCTCCGCGCGCGCCGCGGCGCATCAATGGGGCCGACCCAGCACGGCCCCGCATGACTCTCGACAATGTCCAAGCCCTGCCGCTTGGCGCCCAACTCGGCGACTTCCGACTCGACGCGGTCATCGGCCATGGCGGCTTCGGCATCACCTATCGCGCCTTCGATCGTCAGCTCGCCAAGGTCGTGGCGATCAAGGAGTTCCTGCCGGTCGACTGCGCCGTGCGCCAGGGGCAGAGCGAGGTCGTGCCGCGCGGCGCGCGCTTTGCCGACGATTTCGCCTGGGGCCGCGACCGCTTCCTCGACGAGGCGCGCGCCCTGGCCCGCTTCCGCCATCCGCACATCGTGCCGGTGCTGCGCTACTTCGAGGCCAACGGCACGGCCTACACGGTCATGGAGTTCGAGGACGGCCGCAACCTCGCCGAGCTCTTGCGCGAGCGCGGCAAGCGGTTGGCGCCCGACGATGTGCGGAGATTGGCCGACGGGCTGCTGAGCGGGCTGGGCGCGGTCCACGCCCAGGGCTTCCTGCATCGTGACATCAAGCCCTCGAACATCATCATCCGGCGCGACGGCGTGCCGATCCTGATCGACTTCGGTGCGGCGCGTCAGGCGATGGGCGGCCGCACGCGCACGCTGACCGGCATCCTGACGCCGCAATACGCGCCGATCGAGCAGTACGCGCTCGATGGCAAGCAGGGGCCGTGGAGCGACATCTATTCCGCCGCTGCGGTGCTCCATCACGCGGTCACCGGCGAGCCGCCCCCGGAAGCGGCGAGCCGCGTCGGCCGAGATCCGTACAAGCCGTTGGTTGGGCGTGCGCCCGCGCAATACGAGGACGTGCCGTTCCTCGCGGCAATCGACAAGGGACTGGCCTTCGCCGCGAGCGACCGGCCGCAATCGATCGCGGAATGGCGCCGGCTGTTCGACATCTCGCTGCCCTTCGCGCACGACGCGCCGACGCAGAAGGTCGGTGCCGCGCCGTCGCCATCGTCATCGCCGGCATCGGCGCCGCGATTGGGCGGCGTCAATCGAGAGGAGCACAAGCTCCTGCCGCCGCCAGAATCGCCGCGCCGCTCGGCGGGCTGGCTGTGGCTCGTGCTGCTGTTGGTCGTGTTGGCGGGAGGTGCTGCGTTGGCGTGGCGCTACCAGGATACGCTGCGCGAGCTGTTGGCCGGCGTTCCCGCGGCGAGCACGCCCACGAACGTGCCCTCGACCAATGCGCCGCCGGCCCAGACGGCAACGCCCACGCTCACGATCCCGCCGCCGACGACGGCACAGCCGCCCACCAGACCGGCGACAAAGACCGGGCCCGCGACACCGCCGACCCCGATCAAGCCGCCGATGACGCCGACGCAACCGCCTCAGGCGGCGTCGAGCGGCGACGCGGTGGCGAAGCAGGCGCTGATCGCGCAGGCCGAGCGCGCGGCGGCCGATGCGCGCACCGTCAACGACAAGGCAAAGGACGCCGCGGCGGCGGCGCGCTCGATCGCCGGCGAGGCGAAGATCGTGGCGGCGCGCGCGGCGATGCCGAGCCTCGAGAAGGCCGAGCGCCTCTCCTATCCGGGCGGCGCGAGCTACATCGGCCAGGTGGCGGCGGGTCAACGCCAGGGCCTGGGCGTCGCCGATCTCGAGAAGGACGAGCACCAGGCCGGCGACTGGAAGGACGATCAGTTGAATGGGCTCGGCACGGTGCGGTTCGGCGACGGCACGCACTACGAAGGCCAATGGAAGGACGGCCAGTCGACCGGGCTCGGCGTGCGCGAGAAGCCCGGCGTGCAGCGCGACGAAGGCAACTTCGTCGGCGGCCGTCTCGAGGGCGCGGGCATTCGCCATCTGCTGGGAGACACCCGGCTCGATCAGGCGGGCGAGTGGCGGGCCGATGTGCTTGACGGGCCGGGCGTCGAGACGCTGCCGAACGGTGAGCGCTACGAAGGCGAGTTCCGTGCGGGCAAGCGGCACGGTTACGGCCAGCTGATCGACGCCGATGGCAAGGCCCATCCTGGCCGATGGGAAGACGGTAAGCAGGTCGAATCAACGCCTTAAGTGCGGGGAATCAAGTGGCATGGAAGTTGCGGGAGCCATGCGCGATGCGCAGCTTCCCGCTCTTCCTCTCGCTTCAGCGCCGTCGCGTCCTCGTGGTGGGCGGCGGCGATCAGGCCGCGCGCAAGGCCGAGCTGCTGTTGCTCGCCGGAGCGCAGGTGATGCTGATTGCAGACACCGTGACAGGCGACGTCGCCCAGCTGATCGGCGAGGGCCATGTCTCCTGGTCGGGTCGCACCTTCGACGAGACCGACCTGCTGGGCGTCATGCTGGTGATCGTGGCAAGCGACGACGAGGTCCTGCAGACGCGCGTCTCGCAGGCTGCGCAGCGGCGCGCGGTGCCGGTCAATGTCGTCGACAAGCCGGCGCTCTCGAGCTTCCTCATGCCCTCGATCGTCGATCGTGGACCGGTCACCGTGGCGGTCTCGACCGGCGGCGCCGCGCCCGCGCTGGCGCGCAAGGTGCGCGCGGAGATCGAGCGGGCGCTTCCCGCGGCCCTCGGCCGGCTCGCGCACTTTGCCGAGATCTTCCGCGAGCAGGTGCGTCGCACGCTGGCCGAGCCGCGCACCCGGCGCCGCTTCTGGGATCGCGTGTTCGAGGGTCGCGTCGGCGAACTGGCGCTTGCCGGCGACGAGATCGCCGCACGCCGCGAGTTGATCCGTCTGCTCGACGGCGTGCGCAACGCGCCGGGTGAGACCGTGGGCATGGTGCATCTCGTGGGCGCGGGGCCGGGCGATCCCGACCTTCTGACGCTCAAGGCCCATCGCCTGCTGCAGGCGGCCGATATCGTGGTCTACGACCGACTGGTGTCGTCCGAGGTGCTGGCAATGGCGCGGCGCGATGCCGAGCGCGTGTTCTTGCCGAGTGGCATGACGAACGACGAGATCGTCGGGCGCCTGATCGCGCTCGCCCATGCTGGTCGCAGTGTCGTGCGCCTCAAGGGTGGCGATCCGCTTCTCTTCGACCGTGCCGAAGCCGACGCTCTGTTCTCGGCAGGCGTCGCCCTCGAGGTCGTGCCTGGCATCCCGCTCGTCTCGCGCGATCGAGTGCCGGCGCGCCGGAGCGAGTCGTGATCGATGTTCACCACATGGGGCAGCGAGTCGCATTCGGCCCCGTCGCTTATGTGGAATTTTGCTTGGAGCGGGCCGGGGGCCTCTGGTAGAAGGGCCTGTGATAAAAATGCAACAGGGGATTGGGGATGCGTAGTTTTGCGTTGAGCGCGGCCCTTTTGCTGGCCTTTGCCGGTGCCGCCCTCGCCCAGACGACCGCCACCGGACAGTCGGCCACCGACATTGTCCGTCCCCCTGCCGCTCCGGCCCATCCGATCGTCAAGAAGCCTGCCCCCAAGCCCGCCGTCGTTCACAAGACCGCTGCCGTCCAGGTCGTCCATCCGCCGGCAGCCAAGGCCGCCGTCACGCCGCAGGCGCTGCGCGGCTCGCGCTACGGCGGCTTCGCGCCGGCCGTTCCGCCGCCACCGCCGGAGCTCGATCTCACCAGCCCGCGCACGCTCGACATGACCAACGTCAATTCGGGCGAGAGCATCCATGTCACCTACTGGTCCGACGGCGCCTATCACCGCGACGCGCTCGACCAGCTCAACCACTTCCTGCGCGACGTGAAGACCAACGAGCAGACGGAGATGGATCCGCTGTTGCTCGACGTGCTGTGGCACACAATGAACGTCGTGGGCTTCCACGGCACGGTCGAGGTGCTGTCGGCCTATCGCTCGCCCGAGACCAACGCCTGGCTGGCGAGCGTGAGCCGCGGTGTGGCGCGCGACAGCCAGCACATGAACGGCAACGCCATGGACATCCGCTTCCCCGGCGTGCCGGTCTACAAGATCCGCCTGGCCGCGCGTTCGCTGCAGATGGGCGGCGTCGGCTTCTATCCGCGCTCCGGCTTCGTCCACCTCGACACCGGCCCCATCCGATACTGGTAGGGTCATGACCGCCATCGAGGTCGTAGAAGGGGACATCACCCGGCTCGACGTCGATGCGATCGTCAACGCTGCGAACGAAACGCTGCTGGGCGGGGGAGGCGTCGATGGCGCCATTCATCGCGCCGCGGGTCCGGAGCTTCGTGCCGAATGCCGGCTGCTGCATGGCTGCGACACGGGCGATGCCAAGATCACCAAGGGCTATAAGCTGATCGCCCGCTTCGTCATTCACACGGTGGGCCCGGTGTGGCGCGGCGGCACGCATGACGAGCCGGCCTTGCTCGAAAGCTGCTACAGCCGCTGCCTCACGATCGCCGAGCAGCACGAGCTGAAGAGCGTCGCTTTCCCGGCGATATCGACCGGCATCTACGGCTATCCGAAGGAGCCCGCCACCGAAATCGCGGTGCGCACGGTGAAGGCGCAGGCCTATCTCGAGCGCGCGATCTTCTGTTGCTTCGACAAGGCGACGGCCGATCTCTACCGCGCCGTCATTGCCCGAAGCGATTAGCTGTCTTCAGGTATTCGATCTCGTCGGCTGTCGACACGCGGCCCAGCACCTCGTTGCGGTGCGGGAAGCGGCCATATTTGGCGACGATGTCGCGATGTTCGCGGGCATGCTTGTCGCCATCCTCGGTGTCGAGCGCCTGGAACAGCGCGCAGCCCAGCTCCTGGTCGGCCAGATCCTCGCTGTGCTCGAAGGGCATGTAGAAGAAGAGCCGCACGTCGTGCGGATAGGCGGCCGGATAGAAGCGCGCCAACGCGATGCGGGCGATCGCGCGGGCCTTGGCATCGGTCGCGAAGGCCTTTGCGCTCTTGCGATGGATGTTGCGCGAGAACTGGTCGCAGAGAAGGATCAGCGCCAGCGCACCGTCGGGCGAATTGGCCCAATGGTCGAGCGCGCCCACGCTCGCCTGCCCGAGCAGGCCGCCGAACTTCGCCTTGATCTCGGCATCGAGCTCGGGCGTGCCGTCCCACCACATCTCGCGCTTCTTGCCGTAACCGGGGTCGGACAGCGGCAGCAGCCAGAAGTCGAGGATGCCGCGGATGGCTTCGCCGTCGTTCAAGGCATGTCCTTCTTGCCGTAGACCAGCCGCACGCCCGCTTCGGCGGGGATCGGTGGCATGGTGGCATCCCAGCGCTGCCATTCGGCGCGCATTTCGGCCAGCCGCTCGGGAAGACGCTTGGCGAGATTGGCGCGCTCGCGCTCCTCGGTCACGACGTCGAACAGATATTCGTGCTCGTTGACCTTGAGGTACTTCCAGCGGCCGGAGACCATCGCGCGCTGCTCGTTGTGCTTCATGCGCCAGTAGAGCGAGCGCTCGGTGACGGCTTTCGGATCGCCGAGCACCTTCACCAGCGAAAGCCCGTCGCTTGGATAGTCGGCGCGCGCCTCGGTGCCTGCCGCCTCGAAGAAGGTCGGCACCCAGTCCATGGTGATGGCGAGCTGGTCGGTCACTGCGCCGGCGGGCGTGCGCCTGGGCCAGCGCACGACATAGGGCACGCGGATGCCGCCTTCCATCAGGTCCATCTTGCCGCCGACCAGGGGCCAGCTGTCGGAGAAGCGCTCGCCGCCATTGTCGCTGGTGAAGACGACGATCGTGTCGTCGGCGATGCCCTGGGCCTCGAGCGCCGCCAGCACCTTGCCGATGCCTTCGTCCATGTGATGGATCATGCGGTGATAGATGTGAATCGTGCCGCCATCGAGATGGTAGATCGGGTAGCTCTTGCCGAATTTCTTGGCGAGCTCGCCATCCTCGCGCGTCTCCCACGGCCAGTGCGGCGCGGTGTAGTGCAGGCTGAGCAGGAACGGCTCTTTCTTCCGCGCACAGCGCGATACGAACTCGGCGGCGCGTTCCGATAGAAGATCAGTGAGATAGCCGTCGCGATCGACCTCGGTGCCGTTCTCGAAGAGGTCGTGCACGCCGAAACTGTCCTGGTGCGTGTGATAGTCGACGCCGCCCGACAGCGGGCCGAAATGCTCGTCGTAGCCGCTCATCTGCGGCCCGAAATGCGGCGGGAAGCCGAGATGCCACTTGCCGACCAACGCCGTGCGATAGCCGGCCTCCTTCAGACGCGAAGCCAAGGTCGGATGCTCGGGCGGCAGGCCGATCACCTTGTCGCCCCGCATCGCGCTGCCGATCGGCTCCTCCGCCGCCCCGCGAATACGGTACTGGTAGCGTCCGGTCGCCAGCGCAAAGCGCGTTGGCGAGCACACGGCTGAATTGGCGTAGCCGCGCGTGAAGCGCATCCCTTGCGCCGCCATGCGGTCGATGTTGGGCGAGGTGGGCGCGCGGCCGCCGTAGCAGCCGAGGTCGGCATAGCCGAGATCGTCGGCGAGGATGAAGACGAAGTTCGTGGGCATTCAATTCACCTTGCGCCAGAACGGCGGCCGGGCCTTCACGGGATCGAGCAGGGACCAGTCGCCTTGCTCCACGACATGGCCTTTCGGGAACGGGCTGCGCGGCTCTTGCCCCAGCGAGCGCATGACGCGATCGTCGCGGTAATAGCATTGCAGCACGGCGCGGGCGATCGCGATCATCGTCGGGCCGCCTTCGGCGCGGAAAGCGTTCGCCTTTTCCAGGCGCTTGTCGGCAGGGAGATCGGCAATACCGGCCAGCCGCTTCAGCGCGGCGCGCACGTCGGTGAGGTCGCGGTCGAGGCTCTTCACGATGTCGGCGAAGATCTTCTCGTCGTCGGCACCCGGCACGCCGTGTTTCGCGCTCGCCGGGATCATGGTGGCGGCGAAGGCGCGCAGGTCTTGGGTCTCTTGCTCGGACAGCATGGCGGTCAATCGAACAAGGTGGCGTTGGAGAGCCGCTGCTTGATCGCATCGGCGATGTAGAGCGCGAGCGCCTGGATGGTCGAGGTCGGGTTCACGCCGCCCGAGGTCACCCAGATGCTGCCGTCGATGAGGAACAGGTTCTTCACGTCGTGCGCGCGGCCCCATTCGTTCACCACCGAGCGCCCGGGATCGGTGCCCATGCGCGCCGTGCCCATCAGGTGCCAGCCGGCATTCAGCATCGGCGCCTCGCCGCCGATGTTCCTGGCGCCCGCCGCCTCCAGGATCTCCTTCGAGCGCGCGACGCCGTGCTCGATCATCCTCTTGCTGTTGTCGCTCAGCGTGTAGTCGATCTTCGGCGCCGGAATGCCATTCGAGTCCTTCATCACCGGATCGAGCGTGACGCGATTGTGCTCCTCCGGCAGATCCTCGCAGATCGCCGAGAGGCCGAGCTTGCGGTTGAAGATGGTGCGATAGACCTCGTGGTGATCCTCGCCCCACGGGAGGAAGCCGCGCGCGGTGTTGGCGATCGCATCGACGATCATGCCGGCGCCGCGATGGAGCTGCAGCGTGTAGCCGCGCACGAAGCCGCGGGCGAGATCCGTCTCGTAGAATTCCTGGCTCCACAGCGAAAGCTGCGCACCGGTGTTGCCGTCCAGCGGCTCGTCGGTGTAGCCGTAAGTGTGGGCGAAGGGATGGAACATCAGGTTCTTGCCCACCAGCCCGCTCGAATTGGCGATTCCGTTGGGGAATCGGCCCGACTGGGAGTTCAGCATCAGCCGCGGCGTGCCGATGCCGTTGCAGGCCACGATCACCATCTCGGCCGGCTGGAAGTGCTCCTGGCCGTCGGCATCGTAATAGATCGCACCGGTCGCCAGGCCGTCCGGCCCGACGGTGACCTCGCGGACGCGGGCGCGGGTGCGCAGCTCGACGCCGGCGCGAATCGCATGCTGCCAATAGGTGATGTCCGTGCTGGCCTTGGCGCCCTGCGCGCAGCCCGGCGTGCAATGGCCGAGATTGATGCAGGCGGCGCGGCCATCGTACTCGGTCGTGGCGATCGCTGAATCGGACGGCCACCAGTGCCAGCCGAGCTTGTTCAGCGCCTCGCCGAAGCATTTGCCGGTCTTGCCGAGCGGCAGCGGCGGCATGGGCGGTTGGTGGAATGGATAGGCGGGATCGCCCGCCAGCCCCGCGACGCCGGTCATGCGGTCGTTCTCGGCGAAGAACGGCTCGAGCGTGTCGTAGTCGACCGGCCAGTCGTCGGCCACGCCGTCGAGGCTCTTCACGCGGAAGTCGCTGGGATGCAGGCGCGGATAGTGCGCCGTGTACATGATGGTGCTGCCGCCCACGCCGTTGAAGTTCACGACCTGGATCGGCGAGGTGCCGTTGTTGATCGGATAGTCGGTCTCGCGCGCGCGGCGGTTGGGATTGATGGCGAAGTCGCCGAACAGGCGCGCCTCCCAGTCGCGGCCGTTGGTCGGATAGTCCGTCGGCTTCACCCAGTCGCCCTGCTCGAGGCAGAGGATGCGCATCTTGGTCTCGGCCAGGCTCCACGCCGCGGCGGCGCCCGAAGCGCCCGAACCGATGATGAGAACGTCGACCTTGTCGTGAATCGTGTCGGCCATGGCCGAGCTTACTCCATCTCGGCGCTCGCAATCAGCCAGGGTTCGTGTTTCGCGGCCTCGACCCACTCTTTCATCGGCGGATAGGCCATGATGGCGTCGCAGTAGGCCGCGGCGTCGCTGTCGAGCTTCACGTCGTAGGTACGCAGCCGCGTGACGACCGGCGCGTACATGGCATCGGCGGCGCCGATCGCGCCGAACAGGAAGCCGTCGTCCTTCGACGCGGCGCCGGCGAAGCGCTTGCGGCAGTCGCGCCACAAGCCGGTGATGCGCTCGATGTCGGTGCGCACGGCGGGCGTCATGCCCTTGCCGGGAAAAGAGGCGCGGATGTTCATCGGCATCTGGGTCCGCAGCTCGGCGAAGCCCGCATGCATCTCGGCCGAAATGGACCGGGCGTGGGCGCGCGCCGCCTCGGCCGCCGGCCATAGGCCGGATTCGGGCTTGAGGTCGTTGAGATATTCCGCGATCGCGAGCGACTCCCAAACGCCAAGGCCGCGATGCAGGAGCACGGGCACCTTGCCGGAGGGCGAATGCTTGCGGATGGCCGCTTGCGTCTCGGGCAGGTCGAGCGGGATCAGCACCTCGTCGAACGCAACGCCCGCGATCCTGGCCATCAGCCAGCCGCGCAGCGACCACGAGGAATAGTTCTTGTTGCCGATCACCATCGTGAAATCGGCCATGCTTCCTCCGTCTTCATCCGCTTGCCAGCCCACCAGTTTGACCGGCAATCTTGACCGTTGACCTACAGTTTTGTGAGCATGGCCATGTCGCTGCCTTTCGTCGACCGTTCTTCTTCTGCTCTTGCTGTGCAGTTTGTGCTCGCCAACAAGTGGCGAACCTGGCTGAAATCGCAGACGGCTGCGCGCCGTGCATGGCTCGACTCTCTGGGCCTGGGCGGCGCGGCGGGAGACTTCGCCGTGCTGCCCAGCCGCGACGGCAAGGCCGCGGGCGCGCTGCTCGTGCTGCCGGACAAGCCGACGCTCTGGGACTTCGGATCGCTGGCGAACAAGTTGCCGGCGGGTAACTGGAAGCTCGGCGATACCGCGCCCGTCTCGCCGACCGACGCCGCCATCGCGATCGGCCTCGGGACGTGGCGCTTCGAGCGCTACAAGGCGAAGAAGGGCAAGCCCGGACCGAAGATCGTGTGGCCTGCTGGCGCGGACAAGGCGCGCGCGACGGCGGTCATCGAGTCGATCTTCCTGGCGCGCGATCTCATAACGACGCCGTCGTCCGACATGGGACCCGCCGAGCTCGCGGCCGCGGCACAAGCACTCGCCAAGACGCACAAGGCCAAGATCAGGGTGATCGTGGGCGACGATCTCCTGAAGCAGAACTTCCCGATGATCCACGCCGTGGGCCGCGCCAGCGTGCGCGCGCCGAGGCTGATCGATCTCACCTGGGGCCGTGAAAGCGATCCCAAGGTGACGCTCGTGGGCAAGGGCGTGTGCTTCGACACCGGCGGCCTCGACCTCAAGCCCGCGGCCGGCATGCTGAATATGAAAAAGGACATGGGTGGTGCGGCGACCGTGATGGCCGTGGCCTCGATGATCATGGCGATCAAGCTGCCGGTGCGCCTGCGCCTGCTGGTGCCGGCGGTCGAGAACAGCGTCTCGGGCAACGCCTTCCGTCCGCTCGACGTGGTGCCGACGCGCAAGGGCATCAGTGTCGAGATCGGCAACACCGACGCCGAGGGCCGGTTGATCCTGTGCGATGCGCTCTGCGAGGGCGCGTCGGAGAAGCCGACGATGATGGTCGATTGCGCGACGCTCACGGGGGCGGCGCGCGTGTCGCTCGGCACCGACCTGCCGGCGCTGTTCTGCAACGACGACACGCTGGCCAACGATCTGCTCGCCTCGGGCACGGCGCAGTCCGACCCGATGTGGCGCATGCCGCTCTACCGGCCCTATCGCGCGCTGCTGGCCAGCAAGGTGGCCGATATCAACAACGTGTCAGGCGGCACGTTCGGCGGGGCGATCACGGCCGCGCTCTACCTGCAGGAATTCGTGCCCGACGACGTGCCATGGGCCCATTTCGACATGATGGCCTGGAACAATGCGCCGAAACCGGGCCGTCCGGAGGGTGGCGAAGCCCAGGCCGCTCGCGCTATCTTTGCCGCTGTAGAAAAGAGGGTGAAGCAATGACCTACACGCTCGAGCAGCTTTCCAGCGACATCAAGGCCGCGCTCAAGGCCGATCCCGGCAAGGGCGGCAAGGAAGCCGTCTGCAAGCTCGTGTCCAAGGTGTGTCTGGACAAGGAGTTCATCGCCAAATACCTGACGCCGGAAAACTGCAAGCCGCGCAAGGTGCTGTATGAGGATCCCGAGACGGGCTTCTGCGTCTGCGGCCATGTCTACATGAAGCCGGCACACGGCGAGCCGCACGATCACGGCTCGAGCTGGGCGATCTACGGTCTCGCCGAGGGCGACACCGAGATGACGGACTGGAAGGTCGTTCGCAAAGGCGACGACACCAATCCGACGCTCGTGGAGCCCGAGAAGGTCTACACGCTGCGTCCGGGCGACGCGCATTTCTACGACGTGCACGTCATCCACTCGCCGAACCGCGACACGGTGACCAAGCTGGTGCGCATCGAGGGTTCCAACCTCGACCGCATCAAGCGCTCGAACATCAAGCGGGCCGAGAAGGTCGCCGCGGAATAGGCGGCTAAGTCACTCCGCCGCTAAAGGCACCTTCTTGCCGCGCATCGCCGCGAACTTGGCGATGGCGCGGCTGCGGCGCTCGTCGAACTTGGCGAGCCGCCGCTGCGGCGTCCCATTCGCGACATTGTCCGGCGATCCCGGCTCCTTCTGCGAGCCTGCCCAGCCGTGCGCCGCGATGTCGAAGATGATGCCGTTGAGATCGGTGTGCTTGATCTCGTAGCCGTGCGGATTGTTCGGATCGCCCATGATCCAGGTCGCGCCCACGTTGCGCGCGGTCTTGCCCTGCTCGATCACGTCGTCGACCCAGAAGCCCAGGTGATGGATGCCGACATAGTCGGCGCCGGTGCCCTGCGAGGCTTCGTCGTTCTTGAAGTGGAGGATGGCGAGATTGACCACGCCGTCGGTCAGGAACACGCCTTCGGCCAACTCGCCGTCGATGTCCATGACTTCCTGCAGGCCCATCGCCTGCTTGTAGAACTCGGCGGTCTCCCAAGGATCTTTTACGCTGAGCGCAATGTGACGGATGCGGCCTCTGGTCTGAGCGGTCATCGCCGGGCTCCCTTCCAGCAGCGGAGGACCCGGCAACTGTATCAGTAGCCCGACTTCACATCCACCGTGTGGATCAGCGGCTGCCCGGCGCGCAACCGTCGGATGTTCTCGAGCACCCCTGGCGACGCCGTGCGCGGGTTGGTGGCGCCCGCAATATGGGGTGTCACATGGACCTTGGGATGCGTCCAGTAGCGGTGGTCGGCGGGCAGCGGCTCGGTGTTGAAGACATCGAGCACAGCGCCGCTCAGATGGCCTGAATCGAGCGCCGCCAGCAGGTCCTCGTCCACGACGTGGCCGCCGCGCGCCATGTTGATCAGGTAGGCGCCCTTGGGCAGTGCGGCGAAAGCCTTGGCGTTCAGGATGCCGCGCGTCTCGCGGGTGAGCGGCAGCACGGCGACCAGTATGTCGGTGCGGGCGAGGAACTTCGCGAAACCGTCGGCGCCGTGGAAGGTCTCGATGCCGGGGAGCGTCTTGGCGGTGCGGCTCCAGCCCGCGGTCGGAAAACCGAGCGCGGCGAACTTGCCGGCCGTGTCCTGGCCGATCGTGCCGAGGCCCATGATGCCGACCTTGCGATGGATGGTGTCGACGAAATCCTCGGGCTTCCAGCTCTTGGCTTTCTGGCTCGCGGCGTATTTGTCGATGTCGCGATGATGCCGCAGCGCCCAGTAGATCGCGTACTCGCTCATCTGGCCGACCAGCCCGTCGTCCATGATGCGGGTGACGGCAACGCCCGGCGGCACCAGCCCATCGGCCAGCAGATGGTCGACGCCCATGCCCAGCGACACGATCATCTTGAGATTGGGGAAGGAGGCCAGCACGCCCTTGGCCGGCTTCCAGGCGAGCGCGATCTCGATATCGTCCTTGTTGCCGAGGCCCGTCCTCAGGGTCCGGAAGTCGATCGGCCCGAAGGCCTCCTCGATGATCTTCTTCCAGTGCATGCCGTCTGTATCGTTGCTGATGTAAGCGATGGCGCCCGCCATGGACTCGTCTTCCCCTCGTGCTGACGGCAAGATGTAGACGGATTGCAGTGCCAAGGCGAGGGGAGGCGGGCATGACGGTTGCGCTGGCACGTCTGGGTCAGGTGGCGTTTCCGACGAGCGACGTCGAGCGATCGGAGGTCTTCTACGGCACCGCGCTCGGCCTCCGGAAGATGTACCGCTACGGCGATCTCACCTTCTTCGACTGCGCGGGCGTGCGGCTGTTGCTGGAGAAGGTCCACGATCCCGCGACGCTTGTCCCGAAAGGCATTCTCTACTTCGCCGTCGCCGACATCGCCCTCGCGCGCAAGGATCTCGCCTCGCGCGGTGTGAAATTCAACGACGAGATACACCTGATCGCGCGCATGCCCGATCACGATCTCTGGATGACCTTCTTCGACGATCCCGACGGCAACGGACTCGCCCTGATGATGGAAGCGCCTAAGGGCTACCAACCGCCTCGAGATTGAAGGCCGCCGCGATCAGCGCCTTCGTATAGGGCGTCTGCGGGCGCGCGAAGACCTGCTCGGCCGGGCCGCGCTCGACCACCTTGCCGGATTGCAGGACGACGACCTCGTCGGCGAGCGCGCGCACGACCTTGAGGTCGTGGCTGATGAAGATATAGGCGAGCCTGTGCCGCCGCTGCAGGTCACGCAGCAGGTCGACGATCTGCGCCTGCACGCTCATGTCCAGCGCCGAGGTCGGCTCGTCGAGCACGATGAAGCGCGGCTTCAGGACCAGCGCGCGGGCGATGGCGATGCGCTGGCGCTGGCCGCCGGAGAACTCGTGCGGATAGCGGTCGCGGATGCCTGTGTTGGCCGCGGGATCGAGGCCGACCTCGCGCAGGGCCTCGTCGATCATCTTCGCGCGCTCGTCCGGCGTGCCGATGCCGTGCACCTCCAGCCCCTCGCCCACGATCTCGCCGACCGTCATGCGGGGGCTGAGCGAGCTATAGGGATCCTGGAACACGATCTGCATCTGGCGGCGCAGCGGGCGGATGTCGCGCTGGGGCGTGGCCTGCAGGTCGCGCCCGTCGAAATGGATGCCGCCCTCGCTCTTCTCCAGCCGCAGCAGCGCCAAGCCGAGCGTCGTCTTGCCCGAGCCCGATTCGCCCACCAGCCCGATCGTATGCCCTTCGCGCAACGCGAGGCTCACGCCATCGACCGCCTTCACATAGCCCGCGGTCCGGCGCAGCACGCCACGCTTGATGGGGAAGTGCACCTTGATCTCGTCGAGCGTCAGGATCTGCGGCGCGTTGGGATCGGCGGGTGCGGGCCGTCCCTTGGGCTCGGCGGAGAGAAGATGCCTGGTGTAGGCGTGCTGCGGATGGTCGAAAACGTCGAACACCTTGCCCTGTTCGACGATCCTGCCCTGGGTCATGACACAGACCCGGTCGGCGACCTTGCGCACGATCGAGAGGTCGTGGGTGATGAAGAGCAGCGCCATGCCGTATTTTGCCTGCAGGCTCTTCAGCAGGTTCAGGATCTGCGCCTGGATGGTGACGTCGAGCGCGGTGGTCGGCTCGTCGGCGATCAGCAGGTCGGGCTCGTTGGCGAGCGCCATGGCGATCATCACCCTCTGGCGCTGGCCGCCCGAGAGCTGGTGCGGATAGGCGTCCAGCCGCTTGGCCGCTTCGGGAATGCCGACCTGCTCCAGCAGTTCGAGCGTGCGCCGGCGCGCAGCGTCGCGATTGAGGCCCTTGTGCAGGATCAGGACCTCGTTGATCTGCCGCTCGATCGTGTGCAGCGGATTGAGCGAGGTCATCGGCTCCTGGAAGATCATCGAGACGCGATTGCCGCGCACGTTGAGGAGCTCGCGCTGGCCGGCGCCCACCAGCTCGCGGCCCTGGAAGCGGATCGAGCCCGTCGGATGGCTGGCGAAAGGATAGGGCAGGAGCTGCAGCACGGAGAGCGCCGTCACCGACTTGCCCGAGCCCGATTCGCCGACCAGCGCCAGGGTCTCGCCCCGATGGATGTCGAAACTCACGCCCTTCACGGCCTCGACGGCGGTCGGGCCGCGGCCGAAGCGCACGGAGAGGTCGCGGACTTCGAGAAGGGGATCGCTCATGCGACTACCGTCTTGCGCGGATTGAAGGCATCGCGCACCGCCTCGCCGATGAAGACCAGCAGGGTCATCATGGTGGCCACGACGATGAAACCCGTGAAGGAGAGCCAGGGCGCGGTGATGTTGTTCTTGCCCTGCAGCAGCAGCTCGCCCAGCGAGGGCGATCCCGGCGGCAGGCCGAAGCCCAGGAAGTCGAGCGCGGTGAGGGTCGTGACCGAGGAGGCGAGGATGAAGGGCAGGTAGGTGAGGCTTGCGGTCATGGCGTTGGGCAGGATGTGGCGCATCATGATTCGGACGTCCAGCATGCCCATGGCGCGGGCCGCCCGTACATAGTCGAAGTTGCGGCCGCGCAGGAATTCCGCCCGCACCAGCCCGACCAGGCTCATCCAGCCGAACAGCAGCATGATGCCGAGCAGCGACCAGAAACCGGGCTGGATGAAGCTCGCCATGATGATCAGCAGGTAGAGCACCGGCATGCTCGACCAGATTTCCAGGAACCGCTGTGTCAAAAGGTCGACCAGGCCGCCGAAATAGCCCTGCACCGCGCCCGCGGCGATGCCGATGATCGAGCCGAAGGCGGTCAACAGGAAGCCGAACAGGATGGAGATGCGGAAGCTGTAGATCAGCCGGCCCAGCACGTCGCGTGCCTGATCGTCGGTGCCGAGAGGATTCTGCCATGTCGGCGGCGAGGGGGCGGCGCGGCCGAGATCGGTGACGATCGTGTCGTAGCGATAGGGGATGGCGGGCCAGACCATCCAGCCCTTGGCCTTGATCAGCTTCTCGACCTCGGGGTCGTGATAGTCGGCCTCGGTCGCGAACTCGCCGCCGAACGTCGTCTCGGGATAGGCCACGAGCACGGGCGAGTAGAGGCTGCCGTCGTACCAGACGAGGATCGGCCGATCGTTGGCGATGAACTCGGCGGGGAGGCTCACCCCGAACAGGATGCCGAACAGGATCAGCGACCAGAAGCCCCGGCGGTTGGCGGCGAAGATGCGCCAGCGGCGCAGCGTGACGGGGCGCAGCTTGATCATGCGCCCCTCATGCTCCCCTGGTGGCGAAGTCGATGCGCGGATCGACCGCCATGTAGAGCAGATCGCCGATCAACCCGACCACGAGGCCGAGCAGCGAGAGCACCCAGAGCGTGCCGAACATCACCGGATAGTCGCGGCCGATGGCGGCCTCGAAGCCCAGGAGGCCCATGCCATCGAGCGAGAAGATGACCTCGATCAGGAGCGAGCCGCTGAACAGGACCGCGACGAAGGCCGCGGGGAAGCCCGCGATCACGATCAGCATGGCGTTGCGGAAGACGTGTCCATAGAGCACGCGGCGCTCAACCAGCCCCTTGGCGCGCGCCGTCAGCACGTACTGCTTGCCGATCTCCTCGAGGAAGGAATTCTTGGTCAGCATGGTGAGCGTGGCGAAGCCGCTGATCAGCATGGCGAGCACGGGCAGCGCCATGTGCCAGGCATAGTCGGCGATCAGCGCGGGCCAGGAGAGCGAGCGCCAGTCGTCCGCGACGATGCCGCGCAGGGGAAAGATCCTCCAGTAGCTGCCGCCCGCGAACAGCACCACCAGCAGGAGCGCGAACAGGAATCCGGGGATCGCGTTGCCCACGATCACGACCGACGAGCTCACGACGTCGAAGCGCGAGCCGTCGCGCACGGCTTTCTTGATGCCGAGCGGGATGGAGATCAGGTAGGTGAGCAGCGTCGTCCACAGGCCGAGCGAGATCGAGACCGGCATCTTGGAGACTACCAGATCGAAGACCCGCTGGTTGCGGAAGAAGCTGTCACCCAGGTCGAACGTCAGATAGCCCAGCATCATGTCGAGGAAGCGCTGGCCGATCGGCTTGTCGAAGCCGTATTGCCGCTTGATGCGGTCGATCAGCTCGGGCGGCAGGCCGCGCGCGCCGCGCGACAGGTCCTGGCGGTTGCTTTGCTGGGCGCCGGCCGCGGCATCGCCGCCGCCGGTGATGCGCTGGGTGACGTCGCCGCGGCCGCGCAGCTTGGAGATCGCCTGCTCCACCGGCCCGCCGGGGGCCGCCTGGATCACGAAGAAGTTGACGACCATGATGCCGAGCAGGGTCGGCACCATGAGCATCAGGCGGCGCAGGATGTAGGCGCCCATGAGATCAGATCGTCACCGGGCGGGCATCACTTCTGCGCGCTGCCCAGGGCCTTTTCCTTTTCAGGATCGATCCACCAGCTGTCGAGCCCGCGCGGCTCGTATTTGGCGAGTGTCGAGGGCCGGCCGAACTTGTTCCAGTAAGCGATCCAGAACGTCGTCGAATAGTATTGCGGCACGAGGTACTGGTGCCACAGCAGCACGCGGTCGAGCGCGCGGGTGCGCATGACCAGGCTCTGCCGGTCGGGGGCGGCGATCACCAGCTCGATCAGCTTGTCGATGGCGGGATCCGATATGCCCATCTGGTTGCGGCTGCCCTTGGTCACGGCGGCCTTGGAGCCCCAGAATTCGCGCTGCTCGTTTCCGGGCGACAGCGACTGGGCCATGATCACCATGGTCGCTTCGTAGTCGAAATCGTCCATGCGCTTCTCGTACTGCGCCGGATCGACGGTGCGCAGGTTGACCTGCACGCCGACCCGCTCGCACCATTGCTTGAAAGGCAGGGCGAAGCGTTCGAGGCGCGGCTCGCCCAGCAGCAGCTCGAAGACGAACGGCCTGCCGCTCTGCTTGTTCGTCATCTTGCCGTCCTTGACGTCCCAGCCGGCCTCCTTGAGGAGCGCGATCGCGCGGCGCGCGCCCTCGCGGTTGTTGCCGCTGCCGTCGGTGACCGGCAGCTTGAATTCCGTGGTGAAGACCTCGGGCGGGATCTGGCTGCGCAGCGGTTCGAGGACTTCCAGCTCCTCCTTGGAGGGCAGCCCGGTCGCCGCGAGCTCGGAGTTGAAGAAGTAGCTGTTCACCCGGGTCAGCAGGCCATAGGACAGCGTCTTGTTGAACCATTCGAAATCGACCAGGTGCACGAAGGCCTCGCGCACGCGGCGGTCCTTGAAGAGCTCGCGCCGCAGGTTGAAGCCGATGCCCTGCATGGGCAGCGTGCTCGAATGGTGCAGCATGTCACGCTGCACGGCGCCCGACTTGACCGCGGGAAAATCGTAGCCGGTCGCCCAGGTGCGCGAGGTGTATTCCTCGCGATAGTCGATGTCGCCCGCCTTGAAGGCC
>DATJWN010000166.1:0-2999 GCA_035501235.1 Reyranella sp.
CTTGTCGGTCTCGATCTCGGCGAGGATGTCGCCGGACTTCACCGTGTCGCCTTCCTTGACCAGCCACTTGGCCAGCGTGCCCTCTTCCATGGTGGGCGAAAGCGCCGGCATCTTCAGTTCGATCGCCATTTCAGTAGGTTCCCACCAGAACGTCGGTATAAAGCTCGGCCGGATCGGGCTCGGGCGATTGCTCGGCGAAATCGGCCGCCTCGACGACGATCTGGCGGATTTCCTTCTCGATCGCCTTCAGCTCGTCCTCGGTGACGCCCAGCGCCTCGAGCTCGCGCTTGGCGGCGTCGATGCAGTCGGACGAGTCCTTCATCGCCTGCACCTCCTCGCGGGTCCGGTACTTGGCGGGATCGGACATCGAATGGCCGCGATAGCGGTAGGTCTTGAGCTCCATCACGATGGGGCCCTTGCCGGCGCGCACCCACTTGAGCGCTTCCTCGACCGCGCCGCGCACCGCGAGCACGTCCATGCCGTCGACCTGCATGCCCGGCACGCGGAAGCTCTCGCCACGGCGATAGAGCTGGTCCTCGGACGAGGAGCGGTTGACCGCGGTGCCCATCGCATAGCCGTTGTTCTCGATCACGAAGATGATCGGAAGCTTCCACAGCTCGGCCATGTTCAGGCTCTCATAGACCTGGCCCTGGTTGGCAGCACCGTCGCCGAAATAGGCGAGGCAGACGCCACCGTCGTTGCTGTACTTGTGCTTGAAGGCGAGGCCGGTGCCGAGGCTGACCTGCGCGCCGACGATGCCGTGGCCGCCGTAGAACTTATGCTCCACGGAGAACATGTGCATCGAGCCACCCTTGCCCTTCGAGATGCCCGCCTGGCGCCCCGTGAGCTCGGCCATGATGATCTTGGGATCAATGCCATAGGCCAGCATGTGGCCATGGTCGCGATAGCCGGTGATGACGCTGTCCTTCTCGTTGTCGAGAGCGGACTGCAGGCCGACGGCGACGGCCTCCTGGCCGATGTAGAGGTGGCAGAAGCCGCCGATCAGCCCGAGGCCGTAAAGCTGGCCGGCGCGCTCCTCGAAGCGGCGGATCAGCACCATCTGGCGATAGAATTCGAGAAGCTCTTCCTTACCCGCCTTGTAGCGCTGCGGCTCGGCCGGGCGTTCGCGGTTGGAAGTGGGAACGGGGTCCGCCTTGGGCGTGGTCGCCCCGGCGCTCTTCGTTTGCGGTCTCGCCAAGAGTCAGGCCCTTCGGTTGGCGTGTATGATGGGCGCGGTATAGGCGCCAAGTTCCCGATTCCGCAACGGCATCCACCTGTTGCATCCGCCGCCGAGGCGATTGCAAAAAATGAAATTGTCAGGGTGTCTGGATGATCACTTCATCGGGGCGCGCCAGCCCCATGTCGCGGCGGACGAGTTCGTCGGCCATATCAGGATCGACGTGCCTGGCGTCCAGCAAAGCGACACGACGGGCCAGTTCGGCGCGCTGCGCCTCGACCTTGCGGAGCATGACCTGGCGCTGGGCGAGCTGCTGCTTATAGTCGCCCAGAGCCAGCAGGCCGTTGGGGCCCGCGATGGCGTAGCCGGCGAAATTGCCGATCACGAGCAACGCGAGCGCCGGCCCTGCCGCCGCACGGATGATCGAGATGGAGCGCCCCCTTGCCATGGGGGCGCATTATCCCGACAAACTGTTGCAGATTCAAGCGGTTTTCAGGCGATTTTACCGGCAAAAGCACTCCGTCCGGCATAGCGTGCGGAGCTGCCCAGTTCCTCCTCGATGCGGATGAGCTGGTTGTACTTGGCAAGCCGGTCCGAACGCGCGAGCGAGCCGGTCTTGATCTGGCCGCAGTTGGTGGCGACGGCGAGGTCGGCGATGGTGCTGTCCTCGGTTTCGCCCGAACGGTGCGACATGACCGCAGTGTAGCGCGCGCGCTGCGCCATCGACACGGCCTCCAGCGTTTCGGACAGCGTGCCAATCTGGTTGACCTTCACCAGCAGCGAGTTGGCGAAACCACCCTCGATGCCGCGCGCCAGGCGCTTCGGGTTGGTCACGAACAGATCGTCGCCCACCAGCTGGGTGCTATTGCCGATCAGGCCGGTCAGCGTCTTCCAGCCGGCCCAGTCGTCCTCGGCCATGCCGTCCTCGATCGACCAGATCGGATAGCGCGCGGCGAGGCCGGCGAGATACGCCGCCATCTCGTCCGACGATCGGGTCTTGCCCTCGCCCGCCATGACGTACTGGCCGTCCTTGAAGAACTCGGTCGCGGCGCAGTCGAGCGCAATCGCCACCTGCTCGCCGGGCTTGTAGCCGGCCTTCTCGATCGACTTCATGATGAAATCGAGCGCATCGGCGGTCGAGCCGATGTTCGGCGCGAAGCCGCCCTCGTCACCCACCGAGGTGGAAAGGCCGGCGTCGTGCAGGCCCTTCTTGAGCGTGTGGAAGATCTCCGCGCCCCAGCGCACCGCATCGCGCAGCGTGTCGGCGCCGTGCGGGACAATCATGAACTCCTGGAAGTCGATCGGGTTGTCGGCATGCTCGCCGCCGTTGATGATGTTCATCATCGGCACGGGCAGCACGTTCGCCTGCACGCCGCCGACGTAGCGGTAGAGCGGCAGGCCACGGCTCTCGGCCGCCGCCTTGGCGACCGCGAGGCTGACGCCGAGGATCGCGTTGGCGCCGAGGCGCGACTTGTTCTCGGTGCCGTCGAGCTCGATCATCGCGGCGTCGATCTCGGACTGCTCCTCCGCCTCGAAGTCGATGATGGCGTCGGCGATCTCGCCGTTCACGGCCTCGACGGCCTTCAGCACGCCCTTGCCGAGATAGCGGGCGCTGTCGCCATCGCGCTTCTCGACCGCCTCATGCGCGCCGGTCGACGCGCCCGAGGGCACCGCGGCGCGGCCGAAGCTGCCATCATCCAGCGTGACGTCGACTTCGACGGTCGGGTTACCCCGGCTGTCGAGGATCTCGCGGGCGTGGACGTCGATGATTGCGGTCATATGGGCTCCTCCGGTTCGGGGGCGAAATGCTCGGGCCGGCTGT
>DATJWN010000167.1:0-14631 GCA_035501235.1 Reyranella sp.
ATGTCCGACTTGCCCAAGCGCATCACGATCAATGAGGAAGGCCCGCGCGAGGGCTTCCAGTCGGAAAAGAAGATGATCCCGGTCTCCGAGAAGGTGCGCCTCATCGAGGCGCTGGCGGAGACCGGCCTCAAGCACATCGCCTGCGTGTCCTACGTGAACCCCAAGCGCGTGCCGACCATGGCCGACGCCGAGGAAGTCGCGGCGGCGATCCATCAGAAACCCGGCATCGAATACGCAGCGCTGTACCTCAATCAGCAGGGCCTGGAACGCGCCCTGCGCGGACCGCTGCACGTCGCGGGCAGCGTGCGCATCACCGCCTCGGACACTTTCTCGCGCAAGAACATCGGCAAGTCGGTGCCCGATTCGCTGATCGAGCAGCGCATGTCGCTCAAGACCTTCAAGGACCGCGGCATGCCGGTCGAATGGGGCGTGGTCCTGGGCGCCTTCGGCTGCAACTACGAGGGCGAGCTCTCGACCGAGCTGATCCTGCAGCGGGTGCAGTCGATCCTCGACGAGGCGGAACTCGCGGGCTTCAAGCTCAGGGGCGTCAAGCTGACCGACGCCATGGGCTGGGCCAACCCGGCCTCGGTCTACCGCCTGATCGGCGCCATCCGCGACAAGTGGCCCGACCTCGAGGTCGGCCTGCACCTGCACGACACACGCGGCACCGGCCTGCCCTCGGCCTTCGCGGGCCTCCAGCTCGGCGTGACGGACTTCGACGCCTCGATCGCCGGGTTGGGCGGCTGCCCGTTCGCCGCGACCGACGGTGCGGTCGGCAACATCTGCACCGAGGACTTCGCCTTCATGTGCGAGGAGATGGGCATCGAGACCGGCCTCGACGTCGATCACCTGATCGAGGTCGCCAAGATCGCCGAGGACGTCGTCGGCCGGCCGCTTCCCGGCCACGTGATGCGCGGCGGCACGCTCAAGGCGGCCAAGCAGCGCGCCTCGACCTGAAATTTTCCGATCAATAGTCAGCGGACCGCGGGCCTCCAGGCCCGCTCGTGAGGCGGGCCCGGAGGCCCACGGTCCGAAAGAGGAAACACAATGGGCGTTCTCGACGGTATCCGCGTCCTCGATTTCGGCCGCTACATCGCCGGTCCCTTCTGCGGCACCATGCTGGGCGATCTCGGCGCCGAGGTGATCCGCATCGAGAAGCTGGAAGGCAGCGAGGATCGCTGGGTGACGCCCGTCACCGACGACGGCCAGGGCGCCATGTTCCTGCAGATGGGCCGGAACAAGCTCGGCCTGACGCTCAACCCGATGAAGCCCGCCGGCCGCGAGATCGTGAGGAAGCTCGTCGCCGTGTCCGATGTCGTGATCGCCAACCTGCCCTACGAAGACATGAAGAAGATGGGGATCGACTACGACACGCTCGCCTCGGTCAACGAACGCATCATCCTCGCCACCAACTCGACCTTCGGCTCCGAGGGCCCCTACGCCACCCGCGTGGGCTTCGACACGATCGGCCAGGCCATGTCGGGCGCCATGCATCTCTCGGGCGACGGCGAGGTGCCGACGCGCGCCAATGCGCCCTACGTCGATTTCGGCTCGGCGCTGCTCAGCACCGTGGGCGTGCTGGCCGCGCTGATGGACCGCCAGAAGAGCGGCAAGGGCCAGAAGGTCGAGACGGCGCTGCTTCGCACCGCCATCAACATCACCAACAGCCATCTGATCGAGCAGTCGATGCTGAGCCTCGACCGCATCGCCACGCTCAACCGCGGCTTCACCGCCGGCCCCTCCGATACGTTCAAGTGCAAGGACGGCTGGATCTACGCCATGACCATCGGCCAGCCGCTGTTCGTGCGCTGGTGCCGCCTGATGGGCAACGAGGACCTCTCGGCCGATCCGCGCTTCAAGGACGATCTGGCGCGCGGCGACAACGGCGAGGCGCTGTCGGAGATCATGCAGAAATGGTGCTCGGCCCGCACCGTCGCCGAGGCGCTGGAGCAGCTCGAGGCCAATCGCATTCCCGCGGGCGCCGTCTACACGCCGCAGCAGACGCTCGACGACAAGCACGTCAACGAAGCGGGCTTCTTCCACAAAATGGAGTATCCCGGCGCCCGGAAGCCGATTCCCGTGCTGCAGGAACCGGTGAAGCTGTCGCGCACGCCGCTCACGATCCGCAGCCGCGCGCCCAAGCTCGGCGAGCATACCGACCAGATCCTGCAGGAGCTGGGCTACGCGCCCGAGGCGATCGAGAAGCTGCGCGCCGATAGAGTGGTATGACCGCCGCCGACCGTTTCGCGGCGATCCCGACGCTGCTTGCCGCCGACGCAGACCTGTTGCGTCGCGGCCGCTGGCTCACCGTCGAGGCGCGCATCGATATCGGCAACGAGCCTTTCTTCCTCTCCATCGCCGACGGCGCGCTGAAAGGCTTCGAGCGCGGCGCCCGCCTGATGCGTTCGACCGCCTTTTCCTTCACCGCGACCGACGAGGCCTGGACCAACTACTGGGAGCCGATGCCGGCGCCCGGCTGGCACGACCTCTTCGCGCTCACCAAGCGCGGCGTCGCCTCCATGGCGGGCGACCTGCGGCCGCTGCTGCAGAACCTGCAATACTTCAAGGACCTGCTGGCCCTGCCGCGGGGACGACGCTGATGGCGCCCAAGCTCGAACCCATGATCGGCCGCTACGTCCGTGCGGAGATCGAGGGCGTGCCGCATCGCCTCTATTTCGAGGAGGCGGGACAAGGCATTCCGCTCGTGTGCCTGCACACCGCCGGCGCGGACAATCGCCAGTACCGGCACCTGCTTGCCGATCCCGAGATCACCAAGCGCTTCCGCGTGCTCGCCTTCGACATGCCCTGGCACGGCAAGTCGACGCCGCCCGACGGCTGGGAGAAGACCGAATATCGGCTGACCACGCAGTCCTACACGGCGGCCATCCGCGCCTTCTGCCAGGCCATGGAACTCGACAAGCCGGCCGTCATGGGCTGCTCGATCGGCGGGCGCATCGTGCTCAATCTCGCGATCGCGCATGCTTCGGAGTTCCGAGCCCTGATCGCGCTCGAGGCCGCCGACTTCCAGCAGCCCTGGTACGACACGGCCTGGCTGCACCGGCCCGACGTGCATGGCGGCGAGGTCTGCGCCGCCCTGGTCTCCGGCCTGATCGCGCCGCAGAGCCCGGCCGTCACGCGCCACGAGACGCTCTGGATGTACATGCAGGGCGGCCCGGGCGTGTTCAAAGGCGATCTCTACTTCTATCGCGTCGACGGCGATCTGCGCGAGAAGGTGAAGACGATCGACACCAAGGTCTGCCCGCTCTACCTGCTGACCGGCGAGTACGATTTCTCCTGCACGCCTGACGACACGCTCCGCACCGCGACGCACATCCCGGGCGTCGAGGTGACGATCATGAAGGAAGTCGGCCACTTCCCGATGAGCGAGAACCCCGCGAAGTTCCGCGAGTATATTTTGCCGGTGCTGGCGAAAATCTCTTGATCTTCCGGACCGCGAGCCTCCGGCTCGCTCATGGTCAAGGGCGAGCCGGAGGCTCGCGGTCCGTAAGACCTAAGAAATGATCTCGTAATGCGCTTCGGTCGGCTTACCGGCCTCGCCGTTGATCGGCAGGATGTCCTGCGGGCAGGCCGACATGGCCACGATGCAATCGAGCTCGGCGCGCAGCAGCACGTAGTCGCCGGGCTTGGTCGTGGGCGGATCGAACGAGAGCTTGCCGTTCGGCTGCCAGGGAATGTTCATGAAGAGATTGAGCGGGCTCGGGCATTCCGGCGGCACGAGGCCCAGCCCCTGCATCCCGGCAAAGAGATTGTCGGTGCAGTTGTCGTGGTATTCCTTCACGCCCAGCAGGATGTAGCGCTCGCTGTCGCAGGCGGCCATCAGCGTGTCGTGCGCGCCGAGGCTCGTATCCTCGACCATGGTCAGGATCCTGCGGCGCCGGTTGGTATAGAGCCCGTCGCCCGGCCGCGGCACCATCTTGGTGAGCGTGGCGCGCGTGTGCTCCATCGACATGAACTCGGTCAGCATGTGCGCGGTGAAGGCCCAGGTGTCGACCACCTGCTTGCCGAGCGTGTTGACGATGCGGATCGACTGGCCGGCCTTCACATAGGCGGCCTTGCCGCGGCGGGCGGGGATGGTCTCCATCGGTCCTGGTCCTCAGATATTGGCGCCGTGGACGGCGTCGATGACGGCCTTGGCGACGTCCGCCGTGCGCGCCGTGCCGCCGAGATCGGGCGTATGGAAGCGCGGATCGGCCGTGACCCGCTCGATCGCCTTCATCAGCCGGCCGCCGGCCGGCTTCTCGCCGAGATGCTCCAGCAGCATCACCGACGACCAGAAGGTGCCGACCGGATTGGCCACGCCCTTGCCCATGATGTCGAAGGCCGAGCCGTGGATCGGCTCGAACATCGAAGGGAAAGCGCGCTCGGGATTGATGTTGCCGGTGGGCGCGATGCCGAGCGAACCCGCCAGCGCCGCCGCCAGGTCCGACAGGATGTCGGCGTGGAGATTGGTCGCCACGACCGTGTCGATGCTCTGCGGCTTTGCCACCATGCGCATGGTCATGGCGTCGACCAGCATCTTGTCCCAGGTGACGTCGGGGAATTCCTTCGCCACCTCGACCGCTATTTCGTCCCACATCACCATGGCGTGGCGCTGCGCGTTCGACTTGGTGACGACGGTGAGGAGCTTGCGCGGCCGCGATTGGGCGAGGCGGAAGGCGAAGCGCATGATGCGCTGGACGCCCGCGCGCGTGAACATCGCGACATCGGTCGCGACCTCGAGCGGCGAGAGCTGGTGGGCGCGGCCGCCGACGCCGGCATACTCGCCCTCGGAATTCTCGCGCACGATCACCCAGTCGAGCTCGGGCCCATTCACATGGCGCAGCGGCGAGGTGATGCCCGGAAGGATGCGCGTCGGCCGCACGTTGGCGTACTGGTCGAACGGCTGGCAGATGTTGAGACGCAGCCCCCAGAGCGTGATGTGGTCGGGGATCTCGGGATGGCCCGCCGAGCCGAACAGGATCGCGTCGTGGTGGCGGATCTGGTCGCGGCCGTTCTCCGGCATCATGCGGCCGTGCTTCTTGTAGTATTCGCCGCCCCAATCGAAATGATCGAAGGTGAGCGCGAAGTTGCCGTCGCGCTTGGCGACCGCTTCCAGCACCTCGACGCCGGCAGCGATCACCTCGGTGCCAATGCCATCGCCCGGGATGGCCGCAATCCTGTAGGTTTTCATGGGCCGCACAGGAACATGCCCGGCGCCTGAAGGGAAGCATTCGTGGCGGATGTGTGGCCAAGCCCGGGGACGGCGCGAAAATTAAAGCACGCCCTGCCGGGGCACAGCGTCTCAAAGCCCCCCGTACCCATCGTCGCACGCAACGTGCATGCCTTGATGGGAGACTTGCCATGTCGTTCATCGCCAAACCGGCCCGTGCCGTGACCGCCGCCGCCCTCCTGCTCGCCCTGCAGGCGCCGAACGCCTTCGCGGCCGGCAACGAGGCCTGCCGGGAATATGCCGTTTCGGCCATCCGCCAGGTCCACCTGATGCACGAGCACCCGGCCTGCAACCGGGGCAACGGCCCGCGCTGGAGCGACGACTGGAACGCCCACTACGAATGGTGCCGCGGCGTGTCGTTCGAGGCGCTCGCCATCGAACGCGACGCCCGCACCAACTGGCTGCGCGCCTGCGGCGGCTGAAGCCTAAAGGATGTGGAATACCTCATACACGGGACCGGTCGGGTCGCGCCGACCGGTCGCCACGCAGACGATGCGATTGAGGAAGCGGTACTTCTCCGATGCCGTCTCGAAATAGGGCGTCGAGCGGAAATAATACTGGCTGGGCTCGACCCGCTCGCCCTTGTTGAGCGCCTCGATCACCCAGGCGGGGCCGTGCCGCATGCCGCGATAGCTCATGTAGATCAGATGGTCGTCGTGCGTCTTCAAGGTGAGCCGCACGTCGAGCATCAGGATGCCGTCGCGGCGCAGCAGCAGCCAGTCGCCGGCCGGCGCCGGCAGCACGGTACCCCGGAGCTCCTCGCCCTCGAACGTGCCGCCCTTCACCGTCGCGATGCGACGGCGGCCATAGGGGGTCTCGCCCACGTCCGTCATGTTGGGATCGACGTCGAGCGTCAGCGTGAAGAGATGGGCGGAACGAAGCGTTGGTTCGGTCATGGTTGCCCTCAAATCCTGGCGCTGCGGCCGGCCCAGTAGGGCTCGCGCAACTCGCGCTTCATGATCTTGCCGATGGTGCTGCGGGGAAGCGAGTCGCGAAATTCCACAGCGACCAGCCGCTGCGTCTTGCTGAGCTGGGCGTTGGCCCAGTCCTTCACCTCGTCCTCGTTGGCCTTCGCACCTTCGCGCCGCACCGCGAGCGCCATCGGCGACTCGCCCCATTGCTCGCTCGGGATCCCGATCACCGCGACGTCGATCACGTCGGGATGCTTCAGCAGCAGCACCTCGATGTCGGCGGCATAGACGTTGAAGCCGCCGGAGATGATCATGTCCTTCTTGCGATCGAGCAGGACGACGAAGCCGTCCTCGTCGATGCGGCCCATGTCGCCGGACTTGAAGTAGAGCTGGCCCTTGTCGTCGTGCCAGAACAGGTCACGCGTCTTGTCGTCCTGCTTGTAGTAGCCCTTCATCATGATCTGGGCGCGGCCCGCGAGCTCGCCGACCTCGCCCTGAGGCAGCACCCTGCCTTGCTCGTCCAGCACCACGATCTCCGAGCCGAGACCGGGCTTGCCGACCGTGTGGAGCTTGTCGGGATGGAGGTTGGCCTCGAGCGTGCAAGCGCCGCCACCTTCGGTCAGGCCGTAAATCTCGATCAGCCGGCCCGGCCAGCGCTTCACCGCGTCGGCCTTGATGTGCGCCCGCAGAGGCGCGCTGGTCGACAGCTTGCACTTGAAAGAGCTGAGGTCGTACTTGTCGAAGTCTGGATGCGCCAGGATGCGCTGGTATTGGACCGGCACCAACATGGCGTTGGTCACGTGCTCCCGCTCGGCGATCTCCAGGAACTTCGCCACATCGGATTTCGGCATCAGGATGGTCGTACCGCCGATGCCGAGGGTCGCGAGCACCGCCACAAGCGTGGTGTTGGAGTAGAGCGGCGTCGAGGCGAGCGAGATCGAGTCCGGGCTGTAGTCGAGGGCCACGAACCGCACCGCCAGCAGGTCGCGCATGGCGTGGGTATGCAGGATGCCCTTGGGCAGGCCGGTCGTGCCCGAGGAATAGATGATGTTGAAGTCGTCGAGCTGCCCCAGCGGCACCTCGAATGGCGCGTCGCTCGCGGGCGCCAGCCACGCCTCGAATCCCTGCCAGCCCTCGCGCCTGAAATCGTAGGCGATGCGGCCGCCCGCGATCAGCTTGCCGAGCCGGCCTTCGTAGGGCTCGACCAACGCCCGATATTGGTCCGACAGGAACAGGACCTTGGCGTCGCAATCGTCGAGCATCTTCTCCAGCGCATCGGCTGCGGCCATGGTCGACAGCGGCACGACACAGGCGCCCGCGCGCAGGCCGCCCATGAAAGTCTCGAGATATTCGACCGAGTTGGCGGCCAGGATCGCGATCTTGTCGCCCTTGCCCACGCCCACGGCGGCCAGGGTTCGCGCCACCTTGTTGACCCGCTTGTCGAGCTCACCCCAGGTCCGCGTCGTGCCCTCGCAGACGACGGCACGCTTTTGGGGAAATTCCCTGGCGTGCCGCGCGATGCGGACGGGAATCGAAACGTATTCCGGAAACTCCTCGACCGTCGGCTGCGGCACCAGCATCGAGTCGGGCGGACTCATTTCTTCGGCTCGACCTTCTGCACCTCTCCGCCGGCCTTCTTCCAGGCGCCCAGCCCGCCTTCGAGATGGGCGACCGGCGTCAGACCCATGTCCTGCGCCGTCTTGGTCGCCAGCGCCGACCGCCAGGCGCCGGCACAGAAGAAGATGAACTTGTTGCCGGTCTGGAAATAGTCCTTGGCATAGGGGCTCTGTGGGTCGATCCACATCTCCAGCATGCCGCGCGTGACGTTGATGGCGCCCGGGATGGTGCCGTCGCGCCACAGCTCGCGCGGATCGCGGATGTCGATGAAGGTGACGCCGGGCTGGCCGACGAGCTTCCTCGCCTCGTCGACGGAAATGGTCTCGATCTCGGCATTGGCCTCGTCGACCATCTGCTGCACGGTCTTCCTGATCTTGAGCGGCATCGGCTTCCTCCTGTCCGATGCCCTCTTTTACTAGAGGCGCGCCCTCAGAGGCGACCCCTTTCGAACTCCGCGCAGGACATTCCGAACTGCGACAAACCTTCCTCGAGATGATCGCTCAAAAGCGGCTCACCGATCAGGTAGGCGGCGACACGGCCGCCGTGCTCGCGCAGGCCCTGGGCGCGCGTCGCCTCCCACTCCTCCATCGTGGCGTCGCCGCGACCGAGCTGCAGAAGGGCGATCAGGTCGGCCTTCTCGTCCTCGCCCATCTCGGCGATGAAGGTGCGTATCTCCTGCAGCACCGGATTGTCGGAATGCTCCTCGAGCACATCCACCATGCCATCGTCGCTGGCGTTCGAGCCGGAGTCGGGATCGGACCTGGCATCCTGCACGTCGAACTCGCGCGACTTCACGATCAGGAAGCAGACTTTTTCGGACGAGATATTGAGCGTCGGCATGGCAGACCTCCTGCCATCCAACGCTCCAGATGGGCCGGGGTGCCGATTATTTCTCGGGAACCGAACCCCTCAATTCAGCCAGCCACACGTCGGGGCTGCTGTCGGACGGCTGGCGCCAGTCGCCCCGCGGCGAGAGCGAGCCGCCGGACGAGATCTTCGGCCCGTTGGGCAGCGCCGAGCGCTTGAACTGGTTGGTGAAGAAGCGACGCAGGAAGAGCTCCATCCACTTGCGGATCTCCGCCAGTGAGTAGGCACGCTTGGCGGAGGCCGGAACATTGGCCGGCCAGGCCCCCTTCTTCACATCGTGCCAGGCGTTCCACGCCAGGAATGCGATCTTCGACGGCCGATAGCCGAGCCGCGTCAGATAGTAGAGATTGAAATCCTGCAGCGCGTAGGGGCCGACGAAGCTCTCGGTCGACTGGATCACGCCCTTGTCGTCGGCCGGGATCAGCTCGGGCGAGATCTCGGTGTCGAGGATGTCGTGCAGGGTCGCCGCCGTCTTCCTGTCGACGTCACCAGAGGCCGCCACGAAGCGGATCAGGTGCTGGATCAGCGTCTTGGAAACCGATCCATTGGGATTGTAGTGGGACATGTGGTCGCCCACGCCGTAGGTGCACCAGCCCAATCCCAGCTCCGAGAGATCTCCAGTACCGACCACCAGCCCGCCGTGATGATTGGCGAGACGGAACAGGAAGTCGGTGCGCAGGCCCGCCTGCACGTTCTCGAAGGTAACGTCGTAGACCTTCTTGCCCTTGGCGAAGGGATGGCCGATCTCCTTCAGCATGGCCATCGCCGACGGCTTGATGTCGACCTCGCCCGCCGTGACGCCGAGCTCCTTCATGAGCTTCCAGGCGTTCTTGTAGGTCTTATCGGACGTGCCGAAACCCGGCATCGTGTAGGCGAGGATGTTCTTGCGGTCGCGGCCCAGCAGATCCATCGCGCGACAGGCCACGACCAGCGCATGCGTGGAATCGAGGCCGCCCGACACACCGATCACCGCCTTTTGCACGCGGCTCGACTGCAGGCGTTGCGCCAGCCCCTGGACCTGGATGTTGTAGGCCTCATAGCAATTGTCGCGCAGCTTGGCAGGATCGGACGGCACGTAGGGGAAGCGCTCGATCGCGCGTTCCAGCCGCACGCTCTTCTTCGGCGCATCGAGCGCGAATTCGATCCGGCGGAAGCGCGACACGCGCTCGCCCTCGTCGCGTCCGTTGTCGGCGAAGCCGCCGTTGCGCAACCGCTCCTGGCGGATGCGGCCGAGATCGATGTCGGCCCGCACGATGGTCGAGTCCTTCTCGAAGCGCTCGGTCTCGGCCAGCATGTCGCCGCACTCGAAGATCGCCGCCTGCCCGTCCCAAGCGAGATCAGTCGTCGATTCGCCCGGACCCGACGCCGAATAGGCATAGGCCGCACTCGCGCGCGCGGATTGGCTGCCGCACAACAAGCGGCGCAATTCGGCCTTGCCGATAGTGATGTTGCTCGCCGAGAGATTGACCAATAGTTCGGCGCCCGCGAGAGCCGCATGGCTCGACGGCGGGATCGGCACCCAGATGTCCTCGCAGATCTCGACGTGGAAGGTCATCGGCACACTGCCGGTCGAGCGGAAGAGCATGTCCGTTCCGAAAGGCACGGTGCGGCCCGCGAGCGCGATCTCCTTCTCGAGCACGTTGGCGCCGCTCACGAAGTGGCGCTTCTCGTAGAATTCGCGGTAGTTCGGCAGGTAGGTCTTCGGAACCACGCCCACGATCGTGCCGCGATGGATCAGCACGGCGGTGTTGTAGAGGCGGCCGTGCGTGCGAAGAGGCGCGCCGACGATCAGGACGGGATTGAGCTTCTTCGACGCCTCGACGATCGCCGCAATCGAACGCTCGACCTCGTCGAGCAGCGCGTCCTGCTGCAGCAGATCGTCGATCGCATAGGATGAGAGGCCGAGTTCCGGAAAGACCATGAGCACGATGCCGGCTTTGTCGCCTTCCCGGGCGAGCCTGAGCGTCTCGGCGAGATTGTAGGGAGCATTGGCGACCTGGGTGCGCGGCACGCAGCAGGCGATGCGCGCGAACTCGTGCGAATAAAGCGAATAGAAGTCTGGCAAGGGATTGTGGCCGGCGATGGTGGGCGCGACAGGGATTGAACCTGTGACCCCACCCATGTCAAGGGTGTGCTCTCCCGCTGAGCTACGCGCCCATCGCCGTGAAGCGGGACCGTCTACATGGACAATTTCCAGTTGGCAAGGGTGCGGCCAAGGTGCGGTACGTGACGCCGCCGCTCGCCCGCGCTATGAGGCTGGGATGAGTACGCCGCCGTCTCCGGCCGTCCACGAAGCCCTCGATTGCCGCCTGCCGAAGCGCCAGACCGCGCCGATCGTGGTCGCCTCGCCGCACAGCGGGTCCCTCTACCCCGCCGATTTCCTGACCCAGGCCGCCGTTCCCCTGGCCGCCTTGCGCCGCGCCGAGGATGCCTTCGTCGACGAGTTGTTCGGCGCCGCGCCCGACCTCGGCATGCCGCTGCTCTCGGCCCGCTTCCCGCGTTCCTACGTCGATGCCAATCGCGAGCCCTACGAGCTCGACCCCGGCATGTTCGAAGGGCCGCTACCCCGGCCGCTCAATCATCGCACCACGCGGGTCGCGGCCGGCCTCGGCATGATCCCGAGGGTGGCCGCGAGCGGCGAGGCGATCTATCGCGGCCGCGTCTCTTCCAGCGAGATCGAACATCGCCTGAAGACCTGCTGGCGGCCCTATCACACGGCTCTCTCGCTCCTGATCGAGCAGACCTACACGCTGTTCGGAGGCGCGCTCCTGATCGATGCCCATTCGATGCCGTCTTCAGCCTCAGGCATCGGTTTGCGCGAACGCGAGGCCCGCATCGACATCGTGCTGGGCGACAATCACGGCGAAGCTTGCGCCGCCGCCCTCGTCGACTCCGCCGAGCAGTGGTTGCGCGCACGGGGCCTGCGCGTTCAGCGCAACCAGCCCTATGCCGGAGGCTTCACGACGCAGCGCTACGGCCAGCCCGGTGTCGGACGGCACGCCCTGCAGATCGAGATCAATCGCGCCCTGTACATGGACGAGGCCCGCCATGAGCGGCTGGCAACGATCGGGGTCACCGAACGGCTGATGGCGGATTTCCTGCAGGAGATGAGCCAGCGGGCGCTGGAAACCCTGCTGCCGCGGCCACTCGCCGCCGAATAGGCCGGCCTTCGGCCAAAAAAAGGGGCCGTGACAAGCACGGCCCGAGTTTAGGGAGGAAACGCCCAAGACGGGCATACAGCAAACACAGAGGTCGCTGACGCGACGTTTGCTGCATGCCAAGAATGGTGCACCTGCGAAGAGAATGCAAGAGCCAAAAAGCGCCGGTAATTCACAGATTTAAGGCCGATGCTTGGTGTGCGCGGGGTGTGTCCTTTCTGCAACGCACAAGAAAACGGGAAGCTGATCTGCACCGCGCGCAAAGCTGACACTGCAGTCATTTCTTAAGATCGCTCAAGGGTTTAGGGGACGGGAGGACAGAGTGGCGCAAAAATTCGTAGTCGCGATGATGATGCACGAGACGAATACGTTCTCGCCGCTACCGACGCCCATCGACTCCTTCGCCCGACACGGGGCGCTGTCCGGACCGAATGCCATCAAGGACTCCGAGGGCACCAACACCTCGCTCGGCGGCTTCATCGAAGTAGCGCGCAAGGCGGGCGCGGAATTCACGGTGCCGATGGCGGCCTCGGCGCATCCGTCGGGCCTCGTGACCAAGGCCGCCTACGAACAAATGACGACGGCCATCGTCGACGAGATCAAGAAGGGCTGCGACGCCGTCCTGCTCGCGCTTCACGGCGCGATGGTCGCCGAGCACTACGATGATGGCGAAGGCGAACTGCTTAATCGCATCCGCAGGATCGCGCCCGACGTCCCGGTCGCCGTCGCGCTCGACTTCCACACCCAGATGACCGACGCCATGATAAGGGGCGCCTCGATCATCACGGGCTACCGCACCTACCCTCACATCGACATGGCCGATACTGCGCGGCGTTCGGGCCGAACCTTGATGCGGATGCTGAAGGGCGAAGTCGAGCCGAAGATGGTGTGGGGCAACCGACCGATCATGAGCAGCTCGCTCGTCCATACGCCCTCGCGCGAACCGATGGCGACCTTGATGGGCATGGCCAACCAGGCGGAGGATACCGGCCAGGTGCTGAATGCCTCCGTGTTCGGCGGCTTCCCGCAGGCCGACATCCCGCACCTCGCCCTGTCCTCGGTCATCGTCTGCGACAAGCGCACCGCCGAGGGCGAGATCCTCTTGAACAAGATCCTCGATACGGCGTGGGAGAAGCGCGAAGGCTTCCTGTTCCATCCCGAGCCGCTGTCGGTGCAGGTCGGCCGTGCCAAGGGCTACACGGACTATCCCGTCGTCATGGCCGATCACGGCGACAACACCGCCTCGGGCGGCACGCAGGATGTGATGAGCGTGATCGAGGAGGCGATGAAGCAGGGCCTCGAGGACGCCGTCGCGGGCCCGATCTGCGATCCTTCGTGCGTCGATCAGATGGTCAAGGCCGGCGTCGGCAACGAGGTGACGCTCGAGCTCGGCGGCAAGATCGACATGCCGGCCATGGGGCTGAAGGGCAAGCCGCTCAGGGTCACGGGCAAGGTGAAGGCGATCACCGACGGCAGCTTCGTCGTCACCGGCCCGATGGCGACCGGCACCACGGTCCGCATGGGCCGCACCGCCGTGCTCGACACCGGCAAGATGCAGATCGTGGTCTCCGAGAAGCGTGCCGAGCCCTACGACCTCGGCGTCTTCACCCATTGCGGCATAGATCCCAGGCGCAAGAAGTATGTGCTGATCAAGTCGCGCCAGCATTTCCGCGCGGGCTTCGAGCCGATCGCCAAGCACATCGTGATGTGCGACGGCGACGGCTGCACGGCTTCCGACCTGAAGCTCTTCAAGTACGAGAAGATCAAGCGCCCACTCTATCCGTTCGACATGGACATGCGGCTCGGCCGCAACGAAGCGTAAGGGAGTACGCCATGGCCGCCTACGATATCGTCATCCGCAACGGCCAGGTGGCCGACGGAACGGGCAAGAAGCTGTTCGCGGCCGATGTCGCGATCAAGGGCGACCGCATCGCCGCGGTGGACGCGCCGGGCACGCTCAGGGGCGACAACGAGATCGACGCCACCGGCAAGGTCGTGGCGCCGGGCTTCATCGACGTCCATACGCACGACGACACCGCCCTGATCGACAATCCCGCCATGGCGATGAAGGCGAGCCAGGGCGTGACCACGGTGGTGTGCGGCAATTGCGGCGTCTCGGCCACGCCCTACGTACGGTCTGACGTCGGCCACTGGATGTCACTGATCGTCAAGAAGAAGGAGAACCTGTCGAAGGACTTCGCCACGTTCGCCGGCAAGGTCGAGGCGGCGAAGCCCGCGATCAACGGCGCTTTCCTGATCGGCCACGGCACCTTGCGGCTCACCACCATGGGCGACGATCTCAATCGCGTGGCGACGGCGGGCGAGATCAAGGAAATGCGCGAACTGCTCGACCAGAGCCTGGGCCAGGGTGCGATAGGCATGTCGAGCGGCCTCTTCTATGCCGTATCGAGCCACGCCTCGACCGACGAGGTGGCCGAGGTCGCGGCTCCGCTCGGCAAATGGAAAGGCGTCTACACCGCCCACATGCGCGACGAGGGCGACCACATCATCAAGGCGATGGACGAGACCTTCGAGATCGGCCGCCGGGCCCACGCCGAGGTCATCGTCTCCCATCACAAGTGCTCGGGCCGCACCAACTTCGGCCGCATGGCCGAGACGCTGCCCAAGTTCACCGAGGCGATGAAGAAGCAGCGGATCTCGTTCGACGTCTATCCCTACATCGCCGGGTCGACGATCCTGCGCACCGACATGCTGGACCGCGCCGACAAGGTACTGATCACCTGGTCGGACAAGGTGCCGGGACTGAGCGGCCGCGACCTCAAGGATATCGCCGCCGAGATGGGCTGCTCGATGAAGGAGGCCGCGGACCGCATCCAGCCCGCGGGAG
>DATJWN010000168.1:0-18886 GCA_035501235.1 Reyranella sp.
CCCATCGGCGTGGCAACGTTGCTGGCCGAGCGGCGTGAGGCGTATGCGCCCCTCGCGCTCCTCCACGAGCGCCAACAGCTTGAGACGCACCACCGAGGTCGTGCGCAAATGCTTGGGCTTGGAGATGCCGTTCGCCACTCGACGCAGCGCTGTCTGTTCGTTCGGGCTGAGCGGAGCAAGCAGGCCACGTTCCATGGGCACCTCCACCTCTCAGCGCCATCAGACCGCGCCAGCTTGGGGGAAGGCAACGGCCACAATGTGAAGTCAAAGTGAATAGAGTGTGGCGCTGGCACTCGCATATCTGGAGTGCTGAGAAGGCTTCTTGCCGCCCCGCCTTGGTAACGTCATAAAATTCCCCGTTCCCAGAGGTGTGAAAGACCCCGGATTTGCAGCCGACGACCCTTCTTGTGCTTCTGATCTTCGGCGGTATCGGCGCGTGGTGGGGTTGGCGCTATGCCAGCACGGCAATCTACACCGGGACCGCACCGCGATGGCGCCGCCGGCATGGCCAGGGCCGGCGGGAGTTCGAGCGGCTGGTGAAATGGAAGCGAAACCTCTGGAAGCTTGCTGTCGTGGGGACTTGGGGCTTCGGTGGCGCCGTCGTGGGCTACATCCTGCTGATGTTCACACCTCGGTAGGTCATTTCCCCCAAACGAAACCATGCGACGGCACTGCAAGAATATCGCTCTGCCGTTGCGCCCTGCCGGATGACCTGTAACTTGCCCTTGGGCGGGGTGGGATGAATTCGGTCTTGCTCGGGGTGATGCTGATAGGCGGAGGCCTCGCAGGTTGGTGGGGTTGGCGCCGCGCGACCAAGACCATCTACCGCCGGCTCGTCTACAAGACCATCGACCCGCCGCCGGGCATGACCCGCCGAGAATATGAGCGTTCCATCCGGCGGCGGCGCAAGGTGATGCGCGTCGTCGTCACCATCCTCTACACCTTGAGCGGTGCACTGGGTGGCATCGTGATCCTGATGGTGATTGCGTCCCGCCATTAGGCTTCTAGACGATCGGCGGCTGATGCTCGAGCCAGCGTCGGGCGGCATGGATGTCGCGAAAGATACGCATGGGCCGCTCCAGTGACGCGAACGGCCGCAGGATGCGCGTCAGCTCTTCGCGCTGAGGGCGTGCCACAACGGCGAAGGGGCCGAGCGGCTTCGGCGTGGGCGGCGCATGCAGGCGGGCGGCCAGCGCCATGATGTCGGCGTCGCTCAGGCCCGACGTGCCCTCGCTGGCGTCGAACAGCTTGCGATAGCGCTGGGCGCGCGCCTTGACGATGGCATCCAGAAAGCCGCCGATGTCGGCAAGGCTCACGACGCCATGGGAAACGCCAAGCACCATGCGGTCGAGATGGGAAATCTTTCGCTGGATCGGCATGTACAGTCCAAAGCTCATGCCACGAAGGCCGGAGCGCCGGGCTGAACTCTCGACCGTGCACGTTTCGAGGAGATGACGATGCGCAAGTGGAGGGAGGGGCTGGAGATGCAGTCGCCGGCCGTCGCACCCTTCAATGGAGGCGCGATGGCCGGCGACGCACGTCGGTTACCGGCTAGACGGGCCTAGCGATGGATCTCGACCCAGCCCATGTCCGGATCACGGGTGTGAACCCACTCGTGATACCGGGCACCCGGGTACTTCCTGTAGACCTCGACGTACTCGGGCTTTTCCCAGGTGTGCCAGACATGGTCGCGGGTCCAGTAGCCGTCGGTGTAGCCGTAGGCCACGTCGCCCGGATTGAACACGACGACGCCCTGGGCGAAGGCGCTGCCCGCCGTGAAGGCGAGGCCAAGGGCGATCGCGGAAGCCATGAGGGTCTTGCGCACGGATGGTCCTTTCGTGATTGAACCGCTCGACGCACGATGAAAGCGAGCCCCGGTGAGCGGCGGGAAGCCAGGAGCCTGCGGGGAAGAACGCCCCCCGCTTTTGGCCGGTTCCCCATATGCCCAGGCACCCGTCACGATTTTGCCGCCCTGTCGGCCGCGCCTTGCCTCAACCGCCGGCGCGCTTGGCCCGCAGCCGATCGAGGCTGTGCATGCCCGCGCCCAGCACGTAGACGTAGAGAAAGCCTCCGGCCATGGCGATGTTCTTCATGAAATGGGCGCGTTGGCCGGGGTCGCCGAAGTTGGTGTGCGCCACCATCGCCGTGGCCACGCACCAGATCGCGAGCACGATCGCAACGGGCCGCGTCCACAGGCCGACGAAGAGCAGCAGGCCGCCGCCCAGCTCGACTGCGACAGTGACTCCGTAGGCGATCATCGGCATGGGCAGGCCGTACTTGGCCATCATCGCCTGAGTCGCGGCGGGAGCCATGAGCTTGCCGAAGCCTGCCACGATGAAGATCACGGCCATCAGCCAGCGGCCGATCAGTTGCAGTCCGTCGTTCATCTTTCTCCCCTTGCCAGTTAATTCAGTCTCGCCCCGTTCGGTTGCTCCAGAACACGAGGGCCATCAATCCGACGCCGAGCACCAGGGTCGCCATGATGCCGAAAGCCATGGCGACATAGCCGGTCGTGGTCATGGCGTGCGCCGGGTCGTCGTCGCCCATGCCCCAGCCGACGTAGAGGATGATCAGGGCGAAGGCGAGCAGCACGCCGAGCACCCCCAGAGTCAGCCACGTGCCGACGGGCGCGCGACTGCGGCCTGTCGGATCGGGCGGCGGGGCGGGCTCGTTCATTGCCCTGATCTCAGGCCTTGATGTTCATCATGTTGGCGAGGTTGGTGCCCAGGATCGCCGCCTTGTCCTTGTCGCTGAGGAAATCGCACGAGAGGATGTGGTCCGCCGGATGCAGTTCCCAGATATAGGGGTAGTCACTGCCCATCACGAGCTGGCTGGCGCCGACCTGCGTGACGAGATGGCGGATCGCCTCCGGCGTGAAGACCAGCGAGTCGAAGTAGAGCTGCTTCAGATACTCGGTCGGCTTCTTCTTGAGCGTGATCTTGGGATCGCAACCGGCCGGGCCCACCATGCAGGCATGGTCGGAGCGGTCGGCGTAGGAGGGCAGGTAGCCACCGCCATGGGCTGCGATCACCTTCAGGCCCGGAAACTTGTCGAGAGTCCCCTGGAAGATCAGGTGCGACAGCGCAATGGTCGTCTCCAGTGGATTGCCGATCGTGTTGACCAGCCAGCCGTTGCCGGAGAGCCGCTTGCTGAGCTCCGGCACGCCCTGCGGATGGATGAAGAGCGGCACCGCCAGCTCCTCGGCCTTCTTCCAGACAGGATCGAACTTGGGATCGGCGAATTCGACGCCGTTCACCACGCCGCCGATGGCGGCGCCCTTCAGCCCCTGCTTCTTGATCGCCGTGTCGAGCTCCTGCACGGCGAGGCCCGGATCCTGCAGCGTGAGCGAGGCGAAGGCTGCGAACCGGTCGGGCCTGGAGCCGCACAGCTCGGCCAGCTTCTCGTTCTGGAGCTTGACGATCTTGGCCGCGAGATCGCGGTCGAGCCCGTACCAGAAGGGATTGATCGACAGGATCTCCATGTCGACGGCCTGGGAGTCCATCGCCTTCAGTCGCTGCTCGATCTCGATGAAGGCTTCCTTGGCGCCGTTGACCGTCGGTACCTGCACCTTTTCGGCATTGGCGCCCAGCAGCGCGCCGGCCTCGCGGAAATGGCAATGCGAATGCACGTCGATCGTCTTGACCTTCTTGCCGCCGATCATGATCGGGAGCGCATGCGGCTTGGCCGGCTGCTGGGCATGCGCTGCATCGAGCAGCCCGCAGCTGCAGAACACGATGCCGGTGGCGGCTGCCGAGCTTGCTTTCAGGAAACCGCGCCGGGATGTCGTCATGGATGTCTCCTCCGATTGTCTTTTTTGTCGTCTTGTCTTCTTTTATTGCGGCAGGGCCGCTTCGCTCGCCGGATCGCCGGCGATACGGCTGTGCCACATGATGCGCCGCTGGGTCATGTCCCACGGCGTCGCTTGATGCATCAAGCAGCGATTGTCCCACAGGAGTGCGTCACCGGGGCGCCAGTCGTGGTGGTAGATGCGCGGCTTCTGGCAGGCGAAGGCGACCAGCCCTTCGAGGAAGCGCTCCGATTCGGCCCGATCCATGCCCGGGATGTTGTGGGCGTGGCGGCCGATCACGAGGTTCTTGCGGCCGGTCTCGGGATGGGTCTTGACTAGCGGCCTGAGGGGCACCGGCCCACTGTTGTTGAGTCCGTAACCGTTGTATTCGCCGTCGGCCTTTTCCTGGCGCGTATCGTGGCCGAGCTTCGATTGGCTGTAGTGCAGCGAGTGATAGGCCGTGAGCGTCTCGACCTTCGCGCGCGTGGTCTCGTCGAGTGCCTCGTAGGCGGCGCGCATGTCGGCAAAGCCGGTATGGCCGCCGATGGTCGGTACTTCCTCGGCGCAGAACACCGCACCCTTGGCCTGTACAGGCATGTAGGTCGAGTCCATGTGCCAGCCCATGTTGCCCTTGAGGATCTTCATCCTGTCGTCGTTGTCGGCTTCCAGCCGCAAGGTGCCGTCTTCCTTGACGTTGCTGAGCGCCGTCATGTCGAACTCGAGCGGCCCAAAGCGCTTGGCGAAAGCGATCTGCTCCTCACGCGTGAGGTTCTGTGCCGGGAAGACGAGCAGGGCATGTTTCAGCCACGCTTGGTGCAGCACGGTGAAACTAGGCTCGTCGAGATCGGGAACGCGGATACCGGTGACAATGGCGCCCAGGGTGGCGCCGGCGATGGGCTCGATTCTGAGCGTGCTGGCCATTCGGGACCTCCGGCCGGCGAATATAGCATCGGAAGCCGGCAGGACGCAGGCCTGTCAGCCCGTCAGGGGCTCGAAACACGGATTGTTCAACTCGAGCAGGGCGTAGGCTTCGGCCAGGGAACGCACGATGACCGGCTCGCTGTCGGCTGTTTGGCGTTGTTCCTGGCGGTAGGTGCGGCCGAAATCTTCGCCGGCAAAGGGGGGCGCCACCATGATCCGCACGTCGCGCAGGATGGGCGGCCGGCGGGCGCGGTCGGCGATCTTGCTTTGCGACACGCCGATCGCCTCGATGTCGCTCAGGTCGAAGATCGCGCGGATGCGCCCGTAGACGTCATTGGCCTGGGCGGCCAGGAAGCGCAGCAGGGCGTCGTCGAGGTCGGCGAAGTCCTGGGCGGTGAAGATGCCGGTGAAATGAGCGCGCAGGACCTTGTGTGCGCTCTCGAACGACAGCGTGAACATTCCCGGCACTCTGGCACAGGCGATCGAGCCCCGCGAGGTCAGTCCTGAAGGCCGTTCACCACGAAGACTGCGATCATGGCGAGGCTGCCGCCGACGCCCAGCAGCACGGCGACCGTGGGCACATGGCCCAGGAACGCCAGCGCCAGGCACGATAGGGCCAGCGCCACGTGCAGGATGGCGAACAACACCAGCCGCTCGAACCCGACGAAGGAACGGCGATGGACCCTCAGTTCTTCCGGGGGGAGGCGTTGGGGAACATTTGCCATGGCGACCTCACGTTGCCGTTGGACAAAGGCATCAACGCCGAACGCTCGTTGTGGGTTTCGTGTTTACAGCGTGAACGCGAAAAGAAGCACCACGAGACCCGCCAGCACGGCCAGCATCCAGCGCATCCCGGAGTGGCTCTCGGCGGTCACGTGACGCTCGATGATGGGGGCACGAAGCTCGATACGCATGATCTCACCTCGTCGTTGATGTCGTCGGTGCGCTCGCCGCCGCGCTTGGCGGCGCGGCGGCGCCCCGATTTCAAGGCAAAGTCATCGCGCTTCAGTGCGTCGTGAGACCGACGCCGGTGTTCGCGCCCGCGGCGCCGTTGACCTTCGCGCCACCCGGTTGTGTGGCGATGTTCGTGCCGGTCGAGGTACCGGTATTCACGCCGGCGCCGACGCCGCCGACATTCGCGCCGGCCGAGCCGTTGGTCGTGCTGCGGGTCGTGGCGCCCATCGACGGGGTATTCGTCCCGCTGCTCGGCGAGCTGCCGATGGCGGTGCTGCCTCCGACACTGCCGCCCGTGGTCACGCCGGCGGCCTGCGCGAAGGCGGTCGCGGCGACGAGCGAAAGGGCGGTGGCAAGAGTGAGGGTGGTCTTGATGAACATCGCTTTTCCTCCTCGGGTGTTCTGTGGGGTCCAGAATCAACCGCTTCGGACAGCGAAGGTTGCCGGCGGTCAGCCGTAGCGCTTTTCCGTGATGACGACTGCCTTGGGCCACTTCTTCTTGGCGAGGTCGAAATCCCGGGCCGGGCTGAACTGGCGGACGCGCCAGTGATCGGCATTGTGGCGGACCAGGCGCTTCACCTGCGCCAACATCGTGCCGCTTCTATCCTCCTGGAGGAATACGCAGTCGGCGCCGGCACGCAGCGGCACGGCGGGATTCGCCACTACCTGATCCCCATCCTCGAGCGCGGGGCTCATCGAGCCGCCGACCACATAGAAGGCGAACGGGTTGCGGACGCCCTGCATGCGCTCGGAGCGTCTGACATAGTCGATCGGATCGTTGTGCAGCTTGATCGCGCCGTCGCGGCCGGCCTCCGCCGACCCCCATACCGGCACGTCGGGCCGGCCGTCGAGCTCGGCCAGCCGGCGCAGCGGCTGACCGCCGGCGAGCGGCGCCAGCTTCGGGACGGCCGAAGGATCGCCTCCCGGCGGGACGGCGCCGAGATAGCCGAAGATCGCCGGGAGTTCCTTGACCTTGATTTCGCGCTCGCCTTTCAGCATGCGGTTCACGGCGGCGGCGTCCTTGCCGAGCGCGCGTGCAAGGCCTGCCTGCGAGAAGCCGGGCCGTCCAAGCTGCTCGGCGAGCCACTTCAGGTCCATGGTGTTATTTTGCGCTGGATGCGGTTCCCGCAACAAGGGCGCGCCTCCTCACTTGGCGGTGAGCGCAAGGCGACGTGAACCCAGTTTGGGCAGTTCAGCCTCGGCGAGTCCGGTGTATCGCTCGACGGCCCGCAAGGCACGCGGCTATGTTCGCGCGCGGAGAAAGACGGCATGACGGCCCGCTCGATCGGGAAGACGCTGCTGCTTCTGGCGTCGGCCCTCCTCCTCTTCACGACGACAGATGTCCTGGCACAGAAGCCGCCGGGCTGGATGGACGTGGGCAAGGGCAGTTGTGCGGTGTGGAACGCCTCGCCGCGCCCGGGCGACTCGGCGAATTGGAACGGCGGTTGTGTGGCGGGCCACATCAACGGGACGGGCACGCTCCAGTGGCTTCAGGAAGGGCGGCCGACCGACAGGTATCAGGGCGAGATCCGCGACGGCATGATGGACGGCCGCGGCACCTATCTGTGGGCCGACGGCGATCGCTATGTCGGACAGTTCCACGCCAACCTGCGCAACGGTCGTGGTGTCATGAGCTTTGTGAACGGCGATCGCTACGACGGCGACTATCGCGACGGACGGCCCAACGGCCAGGGCACGCATCGCACGTCCGACGGCCGCTTCTTCACGGGCACCTGGACCAATGGCTGCTTTCGCCAGGGCACGCGCTGGGACACCGTTGCGGTGACGCCGAAAGAGTGCGGCTTCCAGTAAGCGGAAGAGCCCTTGCTAGATTCCGCCCTTGTCAGAGACGGCGGCGAGGAAGGTGCTGATATCGGAGGGGCGGCCGGTGCGCTGGCAGTAGGCAGTGAACTCGGCCGGCGTGATCTCGACCAGCTTGATGGCATGACGGCGGCTCTTCCAGTCGGCCATCTTCTTCTGCTCGCGGAACAGCCATTCCTCGTACGTGCAGCCGGGATAGTGCCGCACGATCTTCTGGAACTCGGCGTGGTGCTCGGGCGAGCGGACCTTGGCGAAGTATTGGATCGACATGGTGGCTCTTCTAGCCTGCCCGACTGGTCGCCGCCACCCTCTGCGGACAGGGCAGGAATGCACCCCCGTCTTCATCTGCGTCGCGATGGGATGGCTGCGAACCCCGGGGAATCGCCGGCGCCGGCGCGGACGAGAAGACAGAAGGAGAGAGGCTAGAGCGCGCCGTCGAGGAACGCGCGGCCGCGTTCGGTGACCTCGACCATCGGTCCGCGGCGTGCCACGAAGCCGGCGTCCGTCGCTTCCTCCCAGACGGGCAGTCGCGGGCAGGAGGTGCGCCAGCCTTCCATCACCTCGGCATGGTGGCGCGGCTCCTTGGCGAGCCAATGCAGCAGATCGCGAACGAGAGGGGCGAGCGTAGCGTCCATGTGGGCGATCCTGCGCCCGATGACGGACGAAGGCCAATACCTGATTCGATCGACTGCCAGACGTTGCACGTCTTGCGGCCCGCGGGGAGAATGCCCATCGACCGGTGACATCATGTTCGACATCGAGATAAGCGAGGCCCGGCGGGCGATCCTGATCCGCTTCCGAGGGCGGCTGTCGAAGGAAGATTTCATGCGGCTCGACGCTTTGGGCGGCGAGCGCCGGGCAACCGGCCCCTACGACGTCATCTTCGATCTCACGGATGTCGAGACCTCCGATGTCGAGCTCGATTTCGTCTCCGCGCGCGGGGACCAGCCGCAGCTTTTTGCCGGCCGCGAACGCATCTACGTCGTGCCGAACGACGATCTCAAGCTGCTCGTGCGCTGGTATGCGGCTTGGCAGGAGTCGAAGGGCTTCCGGCCGCCGCTGGTCGTGGTCACGCTCGACGAAGCATTCGCCAAACTCGGGCTCGGCCAGCAGGACTTCCGTCCGCCCTAGAGCAGCCGACCGTCGAGGTGCGTCGACCAATGCGGTTCCATGTGACCGGAAGCCGCCCTAGTCAGTGCGGCACGTCGCCCTGCAGCATCACTCGATAGAGGTATCGCGTCTCGTTCATGTCGTAGTCGCCGTTGGCCTTGTGCAGCAGGCTGCGATTGTCCCACATCACGAGATCGCCCGACCGCCACTGGTGGCGATACTGGAAGCGCTGCTGCGTGGCATGCTCGAGCAGCTCGGCGAGCAGCGGCAGCGCTTCCTTGTGGTCCATGCCGAGGATGCCCTCGATGCGGATCGGGTTGATGTAGATCGCCTTCACACCGGTTTCGGGATGCGTGCGCACCAGCGGATGGAGCACGGCGTTGGGCACGCGCTCCTTGTTGGCGTCCGACAGGGTCATCAGCTTCCGTGCCGAATGGCTGCTTTGATAGACGTGGATCGCGGTCAGTCCGTCGATCCTCTGGCGCGTGGCGGCGGGAAGTGCCGCATAGGCCGCCGCCATGCTGGCAAACTGCGTGTCGCCGCCTTCGCTTGGCAGTGTTACCGCATGCAGGACGGTGGCCTTGGGCGGCCGCGCGTCGTTCGAATGGTCGGTGTGCCAGCCCTCGCCGGGGATGTAGCGCCTGCCATCAGGAAAACTATCCTGATTCGAAAGGTAGTGAATCTGCGGACACTCCGGCAAAGCGAAGCGGGTATTGTGTTGTGCAAATACTTTTCCGAATAACTGAACCGCTGCAAGAAGTTGTGGAGCAGTCAGGTGCTGATCCCGGACGACAAGGACCCCATGCGTCACGAACGCGCGGTTGAGGATTTCTTGGGTGTCGGATGATTGCAGCCGGCTGAGGTCGAGGCCGCTAACCTCAACGCCCGCAACGTCTTTCAGGACTTGGATGTCCACGTTTCCTCCCGCTGCCAGGCCCATTTTGGTTCGAGAATCTGCGATTATTGCAGGGCTAGATGAATAGACTGCAACCTTAGGCGTGCAGTACGTTTCTACAACAAGATGATTTGGGGAACCTGCCTCGAAATGGCGAAGCGGATTGGCATTTTTGGACTGTTGGCGGCGATGGCCGTGGCGGCGCTCGCGCTGCCGGCGGCGGCGCAGGAATCCAACTGCCCGGCCAAGCCCGACACGCTGGCCGACGGTGTCTTCTCCAAGTTCGGCAATGGTCTTCCGAAGCCGCCGTGTGCTGAGCCTTCCCTCCCGCCCGGCACCGTGAAGCCACTCGCCTCCCAGCCGCGCTCGGAGTTTATGGCGCCCGGCCAGCCGCTGGTGGCGGACTATCACATCGCTTCCACGGAGCTCGGCTTCGAGAAGGGCATCGCGCCCGCGCCTGGGCTCGCGGTCACCTATCAGGGCAAGAAGTATCGCGTGACCGACGTGGTGGCCGAAGGCGGCGGTCCGTCCTTCTCCGGCGGCAGCCGTTTCGTGATCGGCGTCAAGGGCAGCAACCTCATGGTTGGGCTGAAGAGCTACGTGCCCGGCAGCGCGCTCGATCCCGATCGTCTTCAGGTCTCGGCGCTCAACTGATTTCGATTGCAGCTTCGCTGCAATCGTTCGCAAGGCCGTGTCCGGGCAACCGCTGACGCCGCCGCGCCGTTCACGTATCCTGACAATCCCATGCGCCGCACCGTTGTCCTTTGCCTCGCCGTGGCCGCGCTCGTTGCGCCGATGGCGGTGCGCGCCGAGCCTCCTCCCAACACTGCCTCCGCGACGCCCCACAACAACCTGCCGCGCCCGCCCTGCGACAGCGGTCCGGCCGCTGCGGTCCCGGCCTACGGGCCCGTCGACGGAGCGGCCGATCCGGGCACGTGGCAGGAGAGCGACCTGCTGCGCGAGCACTGGCAGCCCTCGGCCTGTCTCGGTTGGTACGGAAACAGCCGGATGGTCGTGGCGCTGTCCTCGCGTTTCCACTCGTCGCTCGGCGTCGGCGCCCTGGCGGCGCGGCTGGCGGCCGTGTCGCTCTATCCGTCGATCAAGTTCTGGGCGATCACGCGCCAGCAGTGGCGGCCTCTCACCATGGACGCCTGGGTGATCCAGAACCCGCAGGAGGCGGCCAAGGCCCGGCATCCCGATCCCGTGTCCGAGCAACTCGTGCCGGGCCACGACGTGCTCTATGCCGAGGATCCCGATATCGGCGGGCGGACGATCTACCGGCTGCGCGTGACCGAGCGCACCGACAATCGCCTGGTGATCACGACGGAGAACATCACGTCGGTTCGCGTGGCCCTCTTCACGATTTTCCCGCCAGGTTCCCTGCAGATCGTGTCGTTCCTCGATCGGCAAGGCCCCAACACCTGGGGGCTCTACGAGATCGCGCGCGCCACCGAGGATGCAAGCTCGATGGTGACGGGATACCAGGGCGCCTATCTCAACCGCCTCGAGGCCGTGCGCCGCCATCTCGCCGGCCTGCCCACCGACCGCGATCCGCCGATCGCGCGCTGGTAGGAGCAGCTATCGTCTCGGCAAGGTGAAGCGGTTGTTGCGCAGAGCGCGCTCGAGCACCGCCGTCGCATCGTCGGTGTCGGAGCGGCATGTGGCCATGGCATGCCCGATGTTGGCCGGTATGGTGCGGGGCGGCCGATCGTCGGGACTGCCGACATAGCGCAGGTATAGCTCCGTCAGCCGCTCGCAATACTGGACGTCGGCGGGCGAGGCGGCCGAGGCGCCCTGCGCCATGAGCGCCGGCAGCGCGACGCCGGCGAGCCGGCAGATCAGCTTCTTCATTGCCACCGACCTTCGGCGCAGGCGCGAGCGCCGTCAAGCCGGACGGTCCGCGCCGTTGCCTCAAGGTTTCGCGGGCGCCGGCGCCTGGGATGCCGCGGCCATCTTGCCGAACATATCGGCCATCAGCGTGCCGGCCTGTGGCGGCGGCAGCTGGGCGATGGCGCGAAACATGCCGATGTAGAGCTGGCAGAAGGCGCCGTGCTGGCGCTCGGTCAGCGCGAGCGGATTGGCGAGCAGGCGCACGTTGTTGGCGCCGAACTTGGCGATCAGCGCCTGCGACAGCGCCATGCCGGCTTCGGTGAGCTGGTCGGGCGTGGGCGGCAGGCGGCGCGTCGTCGAACGCAGCACCTGATCCGACAGGTTGATGCCGCGCTCCTGCAGCGGCGCCGGCATCAGCCGGGTGCTTTGCGTGCCGCTCACCCGGGTCGCGACCTCGTAGCAAAGGTCGGGATCGGTGGCCAGGAGATCGTACTGGTCGGCCATGAGGCTGGCATAGCCCACCATCAGCGTATCGTTGGCCAGCGGCAGCCGCTGGCGCAGCAACGGCTGGAACTTCGCGACACGGATCTCGTCGGAGATGCGGCCGGCCGATGCGCCTTCGGCGAAGAGCCGTTCATAGAGCTCGGCCGTATCGGCGAAGATGCGCGGATCGGCGGCCTCGATGGCGGCGAACTCGCGCACGCGGCGCAGCTCGGCCTTGAAGTCCTCCAGCGTCGGCTGCACGCCCAGCCCGGACGCGGCGAAACGGTAGAAGTCCACGGTGGCGGTGATCACCTTGCCGGCCTGCAGCTCCGGTTCGGTCGGATACCAGATCGTGGTCGCGGGATGCGTCATGGCGAGCGCCACGAAGGCCGGCGTCGCGCCCCCCTCGCTGAGCAGCTGCCCCATGGCGTCGCCATACTCGCTGGCCCCGAAGAAGGCGCGATGGAAGCCGAGCTTGGCGCCCGAGAGCAGCAGCCGCTCGCGGCCGGCCATGAAGGCGATGGTGCAGGCGGACGCGCAGGAGGCGGAAGTGTAGGTCGAGAGCCCGCGCGCGCGGATCAGCCGTGCCAACGCGATCGCCTCGCCCAGCCGTCCGCCGCCGCTGTTGAGATGCACGACCTTGAGGTCCGGCGCCGAGGCGAACAGCCGCTCGGCGCTCTTCGCCAGACCGAACTTGAAGCCGCCGATGATCTCGGCCTCGCGGCCGTCGCGCATCAGCCGGATCGAATAAGGCGGGATGTCGGGATCGCCCTGGAAGGCCATGCGCCAGCCTTCGTAGACGTCGGCCGCGCCGTACCGCGCGAAGCCGCCGGCCAGCGCCAGGGCGAGCAAGGCCATGGTCGCCTGCGCGGTCGTCGCCCAGCCCGTCCAGCGCTTCGCCGTGCGGCGCTCGAAGCGATGCCGGCTGGCTGAGCGCCAGATGCCGACGGACAGGAGCAGCAGTGTCAGCGCGCCGCCGCCCCAGATCGTCGCAAGGGCCGTCATCACCTGATAGGGGTTGAAATCCTGCCGGCGCATGAAGAGGACCAGGCCAGCCAGGAGCGCCGCCACGCTCAGCAGGACCCCGAGCCCGACCAGCCAGAACGACACCGCGAGCGGCAGCTCGCCATGCCAGAACCGGCCGATGAAGCCGCGATGGGGACGAAGGGGAAAGGGAGAAACAGGCGGCGGACGCATCGACGGCCGCGAAGGTAACGAACGAGGGCGGGGCTTTTCAACCGCGCGCTATGTCACCTGCGTGACGCTGCCCTTGTTGACCGGGCGATCCGCCCGTGCCGACACTGGGGCGATGGACTTCCTTCACAGGCTCGCCGATCGCATCGATCTCGGCGGCGGCTGGCAATCGTGGAACACGGCCACGCGCGCCATCGTCGTGGTGGTCGCGGCCGTCCTCGTCTGGGGCCTGGCGCGCGGTGCGCTGCCGGCGCTGCTGCGGCTGCTGCGCCCGCTCCTGATCGCGATGATCCTCTTCGCCGTGCTGTGGCTGGTCTTCCCCGACGTCGTCTGCTCGATGGAATGGACGGCCAACCTGCCGAGCCTCTGCCGGCGCTAGCGCCTAGCCGAAGGCCGGCATCACCTGCTCGCCGAAGCGGCGCATGGAGGCGAGGTTCCGCTCGTGATCCATCGAGCCGAAGCCGGTCTGGCAGAGCAGGTGCTGCACGCCCGCATCCCGTATCTCGGCCACCTGCTCGCGCACCTTCTTCGGTGAGCCATAGAGCGAGCCGGTCTCCAGCACATAGGGGATGGCGACGTCGTCCTTGACCTTGGGGTCGGTCCAGGGATTGAGCGTCTCCGGCCCGGGCTGGAAGTCGGGCGGATTGTAGGCCTCGCGCACATGCATCATGTGCTCGCGTGTCTGCAGCAGGAGCTCGGCGAGCTCGTCTTCCGCCTGCGCATCGGATTCAGCGACATAGACGTTGCGCCAGAGCGCGCTCCTGGCCAGCAGGTCGGCGCGTGTCGCCTCGTCATGGCCGCCGGCCTTGAGGCCTGACTCATAGAGCGCCCAACGCTCCTTGATGCGCGCGACCGGCAGGCGCGCCGTCAGGATCGGAATGCCGAGCTTGCCGCATTCGGTGAACGAGCCCGGCGAGATCACGCTGCGCCACAGCGGCGGCTTGGCCTGCACGGGCTTCGGGCGCAGTGCCGGCACCTTCACCTTGTGGAAGCGGCCGTCATAGGTGAAGCCCTTGCCCGTCCAGGCGCGCTCGATGATCTCGACGGCTTCTTCCATGCGCTCGCGGCTGTCGTCGGAGCGCAAGCCATGGCCCACGAACTCGTATTCGTTGTAGACCGTGCCCTTGCCGAGGCCGACGTCGATGCGGCCCTTGCTGAGATTGTCGAGCAGCGCGAGCTGCGTCGCGAGCCGCACCGGATGGTGGAACGGCGTCTGCACGACGGCGAAGCCGAGACGGATGCGGTCGGTCTTCATCGCCAGCGCCGAGGCGAACATCAGCGAATCGTTGTAGACGCTCTCGCCCGTGAAGTAGTGCTCGGTCAGCCAGACGTCGCTGAAGCCCAGCCGCTCGGCGGTGCAGACCTGCTCGATCTGCTGCTCGATGCGCGCGCCGTCTTCGTCGGGCGAGGGAGAGAGCGAAAGGGTCAGCCAACCGAACTGCATGCTACGCGGGGAGCTCATAACCGATCTTGCTTTCGGCCTCGATCGTACGCTGCACCGCGGGCCGCGCCATCATGCGCGCATGGAGTCCGTCGAGCCGCGGGAAGCCGATGGGGTTGGGCCGGTTCTTCATGCGCCAGTAGAGCCGGAACAGGTGGATGTCGACGATCGAGTAGCGGCCGAGCGCCCATTCACCGTCGCCGAACTTCTGCTCGGCTATCGTCCAGGCCTTGGCGACGGCCTCGCCGCCAAAGCGCGCCACGGGATGGATGCCCGAGGCGATGTACGACATCCAGGAAATCGCCTGCGCCTCGGTCTCGGGATCGTCGGCGGGGAGCAGCTTGGCCTCGGGATGGCGCTTGGCGAGGTAGAACAGGCAGGCCGCGACCTGCGTCAGCGGCCGGCCGTCGATCTGCATCATCGGCACGGCGCCCTCGGGATTGAGCGCGAGGTAACTGGCGCTCTTCATGTCCTTCTTGTGGAAGGACATGGGCTTCAGCTCGAAGGGCACGCCGATCTCCAGCAGCGCGATGTGCACCGCCATCGAGCTCGAGCCCGGCGCCATGTGGAGAACGAGACTCACGGGGAACGTCTCACGGGCGGCGCAGCAGCTCCGCCTCAGGCACGCCCGCCTCGTAGTCGGCGACCATCTTGTCGGCGTCGAACAGCACGCCGATCGGGTTCTGGGCGAAGGGCTCGGTCTGGAAGTAGCCGGCCGCGCCCGCCTTGTCGAAGGCGTCGACCTGAAGCTCGACCTGATTGCCGTCGGGATCCTTGTAGTACATTGACACGGTCGGCCCGTGGTTGATGGTGCGCACAGGCACGATGCCGTCGGCCTTGAGCCGGCGATAGGTCGACAGCAGCTGCCCGAGATCAGCCAGGGTGTAGGCGACATGGGCTAGGCCCCACGCCTTGTCCGACGGCTTCTCGAGACCGGGGATCTGCACGAAGGCGACGCGGTGATGCTCGTCGTCGTAGGTGATGAACGAGATGTACTCGTTCTCGAACACCTGCTTGGCGTTCAGCACCTTGAGGTACCAATCGCGCAGCGGCGCACGGTTGGCCGTGCGCAGCACGAAGTGCGCGAACAGGCTCGGCGATACGGGCCGATCGTCGAGCGGCCGGCGGGTCTTGTCAGCGAGCGAGTCCATGGGGGCCCTCCATCAATGGGCGTTCTTCGGCTCTCCCGGCAGACGCGGCAGCAGTGCCGTGAGGAGGCCCAAGCATAGCAGGTACGGCGTCGCCTGGTAGACCGCGGTGATGCCGTGGATGTCGGCGAGCTTGCCCAGCCCCGCGGCGCCGAGGCCGCCGAGGCCGAAGGAGAAGCCGTAGAAGATGCCGGCCACCAGTCCGACCCGGCCGGGCAGCAGCTCCTGGGCATAGACCAGGATGGCGGCGAAAGCCGAGGCGATGATGATCGCGACCATGACCGCGAGGATGGCCGTCCAGAACAGGTTCGCGAAAGGCAGCATCAGCGCGAAGGGCAGCGCGCCCAGGATCGAGAACCAGATCACCGGGATGCGGCCGACGCGATCGCCGACCAGGCCGCCCAGGAGCGTGCCGATCACGATGCCGACCATGAAGGCGAAGAGATAGAGCTGCGCCGTCTGCACCGAGAGATGGAACTTGGCCATCAGGTAGAAGATGTAATAGGAGCCGAGGCTCGCCTGATAGACGTTCTTGGAGAAGAGCAGCACCACCAGGATGAACACGGCGAAGGCCACGCGCCCGCGGCTGAGGCCGTGCGCGGGGACGATGCTCGCGCCCCGGCGCGCCATCGGCTGGGTGGCCGTGCGGCGCGCGCGATACCAGTGCCCGATCTGGAACAGGATCGTCATGGCGAGCAGGGCCGCGACCGAGAAATACATCAGGCTCGACTGGCCGCGCGGCACGACGATGAAGGCCGCGAGCAGCGGACCGCAGGCCTGGCCGAAATTGCCGCCGATCTGGAACAGCGACTGGGCGAGGCCGAAGCGACCGCCCGCCGCCATGCGCGCCACCCTCGAGGCCTCGGGATGGAAGACCGACGAGCCCGTGCCGATCAGTGCCGCCGAGCCCAGGATCACCGCGTAGGAATGCGCCTGCGATAGGCTCACCAGCCCGATCAGCGTGAAGCCCATGCCGATCACGAGGGAATAGGGCTGCGGCTTCTTGTCGGTGTACATGCCGACGAGCGGCTGGAGCATCGACGCGGTGAACTGGAAGGCGAGCGTGATGAAGCCGACCTGCACGAAGGAGAGCGAGTAGTTGTCCTTCAGGATCGGATAGAGCGCCGGGACCAGCGACTGCATCATGTCGTTCAGCAAGTGGCAGAAGCTGAGGGACAGGATGATCGCGAAGGTCGTGCTGTTGGCGGAAGCGGAGACGGCGGAGGAGGGGCCGGATGTCTTTATTGGGGCGGCGCCGGCCGCCATCGTATTGTCGGTCATGGCCTTTTTATAAGAGAAGCGGCCCGGCGCGACCACATCGCTGCTGCAGGGCTGACCTGCAATCCTTCTCATATCGGCGGAACACCGCCCCCGAATACGGCGTTGTCGAGGCTCAAGCGATGGCTCCCAACCGCACCTCCACTGACGTTCCGGCACGCCTCGACCGGCTGCCGTGGAGCCGCTTCCATCGCCTCGTCGTGGCGGCGCTGGGCATCACCTGGATCCTCGACGGGCTGGAAGTGACCCTGGCGGGCTCCGTCGCTGCTGCACTGCAAACAAGCCCGCGATTGCATCTCACGGCCGAGCAGGTTGGGCTCACGGGGAGCGCCTATCTGATCGGTGCGGTGCTGGGCGCGCTCGTCTTCGGCCATCTCACCGATCGGCTCGGCAGGAAGAAGCTGTTCAACGTGACACTCGGCCTCTATCTGCTGGCGACGGCGGCGACGGCATTCTCCTGGAACTACGAGAGCTTCCTCTTCTTCCGCTTCCTCACCGGTGCCGGCATCGGCGGCGAATATTCGGCGATCAACTCGGCGATCCAGGAGTTGATCCCCGCCCGCCTGCGCGGCCGCACCGATCTTGCGATCAACGGCAGCTTCTGGGTCGGCGCGGCAGCGGGCGCGCTGGTCTCGGTGCCGTTGCTCGACCCGCATCTCTTCGGCGCGGACATCGGCTGGCGCATCGCCTTCGGCAGCGGCGCGTTGCTGGGCCTCTTCATCCTCTATCTGCGCCAGTTCCTGCCCGAGAGCCCGCGCTGGCTGATGATCCACGGCGCGCCCGACGAGGCGAGCAACGTCGTGGCCGAGATCGAGGCGCGCGTGAAAGAGAGCGAGAAGGTCGAGCTGCCGCCGCCGGCGCCCGGACTCGTGCTGGGCGCGCCGCATCATCTGACGCTCGGCTCGGTCGCGCGCACGCTGCTCACGCAGTATCCCAAGCGCACGATCCTGGGCATCGTGCTGATGGCCTCGCAGGCCTTCATCTACAACGCCATCTTCTTCACCTACGCGTTGGTGCTGACGCATTTCTACGACGTGCCAGCTGATCGCGTCGGCCTCTACGTCCTGCCCTTCGCGCTGGGCAATTTCTTGGGACCGCTGCTGCTCGGCCCCTTGTTCGACACGGTGGGCCGCAAGCCGATGATCGCCGCGACCTATGCCTTGGCCGGCCTGCTGCTCGGCGTCACGGCGTGGCTCTTCCATGCCGGCCTGCTCAGCGCCACGACGCAGACCGCCTCGTGGAGCGTCGTCTTTTTCTTCGCCTCGGCCGCGGCGAGTGCAGCCTACCTCACGGTCGGCGAAAGCTTTCCGCTCGAGGTGCGCGCGCTCACAATTGCGCTGTTCTATGCCTTCGGCACCTTGCTCGGTGGCGTCGCAGGGCCGTGGCTGTTCGGCGTGCTGATCGAGGGCGAGGGCAGGGGCGGCATCGTGCTGGGCTATGGGCTGGGCGCTGTGCTGATGGTGATCGCCGCTTGTGTGGAACTGGCGCTTGGCGTCCAGGCCGAGGGCAAGTCGCTGGAGGAGGTGGCGCCGCCTCTTTCGTCGGCGCGATAGAACTACGAGCCGCTCAAACTCATGTTCCTCTCCGCCCGCGTAGCGGGGGGAGAGGCTAGGAGAGGTGGGTGGCGGCCAAAGCATGGGTGCCGATTGCGCTGCGCGCGGCCTTCTGAATTCTAGTTCTCTCTTGGCTGAGAGCACGATTGTCGTGGGTGCCCCATGACCCACCTCTCCTAGCCTCTCCGCCCAAAGGGCGGAGAGGGACATGAGGGGCTCCCGTTAAAAAATCGGGAAAAAATTAAACTCGACCCCAGCGCACTAGCGCTAACTGCGCTAACTCCGGCGAGAGTGCAAATTTCGGGCTGTCATCGGTGTCTCCTGCAGTCGAGGCTCCCGATCACAGTATGCATGAATGTGAAGTGAAGTACATTTAAAATATACCCGTCATCCTGAGCGAATCGGGATGACGGGTGTGTTTCAGCAGTCTTGTCTTTTCTGCGCTGGGGCCGGCTCTCGCGCTTGATTACA
>DATJWN010000169.1:0-38085 GCA_035501235.1 Reyranella sp.
TGCTGCCAGGTGAAGGCGTCCAGTTCGGCCCGGAAGGCGACGTGGAAGCCGCGCTCGTCGCGCGCGAGATGGGAGAAGACCTCCAGCACGCGCACCAGCGCCACGACCACCGAATAGAAGACGGTCTTGAACAGGATCGGCCGGATCAGCGGCGGCCCGCGAAAGCGGTCGAGGAAGGTGATACGGTGCGTGACCAGGATCACCTTGCCGGCGATCAACGCAAGCATCGTGGCCAGCAGGAACTGGGTCAGCGCGAACCAGTAATGGCGCACCAGCAGGTTGCTGGTGACCGCGATCAGGTTGAAGACGCAGAAGAAATAGATCGTGGGCGGCAGCATGAGCTCGATCTCATGCCGCAGGAATTGCCTCGTCTTGGCCGCCCAGCCTGTCGTTGCCCAGCTCACATCCGGCCGCCATCGACCACGAAGTTCTGCGCCGAGATCATGCGGCTGTCATCGGAGGCGAGGAACAGCGCCATGCGAGCGATGTCGGGCGGATAGACCTTCTCCTTCAGGACCTGCAGGCTCATGAGCTGCGCCTCGGCCTCCGGCGTGAGCCAGAGCTCGATCTGGCGCTGGGTCATGATCCAGCCCGGCGTGATCGAGTTCAGCCGGATCTTGTCGCCGCCCAGGTCACGCGCCAGGCCGCGGGTCATGCCGATCGCCGCCGCCTTCGCCGCCTGGTAGACGGAGAGATTGGGCGACATGGTGTGGTAGCTGATCGAGCTGAAATTCACGATCGACCCGCCGCCTGCCTTGCGCATGCCGGGCACCACGGCCTGGATGGCGAAGTAGGCATGGCGGAAATTGACGGCGAAGCGCTCGTCGAAAAATTCGACCGTCACATCCTCGATCTTGTGGCGATCGTCGCGCGCGGCGTTGTTGATCAGCACGGTGATCGCCCCGTTCTTCGCCGCCGCCTCGCCGATCGCCGCCTGGTACGCCTTGATGTCGCGTATGTCGCATTTCAGGAACAGCGCGCCGGTCTTCTGCGCCACTGCCCTCGAGGCCGCCTCATCGATGTCCACGAACGCCACCTTCGAACCTTGCGCGGCGAAGTGCTCGACGATCGAAGCGCCGATGCCCGACCCGCCTCCCGACACGAAGACGGAACGATCCTTCAGGCTGGGATAGGTTGCGAACGACGACATGTTTCCTCACTGCTTTTCTTGGACTCGAAAGACGATTTCTCCGGAGAGCGTGGCACCGGGGCCGAGCGGACTCAAGCCGACGCGGCCGTTGGCGTGGCTTACCGGCTCCGCACAGAAAAAAGCGCGATCGGGCGGCGTGTAGATCACGAGATGACGGAATGGTTCGGTGGCCTCGAGCGAGAGGCTGAGCTTGCGGCTCGGCCAGGTGACCCTCGCGCGTCCGTCCCAATCGTCGAAGCAATTGTCCAAATGGGTGCCGTCGACGTTGCGCGAGGTGCTGAAGTCGGCGGTCGCGGGCACCGCGACGCGCTCGATGGGCAAAACTTCGGCATCCGATGTCCACATCGCCCCCGTGCGGCAGGCGAGCTCGGCGTCGGGCGTGCGCACGAAGTACGGATGAAGGCCGATGCCGCCCGGCACCGGACGGTCCTCGAGATTGTCGAGGGCCATGCGCACGACCAGGCGATCCGGTTCGAGCCAATAGGACTGGCGTGCCCGATAGCGGAACGGCCACCGCAGGCGGCCCGACAGCGGCTCGTGCAGGAAGCTGATGTCGGCTGAATGTTCGTCGCTCTTGTCGACCTGCCACGCCCGGTCCCAGCCGTCGCCATGCATGGGATGGCGGACATTCGGCCAGTTCCGTTCGAGCCTGATCATCCCGCCTTCGAAGAGGAGCTCGCCATTCGCGATGCGATTGGAAAACGGCACAAGCGGATAAGCGGCGCCCTGCGTGCCGAGACCGGGACGCAGCAGATCGACTGCATCGCGGGCAAAGCGCGCGATCGAACCGCCGGACTGAGGCGCGAGATCGACGGCAAGCCGGCCTGTTTTCAGGGACAGGAGGGACATGGGCTGCTCTACCATACCGGCGCGCTTCTTGCAGAGTTGCCGGAGAGGGGGACCACATGACGATCGATCGCAGGAGCATGAACCGACGGCAGATGATGACGGGCGCGGCGGGCCTCGGCCTTGCGGGCGCCGCGCGACCGGCGTTCGCACAGGCGGCCGGGCCATGGGGCGAGGCCCCCAAGAGCAAGGTCGACAAACTCAACTTCGTCGTCTGGACCTACGGCGACATCTACACGCAGATCTCCAAGCGCTTCCAGGCGGACTGGGGCGTGCCGGTCGAGTCGACCATCTCCTCGTTCAACGACCATCCGACCAAGCTCGCGACCATGTACGCAGCGGGCGAGAAGATCGATGTCTCGCAATCCTCGCCTTTCTCCTTCCCCAACTTCGTGAACCAGGGCCTCGCCGAGCCGCTCGACGACCTGCCGGGCGCCAAGGAATACGCCGCCGACTTCACCGCCTTCACCAAGCAGGTGGCGATGGTCGACGGCAAGCTGATGGGGCTGCCCTACTTCGCCACGGCCTGGGTGTGGAACTACTACAGCGACATGCTGGAGAAGCTGAAGATCGACAAGCCCTTCGCGACCTACGAGGAGCTGATCGAGCATTGCGTGAAGGCCAAGAAGGACGGCGTCTCGCGCTACCCGATATTGTGGATCGCGGGCGTCGGCCTCGAGCAGCTGCCCGGCACCTGGTACCAGATGACCTGGAACAAGGGCGGCACCTTCTTCGACAAGCAGGGCAACCACATGCTGGGCGACGGCTCGATCGCCCGCGAGACCTTGAAGTGGTGGGCCAACACCTTCGAGAAGGGCCTCGACATCGCCGATCCCGAATCGCTCAAGGTGCAGTTCACCTCGGGCGCCAAGGCCTTCGGCGCGGGCAAGAACCTCTATCGCGGCCCCAACCATCACTACGGCCTCAACATCTGCAACGATCCGGCGCAGTCGCCGATCGCGGGCAAGGTCAAGGTCCACGGCTCGCCCAACGGCGGCAAGACCATCGCCGATGCGCACGTCTATTTCCTGTGCACCGCCAACCGCAACAAGGAATGGGCCTGGAAGCTGCTGCAGTATCTCGGCGGCAAGACCAAGGACGGCGTCTACACGCAGGCCAACACGCTGGCCAAGGACGCGATGCTGGGCTCGGGCTATCAGTCGGTGATGAACAGCAATGTCATCAAGACCGGCTGGGCGCCGTGGGGCGACGTGCCGGCGATCCTCGATATCTGGGGCAAGTCGACCTACATCGGCGAGGTCTGCTCGTCGATCTACCAGCCCTGGCATTTCCCGTGGACGGACCAGATGAACATCGAGGTCCAGAAGTGCCTGACCGGCCAGATCACGGCCGACGCCTGCTGCGACAACCTGATCAAGGGCATCGCCGAGGCCAAGCGCAAGGTGTGATGCGCCCACCGTTTCGCTGGGGCCGCGGCCGCGAGCTGTCCGCTTCGTGGTTCGCGTTCTTCATGAATGTGCCGACGCTTGCCTTCCTCGGCGTCGTGCTGGCCTATCCGATCGGCTACGCGGTCTATCTCTCGCTGCACCGCGTACGCCTGGCCGATCTGCGGCGCGGCGTCTTCGCTTTCGCAGGCTGGGAGAACTACAGCCGCGTGCTCGGCGATCCGCTGTTCTGGGTCGCGGTCAAGAACACGCTGATCTTCACCGCCGTCACCGTCAGCAGCGAGATCGTGCTGGCGGTCGCCATTGCGCTGCTGATCAACCAGGCCGGCATCTGGACCTCGCGCATCACGCGCTCGCTGATCCTGCTGCCCTACGCCATTCCACCGATCGCCAACGGGCTGATCTGGACGTTCCTCTACAGCTTCCAGTTCGGCTTTCTCAATCGCATCCTGCTCAGCACCGGCCTGATCCACGAACGCATCAACTGGGCCGGCAATCCGGACACTGCCCTCTATGCGGTGGCCGTGCCCTATGTCTGGCGCACGCTGCCCTTCGCCATCATCCTGGTGCACGCAGCCCTGCAAGGCATCCCGCGCGAACTCTACGAGCAGGCCTCGGTCGACGGCGCACGCGCCTGGCATCGCTTCCGGCACATCACCTTGCCCATGCTGCGCCAGATCCTGGCGGTGATCCTCGTCCTGCGCACCGCCTTCGCCTTCTCGGTGTTCGAGGAGATCCTCGCCATCACCCAGGGCGGGCCGGGCGACGCGACCTGGGTCTCGGCCTGGTACAGCTACAAGATCACCTTCGCGCCGCCGAACAATTTCGGCATGGGCTCGGCCTCGGCCTTCATCCTGGCGCTGATGGTGGGCCTCATGGCCGTGGTCTACATGCGCACCGTGTACCGTCGGGTGACGCTATGATGCGCGTGAAGTCGCCCGTGGCGCGGCTGATGTTCCATCTGGCCAACCTGATGGTGATCGTCTTCATCCTGCTGCCGCTGGTCGCCACCTTCATCGCCTCCATCCAGTCGGAGAAGGCCTTGCAGGCCGACACGCGCCGCGTGACGCCGCTCGAGTTCACCTTGGACAACTTCACGGTGATCCTGACCAAGGGCGAGCAGAGAGGCCGCATCTTCGAGCAGGCCACGTACCTGCCCGAGAACATCAAGCATTTCTACGCCGCCTCGCTCAATTCGACGATCGTCTCGGTCTCGGTGACGTTCCTCACCCTGCTGTTCGGCTCGCTCTCGGCCTACACCATCGCCCGCCAGCGCTATCGATGGACGCTGTTCCTGCTGCAGGCCAACATCGTGGCGCGCTTCGTGCCGGTGATCGTGCTGATGATCCCGCTCTACATCGTCATGCGCTCGCTGGGCCAGCTCAACACGCTCACGGGCGTGATCGTGGCCGAGACGGCGTTCCTGCTGCCCTACGCCATCCTGATCCTGGCGCCCTACTTCGATACCATCCCCGGCGAGCTCGAGGAGGCGGCCCGCATCGACGGCTGCACGCGCTTCAGCGCCTTCGTCCACATCGTGCTGCCGCTCGCCACGCCGGCGCTGGCGGCCTGCGGCGTCATCATGTTCATCATCTCCTGGCACGAGCTCCTGATCCCGCTGATCCTGAACGCGCGGCCGGACTTCATGACCCTGCCCGTGATCATCGCGAGCCTGGTCGGCGACGTGCACGTCTTCTTCAACCTCATGATGGCGATCTGCCTGCTGGCGCTCCTGCCCACGGTCGTGCTGGTGATGCTGCTGCAAAAGTATATCGTGGAGGGCCTCGCGGCCGGCGCCGTGAAAGGCTGACGATGAAGCTGCTGCTGTCCCTGCTGCTGACGCTGCTCGCGCTGCCCTGCCAGGCGGCGCCCTCGCCCGAGCAGATTCTCGAGGCCTTCTTCGGCCCAGATCCCGGCGGCACGAGCGAACAGCGCTCCGCCGCCTATACCGGCGAGATGAAGGAGCGCTATTGGGAGGAGCCCACCGCGGGCCAGATGATGGCGCCCGGCCGTCACTACACCGCGCGGCGGCTGCCTCTCGCTCCAGCCGACGCGCCCGTCTACGCCGTGAAAACCTCGCACGAAGCCTTTTCCACCGATTGGTATGCCTACTTCGTGCGCGACGACGGCGTGCTGAAGCTGCGGGCCATACGGTGGATGGCCCAATTGGGCATGTCGTGCGATGACAAGAAGGACGAGAGCCTTCGGCTCGCCTGTCTGCCCGACAGCGACCGACTGGCGCATTTCCGTGGCCAGCTCGGCGCCCTGGACGCGTTGAAGGCGGCGATCGACACTCGCGACTCGAGCGCCAGCGAAGCTCGAATGCACGTGCTGCATTTCAATGGCTGGGAACACAACAAGCTCGGCCAGCTCGAAATCCGGCTGGTCGACAAGGTGGGCGTCCTCCACGTGCCGCCCGGCGAAAAGCCACCACCAATTGTCGAAACGGACCACATCTACATCGAGCAGATCTCGGGTCCCTGGCACCTTTACAAGAGAATGTAGCGACTGCGTCGGCAGGCCGCTAAAAAGGGCGTTCCACATCTGGAGCGAGGGAACGCCGTCATGTCGAACATGCTGAAGAAGCGCCTGCAAGCTGGCAAAGCCTGCGTCAATGCCTGGCTCGCCATCCCGAGCGGCTTCTCGGCCGAGGTGATGGCGCAGTGCGGCTGGGACAGCGTCACCGTCGACATCCAGCACGGCGTCCAGGACTACCAGTCGATGGTCCAGTGCTTCCAGGCGATGGACAAGCATCCCATCACGCCGCTGGTGCGCGTGCCGTGGAACGAGCCCGGCATCATCGGCAAGGTGCTGGACGGCGGCGCCTGGGGCGTGATCTGCCCGATGGTGAACAACGCGGCCGAAGCCAAGGCGCTAGTCTCCTATTCGCTCTATCCGCCCAAGGGCAAGCGCTCCAACGGCCCGATCCGCGCCGGCGCCTATGGTGCGGCGACGCCGTACCAGAAGATCGCCAACGACGAGGTGCTGATCATCCCGATGATCGAGACGCAGGAGGCGATCGACAATATCGACGCCATCCTCGACGTACCGGGCGTGAGCGGCATCTATGTCGGCCCGTCGGACCTCGGCCTCTCGCTCGGCCTGGAGCCGCGCCTCGACCGCGAGGAGCCGCAGGTGCTGAAGATCTACGAGAAGCTCACCAGCGCCTGCAAGAAGCGCGGCCTCTTCGCCGGCATCCACAACGGCACGGCGACCTATGCCGCGCGCGCCTTCGGCATGGGCTTCCAGCTCTGCACCATCGCCAACGATTCCGGCCTGATGGCGATGGCCGCAAGAGGCGCCGTCACCGGCTTCCGCAAGGAAGTGGGCGCTCCCGCCGACAAATAACACTACTGGCACGCCGATTGCTCCCCCGTCGGGCAAGACAACCGACGGAGGAAGCGATGAGTGGACTGGGTGGGCTCAACAAAGCGCCCGATGGCGTCGTCATCGGGCTGGTGCAGATCCAGAATCCGGTTGTCGTCACGCCCGACGACCTCGCGCGGCAGACGACGCGCATCTGCGAGCTGGTGGGCAAGGCCCGCCGCAACATGGCGACCATGGACCTGGTCGTGTTTCCCGAATATTCGCTGCACGGCCTCTCGATGGACACCAATCCCGAGATCATGTGCCGGCTGGACGGGCCCGAGGTCGAGCATTTCCGCGGCGCCTGCATCACCAACAATATCTGGGGCTGCTTCTCCATCATGGAGTTCAATCCCCACGGCAATCCGTTCAACAGCGGGCTGATCATCGACAACAAGGGCGAGATCCAGCTCTATTACAGGAAGATGCATCCCTGGGTGCCGGTCGAGCCGTGGGAGCCGGGCGATTTAGGCATCCCGGTGTGCGACGGGCCGAACGGATCGAAGATCGCGTTGATCATCTGCCATGACGGCATGTTCCCCGAGATGGCGCGCGAGAGCGCCTACAAGGGTGCCAACATCATGATCCGCACCGCCGGCTACACCGCGCCGATCCGCCAATCGTGGCACTTCACCAACCAGTCCAACGCCTTCTGCAACTTGATGTACACGGCCTCGGTCTGCCTCGCGGGCTCGGACGGCTCATTCAACTCCATGGGCGAAGGCATGATCGTGAACTACGACGGCACGCCGCTTGCGACAGGCAATGGCATTCCCGACGAGATCATCACCGGCGAGGTGCGGCCGAAGCTGTGTGACGAGGCCCGCGTGCATTGGGGCGTCGAGAACAACATCTACCAGTTCGGCCATCGTGGCTATGTCGCGGTGAAGGGCGGCGCGCGCGATTGTCCCTACACCTACATGCACGATCTCACGGCCGGGAAGTACGAGTTGCCGTGGGAAAAGCAGGTGAAGGTGACCGACGGCACGAGCTGCGGCTTCAAGGCGCCGACGCGCACCTTCAAGCCGGTGCCGACGACGCTGGCGCCGAAGAAGCTGGCGGCGGAGTAGCCTACTCCCGGTGGACGGTGTGCCAGCGGAGCATGTAGCGCTCCGCGAGCGAGATCACGCCGAAGAACAGGGCCGAGAAGGTCGAGCCGACGACGATGGTCGCGTAGAGCATCGGCGAATCAAAGGCGTAGGTCGCCTGGATGATCAGCGCGCCGATGCCAAAGTTCGAGCCGATCCATTCGCCGACGATGGCGCCGATCACGGCCGTGGAGGCGGCGATCTTGAGGGCCGAGAACAGGTACGGCAGCGCGTTGGGCACGCGCACGCGGAAGAAGACCTCGCTCGACGTCGCCGACAGGATGCGCATCAGCTCGAGCTGCTCGGCCCGCACGTCGCGCAGGCCGCGCGTCATGTTCACGAGCGTCGGGAAGAAGCAGATGATGGCGGCGATGGCGATCTTGGGCTCCATGCCGTTGCCCAGCAGCAGCACCAGGATCGGCGCCTTGGCGACGACCGGGATGGTGTTGACCATCACCGCGATGGGAAACAGCGCCTCCTCTACCGTCTTGCTGTAGACGAAGGCCGTGGCGAGCGCGATCGCCGCGAAGTTGCCCAGGATGAAGCCGCACACCGCCTCGATCGCGGTCGGCAGGAGGTTGGTCATGAGGATGCCGAAGCGATCGATCAGGACCTGGGCCACGGCGATTGGCGAGGGCGCGATGAAGGGCTTGATGTCGAACTGCACGACGGCCTGCCACCACAGGAACAGGAACGCCAGTATGGCGACCAGGGGCAGGACACGGCGGCGGCGCGCCAGATAGCGCTTGCGGGCGAGGAAGCGGGCGTCGGCCTCGGCGTCCTCGGCAAAACCGCCGATGGCGACTTGTTCGGCCATCAGCAGGTCTCCAGTACGCGGCGCAGATGCCCGGCGAGGCCGACGAATTCCGCCGTCTCGCGCTGGGCAAGACGGCGCGGCATCGGCAGCTCGACCGGCACCTGCTCGCGCACGCGGCCCGGCCGTGCCGCCAGCAGCAGCACGCTTTGGCCCAAAAACGCGGCCTCGTAGATCGAGTGCGTCACGAAAACGATGGTCGTGCCGGTCGTCTCCCAGAGCTGCAGCAGCTCCTCGTTCAACCGGTCACGCGTGATCTCGTCGAGCGCGCCGAAAGGCTCGTCCATCAGCAAGAGCCGAGGCCCCGAGACCAGCGCCCGCGCGATCGCCACCCGCTGGCGCATGCCGCCCGAGAGCTCGTGCGGATAGGCCTTCTCCCAGCCGCTGAGGCCCACCAGCGCCAGCAGCTCCTGCGGCGAGCGCGCTCCGGGCAGCGCCTTGCCGCCGCCCACTTCCAGCGGCAGGGACACATTCTCCAGCACCGTGCGCCAGGCGAGTAGCGCCGCATCCTGGAAGACGAAACCGATCTGCCGCGACTGTCGCGCGGCCTGCGGCGCACCACCCAGCACGGAGACGCGGCCGCTCGAGGGCTGCACGAGATCGGCCATCACGCGCAGCAAAGTCGACTTGCCGCAGCCGGAGGGGCCGAGCAACGTCAGGAAGCTGCCGCGCGGAATGGTGAGGTCGATCCGGTCGAGCGCCGTCACCGTGCCGCGCTCGCTGGTGAAGCGGACGCTGACGCCTTCGCAGGAGACCGCTGTCTCAGCCAACGGCGGCTTCGCTCACTATGGCGGCTTCGCTGACCGGATCGCCGGCAATGCGCGTGTGCCACATGATGCGCCGCTGCGTCATGTCGAACGGCGTCGCCTGATGCAAGAGGCAGCGATTGTCCCAGATCACGACGTCGCCGACCTTCCAGTCGTGGTGATAGACCCGCGGCGCCTGGCAGGCGAAGTCGATGAGCTCCTGCAGGAGCTGCTGCGACTCCTCCGGCGAGAGGCCCGGGATGTCGTGCGCGTGGCGGCCGATCAGCAGCGACTTGCGGCCGGTATCGGGATGGACCTTGACCAACGGCCGCAGCACGTCCTCGTCGCCCTCGAAGCCCAGCCGCTTGTAGTCTTCCGTGCCCTTCTTGGGCTTGTGGCCGATACGGCTCTGGCTGTAGTGCAGCGAATGGTAGGCGGCGAGATCGGCGATCCGCTCCTTGGTCGCGGCATCGAGCGCATCGTAGGCCGCGCGCATATCGGCCCAGCCGGTATGGCCGCCGATCGTCGGCACTTCCTCGGCGCTGAACACCGCGCCCTTGGCCTGGATCGGCTTGAAGGTCGAATCGGCGTGCCAGCCCTCGTTGCCCTTCAGGATCTGCACGACATCGTCGCCGCCCTCGGGGGCGCGGATGGTGCCGTCCTCGCGCACGTTGCTGACGGCGCCCCATTCGAACTCCAGGTTCCCGAAGCGCTTGGCGAACGCGATCTGCTCCTCCTTCTTCAGGAACTGGCCCGGGAAGACCAGCAGGGCGTATTTCAGCCAGGTCTCGTGCAGCGCCTTCCAGGTCGATTCGCCCAGATCGGGCAGGCGGATGCCGGTGATCACCGCCCCGAAAGAGGCGTCGATGGGTTGGACGTCGAAGGACTTGGCCATGGAATCCTCGATCAAGGGGGCCTCGATTTGGTCCGTGTCTTGCTGCAGTCTATCGTGTCGCTCGCGGGCCAGACAATCAGGGAGGACCTCAAAATGCGCCGCCGCACCGTGATTACAGGCGCCGCCGCCACCGCGGCAGCCGCTGCAAATCTCCTGCCATCGGGCGGCTTCGCCCAGGCCAAGACACAGACCGTCAACCTCCAGCTCGGCTGGCTCGCCTCCAACAACAATATCGGCGAGGTCGTGGCCAAGCGCATGGGCTACTTCGAGGAGGAGAAGCTCAACATCGTGATCCAGCCCGGCGGGCCCAGCATCGACGGCGTGGCGATCGTGGCGTCAGGCCGCTGCGAGGTTGGACAGATCTCGTCGAGCCCGTCCCTGATGCTGGCGGCGTCACAGAAGATCCCCGTGACGTGCTTTGCATCGGAGCTGCAGGAGCACCCCTACGCCTTCTTCTCCTCGGCCAAGAAGCCGATCCGCTCGGCCAAGGACATGGTGGGCAAGAAGATCGGCATCCAGGCGACCGGCAAGATCCTGCTGTCGGCGCTGCTGCGCAAGAACGGCATTCCGGAGAAGGACGTCGAGGTCGTGGTCATCGGCTCGGACATGACGCCGCTGCTCACCGGCCAGACCGATGCCGTCACCGGCTGGGTCACCAACACAACCTCGTTGAAGCCGCTCGGCGCCGACGTCGTCACCCTCCGCCTGTGGGATGCGGGCGTGAAGCTCTATGCGTTGCCCCTTTACGCCACCAAGGACACGATCGCGAAGAAGCCCGAGATGCTGACCTCGTTCCTGCGGGCGACGGCGCGCGGCTGGGCCATCGTGCGCAGCGAACCCGAGAAGGCGGTCGACCTGTTGATCAAGGAATATCCCAACTTCAAGCGCGACGACGAGATCGCCGGCGTGAAGGCGCTGCTGCCCTTCGGCTTCAACGACAACACCAAGGCCAATGGCTGGGGCGCCTTCGATCCCAAGGTGTGGCAGGAGCAGATCACGCTCTACGACGACCTGAAGCAGTTCACCGCCGGCGCGCCCAAGCTCGACGACGTGATCACCACCAAGATCCTGGACGCGACGAAGGACGTGCGTTCCAAAGTCGGATGATCCGCAACGCCACGCTGCCCGACGGGCGGCGACACGATATCGAGATCGGGGACGGCCGCATCGCGGCCTTCCTGCCGCCCACGCCGGCCGAGCCGGTATTCGTGCTGCCACCACTGATCGACGGGCACATCCATCTCGACAAGACCCTGCTCGGCCTGCCGTGGGTGCCCAATCAGGCGACCGGTCCCAATGTGTCCGATCGCATCGAGGCCGAGCGCAAGGTGCGCGCGAGCCGTACCGTCTCCGAGACGGAAACCGGCGCCAATCTCGTACGCCAAGTCGTCGCGAGCGGCACGCTGCACATGCGCAGCCATGTCGATATCGACAACCAGCTCGGCCTCAAGAACCTGCACGCCGTCCTCGAGGTACGCGAGAAATTCCGCGATCTCGTGACCATCGAGATCGTAGCCTTCCCGCAAAGCGGCATCGCGCGCTCGCCCGGCACGGCAAAACTGCTCGACGAGGCGATCGCCGCCGGCGCCGATCTCGTGGGCGGCCTGGATCCCGTCGGCATCGACGGCGATCTCGACGGCCATCTCGATGCTATCTTCGGCATCGCGAGCCGGCGGGGTGTCGGCATCGACATCCATCTGCATGACAGTGGCGAAGGCGGCCTGGCCGAGGTGATGGCCATCGCCGAGCGCACGCGGGCGAACGGGCTGAAAGGCAAGGTCGCGATCAGCCATGCCTTCGCGCTGGGTTCGGTATCGCCCGAGCTCACCAAACGGGCCGCCGACCTGCTGGCGGAAACCGGTGTCGCCATCATGAGCCACGGGCCGGGCGCGGCCGCCATGCCGCCGGTCAAGCTCCTCAAGGAGCACGGCGTCGAGGTGTTCAGCGGCTCGGACAATATCCGCGACGCCTGGTCGCCCTTCGGCAACGGCGACATGCTCGAACGCGCCATGCTGGTGGGCTACCGCGCCAACTTCCGACACGACGACGAGCTCGGGCTCGCCTACGAAATGGTGACCGCGGCCCCTGCCCGCGTGCTGGGCCTCAAGGACTACGGCATCAGGATCGGCGGTCCCGCCGACTTCGTGGCCGTCGAGGCCGGCACCCTGGTCGAAGCCGTGGCCGCCCGCCCGCGCCGCAAATGGGTGATGAAAGCCGGTCGCGTCGTCGCCCGGGATGGTGTACTGACGCCGCCCTGATTGGGGCTTTTGACAATGGCGGCGCGTCAGGCGGTGCTCGGCATGGAGCACGCCTCCTTCTTCTACGGCTCGACGCCGGTGTTCAGGGACGTCTCGTTCCTGCTCGACGACGCGCGCACGGCGCTGGTCGGCGAGAACGGCGCCGGCAAGTCGACCCTGCTGAAATGCCTGACCGGCGCGCTGGAGCTGAACGGCGGCAACGTGATCCGCTCGCGCGGCTTGCGCGTCGGCACGGTGCCGCAGGACGTGCCGCCCGGCCTTTCAGACAAGACCGTGCGCGAGGTGCTGCACCGTTCGCTGGAGCGTGTCGGCCAGGACGATGACTGGTGGCGGATCGATGTGCTGCTCGACGAGATCGGCGTGGCGTCAGACATACTCGACAAGAAGTTCGGCGAGCTGTCGGGTGGCTGGCAGCGGCTGATGCTGATCGCGGCGGCGGCGCGGCTCGAGGAACCCGATATCCTGGTGCTCGACGAGCCGACCAACCATCTCGACCTCGCCAATATCAACACGCTCGAACGCTGGCTGACCGTCGACTTCCAGGTCCCGATGTTGATCGTCAGCCACGATCGCGAAACCCTCGACCGCGTGACCGAGCGCACCCTGTTCCTGCGCAGCGACGGCGTGCACGCCTTCAAGACGCGCTTCTCCATCGCGCGCGAGGAGCTGCTGCGCCGCGACGCCACGGCGGCGGCCCGCGCCAAGCTCGAGGAAAAGGAGATCAAGCGGCTGGAGCAGGCGGCCGCGCGCTACAAGGTCTGGGCGGTCAAGAATCCCGACCTCAACAAGCGCAAGAACGCGGTCGAAAGCCGCATCGCCCGCATCGAAGCGGATCGCACCCAGACCTATGTCGCCCGCGAGCGGAAGCTGGAACTTTCGGACGGCGACATCGATGCGCGGGTGGCGCTCAGGCTGGCCGGCCTCGACGTGAAGACGCCGGACGGCCGCAAGCTGATCGGCATCGAGCGGCTCGCCATCGCCGCCGGGGACCGCATCGCCCTGCTGGGCGCCAACGGCGCCGGCAAGTCGACGCTGCTGTCGGCCCTCGCGGCCGCCTACGATCCCGAGCTCGAGCACTATGACGGCCGGGCCACGGTGCGCTTCAACCCGTCCTGCCGGCTGGTCTACTTCGACCAGAGCATGCGCGACCTGCCGCTCGATGCGGCCATCCTCGACTATGTGCTGTCGGCCGACGGCATCAGCGAGCGTGACGCCATCCGCCTGCTCGCGCAGGCGGGTTTCGCCTTCAAGCGCATCGGTGAGCCGATCGAGGTGCTGAGCCACGGCGAGCGGGCGCGGCTGGTGTTCCTGAAGATGAAGCTGTTGCGGCCGAACTTCTACCTGCTCGACGAACCGACCAACCATCTCGACATCGAGGGCCAGGAAGACCTCGAGGACCAGCTCGAGCAGTCGGACGTGTCGTGCCTGTTCGTGAGCCACGACCGGTTTTTCACGCGCACAGCGGCGACGCGCTTCCTCGAGATCCGCCGGGGCCGCCTCGTGGAGATCGACGACCCCGACGCCTTCTTCGACGCCCAGGCCTAGCGCGTAATGACAATCGCGCCCGAGCTGCCGGGCGCGGGACGAAGCGCCTCTTCCGTCGCGGGCGTGTTCGAGGGTGCGATCACCTCGTTGCTCGGGCCGGCGTTGGCGCCTGCGCCCATCTGGGAGCCGACGTTGCTGCCGCTGGCCGAGGGGTTGTTGGTGGCTGGGCGGGCATTGGTGCCGCCGAAACCGGGCACGCGCGATTCGGGAATGGGCGATTGCGCCCAAACGACACCCGCCGAAAGGACAAGTGCTCCTGCCATGAGGAGCACACGAATGGAACTCTGCATGGCGTTGCCTCCAAGGGCTTTCATAGAAAGCGCCGGCGGAGGGCTAAAGTTCCCCGCCTCTTTCAAGGATCGGCGAAACGCTGGAACGTCCACTTTCCGTTCGAACCGCCAGGGGGCGTTCGCGCCACGGTCCAGACGCTGCCATCCGGAGCCAGCACGGCATCGATGAAATGGCCTTTCGAGCTGCGCCAGAGAACGACGCCGTTGCGGTCGCAACGCACGACGCGATTCCTGAAGATCTGGGCTTTCTCATCGTTGTCGTCGACGATCATCAGGTAGCCTTTGGGGTCCGCGTCCAACCGCCAAATGGTCTGACCATCCCAAGGCAATTGGCGTATCGGTCCGCCCTTGGCGTCGAAAACCCGGAGCTGACTGTCCTTCCAGCCGAAAACGACGATCTCGTCGCCGTAAAAGGCCGCTGGACCCACGGTGTGATCGACCAGCTTGCGATACAGGGTTCGTGTGCCGCGCGCGTCGTATCGGTGTAGCCACAGGTCCGCCGTGCCGCCGTCCTTCCAATTGACCTCGGCCACAACCAGGCTGAATCCTCCGTCGGGCTCGGCGCGGCCGGCAGCGACATCGCAGGGAACGCCCTGTTTGATGCTGCCACTATCGGCGACCCGCGTACCGTTGTGGGCGAGGCGTCCCCACCACGACGAAAAAGGACACGACCCATTGCCGCCCACGATCACGGACCCATCGCGAAGATCGAAGGCGAGGCTGAAGGCGTATTCCATCTTCGGGTAATGCTTGAGCACCTCGGGCGGCGGCTGGAAGATGAGCCGCATGGTCTTGAGGCGATCGCCCTCCGCGCTCAGGTGCAAGAGGCTGCCGTAGCTGTTCTGGGGCTCGTCAGAGAACACGTAGACCACCATCTCGCCCGACGCCATTTGGAAGGGCCCGCGGGGCTCACCCCCGAGCTCCTGACCGGTCGCCAGGGTGACTTCCTTCAGCAAGGCGGCGTCTTTTCCGATGCGCACGAGCTCGACCTTCGTCGGCGCCTTGCTGCCGCTCTCTTCAGCCTCCCAGGCGATTGTCGCGTCGACCGATCCATCCGGCCGAGCGAGGAGGTGGCGGGAGGCACGTACGAAACCTGCCCCGAGGCCGGCGGGCGGATCGACCACGACGGTCGCCAAGGTGCGGGGTTCCGGTTGAGCGGTCGCAGGCGACAGCGGCCAGGCCATGAGCAGCGCCCAGACCATTCGCCAATGCTTCACGCGTGTCTCCTCAGCTCACGATCTGGCCCCGGAAGGCCCAGCGCGTCATGCGCTTCTCGACGAGTGCGCAGAGAGCGTACATGGCGACGCCCATGATGGCGATGGCGAAGAGCCCTGCGAAGGTCGTGGGCGTGTCGTTGCGCGCGCCGGCCGAGAGCATCAGGAAGCCGATGCCGCGATTGCCGCCCACCGTCTCGGAGATCACCGAGCCGATGAAGGCCAAGGTGATCGCGACCTTGAGGCTGGCAAAGAGATAGGGCATGGCACGCGGGATCCCGACCTTGGTCAGGATCTCGGCGTTGCTCGCGCCCAAGGAACGCAGCACATCGCGCATCTCGGGCTCGATGGTGGCAAGCCCGGTCGCGACATTGACCACGATGGGAAAGAAGCTGATCACGAAGGCGGTGACGACGGCCGGCGTGGCGCCCACGCCCACCCAGATCATCAGGATCGGCACCAGCGCCACCTTCGGCACGGCATTGAAGGCGATCAGGAGCGGATAGAGGCCGGAATAGACGAAGGGCGAAGCGCCGATGGCGAGCCCCAGCAGCAGCCCGCCCGCGATGGCCAACAGGAAGCCGATCACCGTGGTCCACAGCGTCTGCAGGCAGAACTCGATCAATATGTCGAAGCGCTGCACGAAGACGATGAAGACCTTGCTCGGCCGTGGCAGCAGGATCTCGGGCAGGTCGAAGGCGGTGCAGGCGAGCTCCCACAGGCCGAGCAGCACGGCCACCGCGATCCAGGGCATGGCGAGGCGCAGGATCTCGCGACGCAGATCGGCGCTCACGCGGCATGCTCCTGGTGGATGCGTTCACGCAGCTCGTGAACGATGTCGACGAACCGCGGCTCGAAGGTGGAAGCCAAGGTGCGCGGGCGCGGCAGGTCGATCTTGCGCGTGAGCACGATGCGGCCGGGGCGACGGCTCATGACATGGACAGTGTCGGCGAGATAGACCGCCTCGCGCAGGTCGTGCGTCACCAGCACGGTGGTGAATCGCTTCTCCAGCCACAGCGCCTGCATGACGCCCCACAGCTCCTCGCGCGTGAAGGCGTCGAGCGCGCCAAACGGCTCGTCGAGCATCAGGAGCTCGGGTTCGTGGATGAGTGCGCGGCAGAGATTGGAGCGCTGCTGCATGCCGCCCGAAAGCTGCCAGGGATAGCGCTTTGCGAAGTCGGTGAGGCCCACCGTCTGCAGGAGCTTCATCGCCCGCGCCTCGTACTCGGCGCGATGGCTGCGGAAGCGCCTCTTGTGCGGTTCGACCACCTCCATCGGCAGCAGGATGTTGTCGAGCGTCGTGCGCCAAGGCATCAGGGTCGGGTTCTGGAAGGCCATGCCGACGCCCTTGATCGGCCGCTCGACCCGCGCACCTCTCACGTGAATCTCGCCGCCCGAGGGCGGCAAGAGCCCGGTCACCAGCTTCATGATCGTCGACTTGCCGCAGCCCGACGGCCCCACCACGGCCACGAACTCGCCGCGCTCGATGCTGAGCGTCGCATCGGCGAGGGCGTGCGTGGTGTCCTTACCCAACCTGTAAGTGAGGCTGACCGCCCGTAAGTCGACGAAGGCCACTAGCGCTCGCCTCCCCATTCATATGGGGAGGTGCCTCCGTCATACGGAGGCGGAGGGGTCAGAAGCCGCAGTCCGGGATTCATGCCCCCTCCGCCCTCGTAGGACGAGGGCACCTCCCCAGCCGACTGGGGAGGCGCGAGAAACGTCACTTAGCCACCATCCGGTCCGCCTTGGGCGGCAGGAACTTGTTCGTGAAGATCTTGTCCGGCGCCGGCGCCTGCGGCAGCGAGAAGGCCTCCGAGACGAGCTTGACCGAGCGGGCGAAGCGGTCCGGCTCGACGTCGCCCATGCCGTTGGCCTTCACGTAAGGCGTGAGCACGTTGGTATTGAGCGAGATCTGCAGGCGCTCCGTCTCCAGCGCCTCGTCGATCAGCGGGTCGCGCTTCTTGGCGGCGACGATGCCCGCCTTGTTATCGGCGATCACGTCCTTCCAGCCCTTGAGCGTGGCGGCGATGAAGCCTTTCACCGTCTTCTCGTCCTTCAGCATGTCGGGCGAGACGATGATGCCGTTGGCGTAGAGGTCGAGGCCGAAGTCGACGTAGCGCATGGCGACAATGTCGTCGAACTTCACGCCTCGCGCCTTGAGATCGAGCATCGAAGAGAAATAGTGACCCGAGATGAAGTCGACGCTGCCCTGCACCAGGCTCTGCTCTCTGAGTTGCGGCGTCAGGTTCACATGCTCCCACTTGGTGATGCCGGTCTTCTTGGCGAAGGCCGGGAACAGGCGGAAGGAAGCATCGAACACCGGCGCGCCGAGCTTCTTGCCCTCGAGATCCTTGGGCCCCTTGATTCCGCTCTTCTTCAGCGCATAGACGCCGAAGGGCGCGAAGTCGTAGGCCATGAACACGCAGAGCACTTCCTTGCCCGGGTTCTTGGCGTTGTACTCGATGATCGAGTTCACGTCGGCGAAGCCGATCTGGTAGGCGCCCGTCGCGATCCGCTGCACGGCGCCGGCCGAGCCCTGGCCCGGATCCATGGTGACGTCGAGGCCGGCCGCCTTGTAGTAGCCCTTGTCCAGCGCCAGCAGGAACGGCGAGGTCGGGCCCTGGAATACCCAGTCGAGGGTGAACTTGACCGGCGTCTGCGCGAAGGCGGGCAACGCCGCCACGGTCATTGCAAGCGCTGTCGCGCCTCCCAGCCACTTGGCCAGCCTTTTCATGTCGATCTCCCCTCGCCCGTTATGCCCTGCGCCGACTCCTAGACGGCGCACGGACATCCGCCAAGGGGATATCAGGCAGTTTCTATGCCAGCCCGCTGGGTGGCGACGAGGCCGGAGAAGACGCCGCCCTTGTCCATCAGCTCGCGATAACCGCCCTGCTCGGCGATCCGGCCATGCTCCAGCACCACGACCTGCTCGGCGTCGCGGATGGTCGAGAGGCGATGGGCGATCACGAAGGTCGTGCGGCCCTTCATCAGCACCTTCAGCGCCTTCTGGATGCGCGCTTCGGTCACGGCATCGAGCGCGCTGGTCGCCTCGTCGAGGATCAGGATCGGCGGGTTCTTGAGCAGCGCGCGGGCGATGGCCAGCCGCTGGCGCTCGCCGCCCGAGAGGGTCGTGCCGCGCTCGCCGACCAGCGTGTCGTAACCCTTGGGCTGACGCATGATGAAGTCGTGCGCCTCGGCGAGCCTGGCCGCCTCCTCGAGTTCGGCCTGCGTCGCATCGGGCTTGCCGATCCGGAGATTGTCGGCGATCGAGCGGTAGAACATCGACGAATCCTGGAACACCACGCCAATGTTCCGGCGCAGCGATTCGAGCTTGATGTCGCGATGATCGACGCCGTCGATGCGGATCGTGCCCGATTGCGCATCCCACATGCGGTGCAGCAGCGAGAGCGCCGTGCTCTTGCCCGCGCCCGTGGGACCGACAAAAGCCACCGTCGAGCCCGCCGGGACGTGCAGGTTGAAATGCACCAGCGCGGGCCGGCGGCCGTCATAGGAGAAGTTCACGTCCTCGAAATCGACAGTGCCCTTGGCGCGGCCGATGTCGAGGCCGTTGGGCTTGTCGTGGACCAGCGATTCGGTGTCGAGCACGCGGAAGAGATCGGCGAGCGCCGGCATCTGGAAGAAGATACGGGCCACGAAGCCCGAGGCCTGGTCCATGCGGCCGATCAGCATGGTGGCGAAGCCCATGAAGCTCACGATCTCGCCCACCGTCGCCTCGCCATGCACGTAGAGCCAGGTGCCGAGCACGAAGATCAGGATCACGGTGACGGTCGAGGCGGCACGCGTCAGCACCGACAGCAGCGCCCACCAGTTCAGCACGGGATATTGCGCGGCCAGCGTCTCGCCCATGATGCGCCCCATCTCGCGCGTCTCGGCTGCGAGCCGCACGAAGCTCTGGATGAGATGGATGTTGCCCAGCGCGTCGCTCGCCCGGCCGGCGAGCTGGCTGAAATAGTCCTCGACCTCCCTCTGCCGGCGGTCGGTGTTGCTCACCACCCAGGCATTGGCCGCGGCGAAGAACAGGATCAGCAGGATCAAGAGCGAGGCCAGCCGCCAGTTCATGAACAGGCTGAGCGGCAGCATGACGAAGAGGGCGACGAAGGTGGCGAGGTTCTCGCGGAAGAAGGAGAGCCAGATGCCGAACAGGTGGTCGACACCGGTCAGCATGACCTTCAGCAGCCGGCCCGAATGCTGCTCGTTGTGGAACGAGAAAGGCAGGACCAGCACATGCTCGAAATAGAGCGCCATGGCACGCAGCCGCCCGCGGTGCGCCATGCGATCGGCCTGCAGTGAGACCACGATGTTGGAGACGATGCCGCCCAGGCCCACGGCGGCCCAGATCACCATCACGTGGCTGGTATCCCGCCACAACGCTTCGGTCGTCTGGTTCTTGGCCCGCGACAGCAGGTCGACGACCTTGCCGAACAGGACGGGCTCGTAGAACTGCAGGCCGGCCACGGCCACGTTGGTGAGCGCCAGGCCGATCGCCAGCCAGCGCTCGTTACGCAGGAGACCGATGACCCGGCCGTAGACGCGAAAGAAGCCCATCTCGGCCGGGTGAACGTTCGAGCCTTAAGCCTGTTCCCCGAGAAACTTCTCGACGGTCTTCACGAAGAAGCTGATGCCGAAGGGAATGGCCATGTCGTTGAAGTCGTAGCGCGAGTTGTGGAGGCTGACCGCATCCGGGCCACCGCCGTTGCCCAACTGCACCATGGCGCCCGGCACCTTCTCCAGCATGTAGGAGAAATCCTCGGCGCCCATGCCGGGCCGCGAATTGCCGTTCACGTGGTCGTCGCCGCACACATCGGCCGCCACGCCGATCGCAAAGCGCGCCTTGTCGACATCGTTGATCGTCGGCGGATAGCCGGGCTTGTGCTCGACCTCGATCTTCACGCCGTACATTCTCGCGGCGCCTTCGCAGATCTCGGCAATGCGCCGCTTCACCAGCTCGCGATTGGCCGGCGTCTGGGTCCGTGTCGTGCCGCCGATATGCACCTCGCCCGGGATCACGTTGTAGGCCGAGCCTGCCTTGAAGAAGCCGACGGTCACCACGGCCGAATCGATCGGATCGATGTTGCGGCTGACGATGCTCTGCAGCGACAGGACCACGTTGGCGCCCACCACCATCGGGTCGATGGACATGTGCGGATGCGCGGCATGGCCGCCCTTGCCGGAGATGCGGATGTCCCAGCGATCGGCCGCCGCCAGCAGCGGACCGCCGCGCGTCACGATGTGGCCGAGCGGAATGCCCGGCTTGTTGTGGATGGCAAACACGGCATCGCAGGGGAACTTCTCGAACAGCCCATCCTCGATCATCGCCTTGGCGCCGCCGCCGCCTTCCTCTGCCGGCTGGAAGATGAAGTGCACGGCGCCCTCGAAGTTCTTGGTCTCCGAGAGCACCTTGGCCGCGCCCAGCAGCATGGCGGTGTGGCCGTCGTGGCCGCAGGCATGCATGCGGCCCGGGTTCTGCGAGCGATGCTCGAACTCGTTGAATTCGTCCATCGGCAGGCAATCCATGTCGGCGCGCAGCCCGATCGAGCGCACCGCATTGCCTCTGCGCAGCGTGCCGACCAAGCCGGTCTTGCCGAGACCGCGCGTCACCTCGATGCCCCACTCCTTGAGCTTGGTCGCCACGATGTCGGAGGTCCGGTTCTCCTCGTAGGCGAGCTCGGGATGGGCATGGATGTCGCGGCGGATCGCGGTGATCTCGCCCTGGATTTCAAGCGAACGCGGCAGGACTGGCATTGCGTACTCCAAATGGGAATTTGGCCCATCTTAGCCCAAAGTGCGGGCATGTTGTCGTTATCCGAGATCGAGGAGGCGGCGGCCATCGTCCACGCCGCGATGCCGCCTACCGCACAATATGCCTGGCCGCTGCTCGCCCGGCGCACAGGCTGCGAAGTCTGGGTGAAACACGAGAACCACACGCCCATCGGCGCGTTCAAGGTCCGGGGCGGGCTGGTCTACATCGAGCGGCTGAAGCGCCGCCAGGCCGGGCTCAGGGGCGTGATCAGCGCCACGCGGGGCAATCATGGCCAGAGCATTGCCCTCGCCGCCCGGCGCGCCGGCATCGCGGCGACCATCGTCGTGCCTCGAGGCAATTCGATCGAAAAGAATGCCGCCATGCGGGCCTTCGGCGCGGAGCTGGTCGAGGCGGGCCACGATTTCGACGCGGCGAAGGACGAGGCCGCGCGGCTTGCGGGCGAACGTGGCCTCACCATGGTGCCGTCCTTCCACCGCGACCTGGTGGCCGGCGTGTCGAGCTACGCCCTGGAGCTGTTCCGTACAGCGCCGCCGCTCGACACGGTCTATGTGCCGATCGGCCTCGGCTCGGGCCTGTGCGGCGTGATCTCGGCGCGCGACACTTTGGGTCTCAAAACGAAGGTCGTGGGCGTGGTGTCGACGGAGGCGCCGGCCTACGCGCTCTCCTTCGCCGCGGGCAAGGTCGTGCCGACCAACAGCGCCAACACCATGGCCGACGGCATGGCAGTGCGCGGCCCCGATGCCGAGGCGCTCAACGTGATCCTGAAGGGCGCGGATCGCATCGTGCAGGTGAGCGACGCCGAGGTCATGGAAGCGATGCGCGCCTATTACAGCGACACGCACCAGATCGCCGAGGGCGCGGGCGCGGCCTCACTGGCGGCGCTGATGCAGGAGCGCGAGAAGCTCGGGGGCAAGCGGGTCGGCCTGATCCTGACCGGCGGCAATATCGACAAGCCGCTCTACTTGCGTGCCTTGGCCGGCGGCGGCTGAGGTGCCCAGGCGAGATCGCTCTTCACCGCCTGCATGATGAAGGACGACTTCGTGCCCTTGACTCCCGGCATGCGCAGCAGCGCCTTCAGGGCGAAGTCGCTGAAGCTCGCCAGGTCCGGCGCGAAGACGTGGATCAGGAAATCCATGTCGCCCGTCACGGCATAGCAGGCGACGACTTCCGCCCGACCACGGATCGCCGCCTCGAAGGCCTCGACGGTCTTCTCCGAATGATCCTCCAGCGTGATCTCGACCAGCGCCTGCAGGCCGAGCCCCAGCGCCGCCGGCGGCACGAGCGCGGCATAACGGTCGATCACGCCCTCCTCTTCCAGCCGCTTCACGCGGCGCTGGCAGGGCGTGGGCGACAGGCCGACTTTGTCGGCGAGATCGACGATCGACAGCCGGCCCTCGGCCTGGAGCGCCGCGACAATGCGCTTATCGATGTCATCCAGGTCGATCATGGTGTCTTCTACTACATATTTACCATTTCATAGATGTTATCACTAAAATAGGGGCGTTTGGAGCCCCACTTCGCACGGATTCACCAGCGCGTCGGGCTCATATTCGAAGAGATGAAAAACCATGCCCCTCTCGACAACCTGCGCGGCGATTACGCCGGCATGGCGCCGGATTGGACGGTGCCGCAGCACCTCGACTTCTATTCCGACGAAGACCAGGCCGTGTGGCGCCTGCTGGTCGGGCGGCAGAGCGCGCTGGCCCGGGAGTTCGCCTGCGCGGAGTTCCTGCAGGGCCTCGAGACCCTAGGCATCGGCGACAGCATTCCCGACTTCGAGGCGGTGAACGCCAAGCTCGAACCGCTGACCGGTTGGCGAGTCGTCGGCGTGCCGGGTCTCATTCCGGACGCCGCCTTCTATGACCATCTCGCGCACCGCCGATTTCCGGTGACCGTCTGGATCCGCAAGCGCTCCGAACTCGACTATCTGGTCGAGCCCGACCTGTTCCATGACTTCTTCGGTCACGTGCCGCTGCTCAGCAATCCCGTCTTCGCCGACTACATGCAGCTCTACGGCCAGCGCGGCGTCGAGGCGGGCAGCGAGATCGACCGGCTGGCGCGGCTCTACTGGTACACCGTCGAGTTCGGCCTGATCCGCACGACTCCTGACTCCAAGGGGGGCCTCAAGATCTACGGCGCCGGCATCCTCTCCTCAGCGAGCGAGGTGCGCCATGCGATCGAAGGCGCGGGCGTCGAGCGCCGGCCCTTCCAGGCCGCGACCGTGATGCGCCAGCCCTACCAGATCGACAAGCTGCAGGGCACCTACTTCGTGCTCGACGACTTCCGCCAGCTCTTCGAGGCGGCCGAGCAGTTTTCCCTTCCCACGAACTGAACCGTTGACAGGCGGCGCCGGGCGACCACAATCCTGCGTTGAGGACTTTTCCTCTATACCACGCAGGACGGCCCCATGGCGCGCACGCCTTTGCTCGATTTGTTGCAACGGGCCGTGCGACAGCACGCCCGCGCCGAATACGAAGACCGGCACGGACGCTCGGGACTGAAGCGTCGAGACGTGCTGCGGGGCGGCGCGGGCCTCGCCATCGCCTCGATGGTGCCAGTCTCAGGCCTTGCAGCCACGGCCCGGATCGCGGTCGTCGGAGCGGGGCTGGCAGGCCTCACGGCGGCCCGCGACCTGAAAAAGGCCAACCTCATGGCGGACATCCTCGAAGGCGACACCCGTGTCGGCGGCCGCTGCTACACGGGCCGCGGCAAGTTCAACGAGGGCCAGACCGTCGAGCGCGGCGGCGAGTTCATCGATGACGACCACCATCAGATAAAGGATCTGACCGCGGATCTCCGACTGACGCTCGACGACGTGCTGGCCGCCACGCCGGCCAACACCCGCGAGCTCTATTTCTTCGACGGCAAGCCCTACAACCTTGCCGAGGCGACCCGCGATTGGGCGCCGAAGCTGTACGATATAGTGCAGCGCCAGAAGGCGGACATCGTCCCCAGGCGCAAACGCAACACCCCGACCCCGGAAGCGCGGCGCCTCGACGCCATGACCATCTCCCAGTGGGTCGAGGCCTATGTCACCGGCGGCCGCCGCAGCCGGCTCGGCCAGTTGATCGAGACGGCGCTCGCCGAGGAGAACGGAGCCGACGCCGACCAGCAGAGCGCGCTCAGCGTCATCTCCGCCCTGGGCGAGAATGCGAGGAACGACTTCAAGCTCTACTACAACGTCAGCAATCAGCGATGGCACGTACACGGCGGCAACGATCAGATCGTCTCGTTCATGGCGGACGAGCTGAAGGGCCGGATCGAGACCTCCACGGCGCTGGTCGCCATTGCGCAGCTGCCCGATCGGACCGTGCGCCTCAGCCTGAAGCGCGGCGGCCAGATCGTCGACCGGATCTACGACCGGGTGATCCTGGCGCTGCCCTTCTCCGTGATGCGCGCCAGGGTCGACTACAAGCAAGCGGGCTTCCGGCCGTTGAAGCAGAAGGCCATCCAGACCCTGCCGATCGGCGCGTCGACCAAGTTCCAGATGCAGTTCACGCGGCGCATCTGGAACGAGGACGGGTGCAACGGCGAGATACGTGTGCCGTCGCGCGTGTTCCAGACCAGCTGGGAAGCGACGCGCAAGCAGGACGGCACCAGCGGCATCCTGAACTTCTTCTCCGGCGGAACGCGCGCGCTCAACGCCGGCAAGATCGACAATGTCGACCTCGCCCAGGAAGTGCTGAGGGACGCCGCCCACGTGCTGCCCAACCTCGGCCAATACTGGACGGGCCGCATGATCAAGGACGCGTGGCGCGACAATCCGTGGTCGCTCGGCGGCTACAGCTACTATCAGCCCGGCTACCAGACCACGGTGCTGGGCGTCGAGCCCCTCCCCGAGGGCAACTGCTTCTTCGCCGGCGAGCACACCGACACGAAGTCGAACGCCTTCCTGAATTCCGCCGTGGCGAGCGGCCAACGGGCCGCCCAAGAGGTGATCGCCTCGCTGCGCTAGACTCGATAGCCCGCGACCCGGATGCGCCGCTCTCTTCCAACGATCGGGCTGCTTGCCCTTCTCGGCAGCCTGATCGCGTTGCCGATGCCGGCTTCGGCGGATGGGAGCAACGCCAGCACGACCGGACGGCGCGTCGCTCCGGATACCGAGACGCCGGCGGAGAACGAGCATCGTTTCGGCAAGCTCGCCTGGGCAGCCAAGCTGGAGACCTGGCTGCAGCTCGACAACGTCGCGAACAGCGGCCCTCCCAATAGCCTCTTCTCGTCGCTCTTCGGCGAAGGCACGCTGCGCGGCTACGTCAACATCGGCGAATATTTCACCATAAATGGCCTGCTTTCGCTCGAGCAGGTGCGCGACCAGGCGAGCGGCGGCGCTTTCGTGGACGAGGCGCTGTACATCCAGCGCCTCTACGGCGTGATCAACGTCACGCCCGACCACGCAGCTGACCGCCCTTCGCTGCATCTTTTTGGCGGCAAGACCCATCCGCGCTTCGGCATGGGCTGGTACGCGGCCCCGGGCCTCTACGGCACCGATTTCACCGAGGACTACGAGTTGTCGGACAAGATCGGCTTCGGCGTTCGCATCAACCTGAAAAGGTACGGCGAACATCGCCTGACCCTGGAGACATTCCACGCCGACAACGGCTTCCTCAACACCAACTTCCTGCCGGGCGGCCCTCCGGTCGGCGATCCATCGGCCAAGCGTGCGCCGTTCGGCTTCACCGTCGGCGGCGAAGCGGGCGACACGAACCGCTTCGACAATTTCGCCGCGGCGCTGCACAGCGACAATCTCTTCGGCATCGACAAGCTCACTTTAGAGGCGGGCTGGGCCAAGCAGCACGCGACGCCGACCGATGTACGTGACGAATATTCCCGGGTGCTCGGCCTGAGCTGGGAGGGCCCGCTTGCACCGGGTTACGTGCTGAAGCCCATGGCCGAGTTCGCCTCCCTGTCCGGCCAGGCCGGACTCGACCTCGACACCAACTATCTCACGCTGGGCAGCGAACTCGAGATCCGCGAGCTCTGGGTCCTCGCCGTCAACGCGACCTGGCGCGACGTCCGCGAATACGATGTCAGCGACTATCACACCGATCTGACGACCGGGGCGACCGTCACCCACAAGTTCGGAATGCTCCTCGCGAATCGCATGCCTTGGGCAGAGGGCTTCGCCTTCTCGACGGGCTACCGCTTCGACCGCCGCTCCGGCGCTGAACGCCACACGGTGGGCTTCCAGCTCCGCTACGAGCGCAGTCTCTAGCCGCCCAGCACCACCAGGCCGTCGACGGCGACGACACCCTCGCCGTCGCGCTTGACCAGCAGCGGATTGATCTCCGCTTCCACGACCGAAGTGAAAGCCTGATGCGCCAGGCTCGAGAAGGCGGCGATCGCCTTCGCCAGGGCGGCGACATCGCCTTTGGGCAGGTTGCGGTAGCCGCGAATCGTGGCGAGGCCCTTCACCTCCTCGATCATCACTCGTGCCTCGGCTTCGCTCACCGGCGCGAGGCGCGTGGCGGCATCCTTGTAGATCTCGGCCAGCACGCCGCCCAGGCCGACGGTGATCGTGGGGCCGACCAGCGGATCTCGGCGGAAGCCCAGGATCACCTCGGCGAGCCCGCGCTCCATCTTCTGGACCAGGAAGCCTTCGAGCCGGGCATTGGGCGCATGCGCCTTCACGCGCTTCTCGATCTCGCGCGCGGTCATTGCCGCCGTCTGGCCGTCCTGCAGGCCGAGCGCCACGCCGCCTGCTTCCGTCTTGTGCGCGATGTCGGCCGACAGGATTTTCAACGCGATGGGCACACCGATCTCGTCAACGGCGGAGGCGACGCGGCGCGCATCGGGCACGGCCATCGCCTTGGCCATCGGCACGCCCAGGGCCGCGAACAACGACGCCGCGCGGCGCTCGTCGAAGCCCGATTGCGCTCCGGCTTTCAAGGCGTCGATGGCCGCCGCTGCGGGCTCGCCGATCGGCGGCACCGGCTGCGGTGTCGGCCGCAACAGGCAAAGCGCCATCGCCTCGGCACACGACTCGGGATGACGAAACGCCGGCACCCCGGCCGCCGTCAGCAGCGCCAGCGACTTCTCGGCCGCGGGCGTCAGCGACACGGCGAAGGGCTTGGCCGACTTGGCGAACTTCAGCAGCGGCTCGACGGCGAGTTCGGGGTTGAATTGCGCCGAGGAGCCGACGACGAAGATCGCAGCATCGTTGTTGGGATCGGCCAGCAGCCGCTCGATCGTGCCCGACACGATCTCGGGCTTGGCGCCGGCCAAGGTGAGATCGACCAGCTTGCCCTCACCTGCCGCGATCTTCTGGGGCTTCAGCCAATCGACCAGCTCCTGTGGCGGGCCCACGATGTCGAGCCCGGCCATCGCCATGCTGTCGACGACCATGGCCGCGCCGCCGCCGGTCGTGGTGGCGACGGCCACACGTTTGCCGGTCGCGGGTGGCCGATCGATCAGCAGTGCCGGCACATCGACCAGCGATTCGAACATCGACACGCGGGCGAGGCCATGGCGGCGGCAGAAGGCATCGAAAGTCGCGTCGGAACCGGCGATGGCACCCGTGTGCGACTTGGCCAGCTCCTGGCCGATGTCGGAACGGCCGAGCTTGTAGGCGACCACCGGCTTGCCGGCGGCATGCGCGCGACGCACTGCCTGAGCCAGCCGATCGCCGTCGCGCAAGGTTTCCATGAACAGCAGGATCGCCTTGGTCTTGGGATCGTCGACCACCAGGTCGGTGAGCTCGCCCACGGCGAGATCGACCTCGTTGCCAACCGAGATCAGGCGCGAGAAGCCGATGCCGCGCGCATCGGCTCGCGACAGCAGCGCGCCGATCAGCGAGCCGCTCTGGCTCACCAGCGCCCAGTTGCCCTTGCGCAAGGTCTCCATGGCGAAGGCGGCGTTGGCCGTCAGCGCCATGCCGGGATCGGTGCTGACCGTGCCGATGCTGTTGGGCCCGACCAGCCGGATGCCGGTCTCCTTCACGACCTGCACCAGCTCGTCCTGCAGCGAGGCGCCGGCCGCACCCGCATCGGCGAAGCCGCCGGCCAGGATCGACGCCACCTTCACGCCACGCCTGCCGCACGCCGCGAGCGACGCGACGGCATCCGCGCCGTTCAGCAGGATATAGGCATGGTCGATCTCGCCCGGGATCTCGTCGATCGACTTCCAGGCCTTGACGCCGAAGATCTCGGGCCGCCCCGGATTGACCGGCAGGATCTCGCCCGTGAAGCCATGCTTCTGCAGGAAGCGCTGAGGCCGCGAGGTGGTGCGCTTTTCGTCGGACGAAGCGCCGATCAGGGCGATGCGGCGGGGCTCGAAAAGAGCATGAAAAAGGTCGGTCATGGGGGCACTATAGCGGCATGACCATAAAGCGCGTGACCTCTCCCCACGTCCCCGAACCGCCTCCCGAAAGGTGGTCGAACTGCCTCGTCTGCGACGGCATCGCCTACGTCTCCGGCATGACGGCGACGAGCCTCGGCACCGAAGCGCTCGCCAAGCTCGACGAGTACGGGCAGGCCAAGGTGATCTTCGACAAGATCAAGGGCATGATCGAAGCCGCGGGCGGCACGATGGCCGACGTGACGATGGTCCAGATCTTCGTGACCAACATCAAGAACAACACCAAGGTCTGGAAGGCCCGCGCCGAATACTTCAAGGGCAACTTCCCGACCTCGACCCTGGTTCAGGTCGCGGCGCTGGCGACACCCGAGACCACGGTCGAGATCAACGCCATCGCCCATATCGGCAAGGGGCCGCGATGAGAGGCTCGTGAAATAGCGTAAACGCGGGAAGGGCGCCGGTGAGCGAGTTGGATGTAGCCGATCAATAGACGTTGAGCTTGTAGACGCAGCCACCGTACCAAATTTCCAGCTTTCCCGATTTCACATTCCCCATCATTCGATACTTCATCCATGTCCCTTTGGCGTCGGTAGCATGATCCCCAGCCATCGGAGCGCGCTTGTAAATCTGATCGATTTCTCCGTTTGCCGGAACGGCGATGCTGAACATCACTCCATAGTCGTTCGTCACTGTTAGTCTGTTGTCGGCTATCTCCAATTTGTAGGGTTCAGGGTCCAGAGGGCAGGCTCGTCCCGATGTCTGCGTCAGCATCGCCTGGTGCGAAGGCCTTATGCCCATCCGCTCGAAGTACCTTGTGCCCCACATCCGCGCCGCGCGTTCGTTTATTTTGCTGCGGTCGACATCCGCTTGGTTGGGCGGCGGAGTTGGCGGCGAAGCAATTTTTGGTGTCCTCGCCGGCGGCGGCACAAGGGCCTTGTTCGAGTCGGGTTTGGGATCGGGCTTGGGCGGTAGCTTTTTCTCCTCCGCCTTACGAACAGTCGGCTCTACCTTCGGAACGTCTCGCAGAGCTAGTTGCGGCGCAGGCTCCGGTTCAGGGACTGCGTTCTCCAAAGGGGGAGCCGGTGCCGGTTGCTCCGGGACAGGTACGGGCGGTTGAACTGCAGGGACGACGACGGGAGGTTCCACCGTAGGCACTGGCGACCGTTCAATCGTGAGCTCGATGGCGTCATCCGGCACTACTGCGGGGGGTTTTGTCAGCGGGACCCACAAAAGAGCAAAAATGACCGAGGCGTGAAATGTGGTGGCGAGAAGAATGGAAGAAGCGGGGATTGCCGCTTTTTTGGCCGCTCGAATTGGCCTCCAATCATCCATAATTTGCGTCCCGGCCGATCTCGGCCCAGTCGGCCCCATCGTCGGCGTAGACGTCAAGCAACAAAGCACCGCGACCGATAGCACCCGAGGCGCAGAGCTAGTGTAACCAAGGCTACACTCGGAACAGGGTCCGCGGTCCCGTGGTCACGCGTGCGAGTACATCATCTTGCCCGCGACGGGCATGGTCGCCTTCCAGATCGAGCCGCCCGCCACCTTCGCGCTCGGCCGCGACACGACGAGATAGAGATCGCTGCCGGCGAAGGCGATGTTGGTGCAGAAGATGTCGTCGCCGCAGTCGACATGATGCGTCGGCCGGCCAAGCGCATCGAAGCGCCAGGCCGTGGTGCTGGGATGCGCCACGACGAGGCCGCCATCGGCATCGAGCGCCATGCCGTCGGGGCCGGCATGGCCGCCGGTCATCTGGATGAAGAGTCCCACCTTGCTCGCCATGCCGTCGCCCATCAGCGGCAGGCGCCACACCGCATTGCCGCGCGTCACGCCGACATAGAGCACGTTCTCGGCCTTGTTCATGACGAGGCCGTTGGGGCTGGGCACCGTATTGACCAGCATGGTGAGCCTGCCTGCCGTGTCGTAGCGATAGACGCGGCCGGTCGGGTCGTGCAGGCCGGTCTGGCCCTGATCGGTGAAATAGAGATCGCCGTTGGCTGCGAAGAAGAGATCGTTCACGCCCTTGAAGCTCTCCGAAGCGCGCGTCTCGATCACCGGCGTGATCTTGCCCGAGCCGGGATCGAGCAGGACGATGCCGCGCTTGTAGTCGGTGATGAAGAGGCGGCCGTCCTTGTGGATCTTGAGCCCGTTCGGCCAGCCGTCGTACTCGGTGATCAAGGTCCATTCGCCCGCCGGGCTGATACGGAAGACGCGGCCGAACGGAATGTCGGTGACGTAGAGATTGCCGACTCGATCGAACGATGGGCCCTCGAGGAAGCATTCGAGCTCCTGACCCGCCGCATTGGCGTCGGCCCACGAGGTCCGCTTCTTGTTGCGGAACTTGTCCGGCAGACGCGTCCACTCGGTCGCGGGAACGGGTTTGGTGAGACCCCACATGATTCTTCTCCTTCCTCCCCATTCATATGGGGAGGTGACGCGCAGCGCCCGAGGGGTCATGAGCAACCGTACTGATGCTCATGACCCCTCCGCCCGCGTCAGACGCGGGCACCTCCCCACATGAATGGGGAGGCGAATAATTTTTACGCCGCCTTCACTTCTCTCTCGGCCTTGAGCGCCCGCACGGTCTCGCGCAGTGCATGGACCGTCTTCTCGATCTCCGCGCCGCCATGCATCGCCGAGACGAAGCCGCCGGGCGCGCCCATGACGTCGACGCCGTGGGTCATCAGGCCCATGCGGATCTTGCCGGTGAGCGGACCCGCGCCGCGCGCGCCCTTCAGCTTCTCGATCGGCACCTTCAGCGGATCGAAGCTCGCGGGATCGATCGGATCGCCGAACGGGTTGGGATAGATCAGGAAGGTCGAGCTCTGGCCGTAGATGCCCCACGGCACGCCCTCCTTCACCAGCACCTCGGTCAACGCCTTGCGCAGCTCGGCCGCCGTCTTGTTGGCCTTCTCGGCGAGGTCCTCGTCGCGCACCAGAGACAGCGCGGTCACCGCGGCCGCAGCCGACAGCGGATTGGCGTTGTAGGTGCCGGGATGGAGGATGCGCTCGATCTTCTTCGCGGCGGTCGCGGCATGATCGATGCGGTCGAGGATGTCGCGCTTGCCCGCGACCGCGCCGCCCGGCAGCCCGCCGGCCACGATCTTGGCCTGGATGCAGAGATCGGGCGTGATGCCGAACGCCTTCTGCGCGCCGCCGGACGACCAGCGATAGCCGGTGATCACCTCGTCCATGAGCATGATCACGCCCTTCCTGGCCGTCGCCTCGCGCAGGGCCTTGATGAAGCCCGGCGGCAGCGGCACCTGGCCCCAGGACGCGCCCGAGGGCTCGAACATCACGGCGGCGATATCGTCGCGCTCCTCGATCAGCTTCACGACCGCGGCGATATCGCTGCTCGGCATGATGATGGAGAGCGCGCTCACATCCTTCGGCACGCCCGGAGTCGTGCCGCCATCGTAGGTCGCGCCGGCGCCCGCCGTCACATTGTCGTGCCAGCCGTGGAAGTGGCCGAGGAAACGCACGATCTTGTCCTTGCCGGTGTAGGCGCGCGCCAGGCGGATCGCCATGTGCGAGGCCTCGGTGCCGGAGGCCGTGAAGCGCACTTTCTCGGCGCAGGGCGTCAGCTCGCAGACCAGCTCGGCCCAGCGCACCTCCAGCTCGTGGCTGGAGCCATAATGGGTGCCGAGTTCCATCTGGCGCTTGACCGCCTCGACCACGGCCGGGTGCGAGTGGCCCAGCAACATGGCGCCATGGCCGCCGAAATAATCCACATATTCGTTGCCATCGACGTCCCACTTGCGCGGCCCCTTGGCCTTGGCGACGTGGATCGAATAGGGGTCGAGATAGCGCGCATCGTGCGTGATCCCGCTCGGCAGCACCTTGCGGGCGCGCTCGTACAGCGCCCCGGACCGCTCGGTCCGCGCCTTGTAGTCCGTGACGATGGCTGAATTGGTCGGCGCGTCGGTCATTTTTGCCCTCAAATGGCTAATGTCTCAGCATCGCAAGCCTCGCTTGCGTCGCCAAGGCCCACAGTCTAAGTCCTGCCCGACTTTCGCAGACCGGAGCCCTCAGTGACCGCTCAAGTGAACGCCAAGCCCCGCGGCCGTCAGTTCTTCAACAATCCCGGCCCGACCAACATCCCCGACAGCGTGCTCCGGGCCATGGACCGGCCGGTGATGGATTTCCTCGCGCCCGAGTTCCTCGAGATCCAGCGCGCCTGTTATGGCGGCGTGAAGCGCATCCTGAAGACCGATCAGGAGATCTTCTTCCACGCCTCGACCGGCCACGGCGCCTGGGAAGCGGCGGTCTCCAACCTCTTCTCGCCCGGCGACCTCGTGCTGGTGATCGAGACCGGCTACTTCTCGCTGGGCTTCAAGGAGCTCGCCGAAACGCTCGGCCTCAAGGTCGAGGTGGTCGGCGCCGACTGGCGCAAGGGCCTGGAGTTCGCGAAGCTCTCCGAGCGCCTCGCGGCCGACAAGAATCACGAGATCAAGGCCGTCCTCGCCGTCCACAACGAGACGGCGACCGGCATGGTCCTGCCGCTGGCTGACGTCCGTCGCGCGATGGACCAGACCAAGCATCCCGCCCTGCTGCTCTCCGACACGATCTCCTCGCTCGGCAGCATGGACTACAAGATGGATGCCTGGGGCATCGACGTCACGATCGCCGGCAGCCAGAAGGGCCTGATGATGCCGACCGGCATGGCGATCACCGGCGTCAGCAACAAGGCGCTCGAGGCCTCGCGCAAGGCCAAGCTGCCCAAGTACTACTTCAACTGGGAGCTGATGGCGCAGCGCAAGCCGCAGCGCTTCATCGGCACTGTGCCGGTGCACTTCTTCTTCGGCCTGCAGCAGTCGATCAAGCTGATCGAGGAGGAGACGCTGGACGGCGTGTTCTCCCGCCATGCCCGCCTCGCCGAGGCGACGCGCGAATGCGTGCGGGCCTGGGGCGCCAATGGCAAGGGCCCGACGCTCTACGGCCAGACCGAGGAGCGTCTCTCCAACTCGGTGACCACGGTGCTGATGCCCGAGGGCCATACATCGGACGCCATGCGCAAGACCGCGCTCGAGCGCTTTAACCTGTCGCTGGGCGGTGGCCTCGGTCCTCTGATGGGCAAGGTGTTCCGCATCGGCCATCTCGGCGACCTGAACGAGCCGATGCTGCTCGGCTGCCTCGCCACGACCGAGCTCGCGATGAAGACCGCCGGCGTGCCCTTCGCGCCGGGCGGCGTCGACGCCGCGATCAAGTCGCTGGCGTCTTAAGTCTTCCGGACCGCGGGCCTTCAGGCCCGCTCAAGATCATGAAGCGGGCCTGGAGGCCCGCGGTCCGAAGAATCAGAAAGCCGGCTTGCCTGCGAACTTGGCGATCAGGCGCTCGGGCCGGACCGCCGAGAAGGCCGTCGATTTGTCGATGGTCGGCCGCACGCTCAGTCCCATCACGGGATCGAAGGTCGAAGTGTCCGGATTGAAGGCATGGAGCTGGCCTTCGGTCAGGTTGAACCACCAGGCGTGCAGCACGAGCTTGCCCGCGGCGACGCGTTCGGCGATCCAGGGAAAGCCCATCAGGTTCACCACGCTGTTCACGACGGCCGCCTGCTCGACGGCTCGCTTGAGGACCGCGGGAGGCTTGTCCTTGAGCTCCCTCACCGCGTGATCGCGCACGTCCTGCGCCACGGCGGTCCAGGTCGAGAGATAGTCGTAGTGGGCGAAGGCGCTCTTGTCGCCGTCGACCAGGGCCGCGATGCCGCCGCACAGCGCATGGCCAAGGATCACGACATGCTCGACATTGAGGCCGCGTACGGCGAATTCAATGGCCGCGGACGTGCCGTGCTGGCGCTCGTCGGGCGGGATTTGCGCCGGCGGCACGATGGCGCCGATGTTGCGCACGGTGAAGATATCGCCGGGCTTGGTCTGTGTCAGGATGCCCGGATCGACGCGGGCGTCGGCGCAGCCCACGATCAGGATCTTGGGCGATTGCCCTTCGGTCGCCAGCTTCTCGAACAGGTCGAGATGTTCGCGATAGTAGCCCACGCGGAAATCCGCGAAGCCCTTCAGCAAGCCTTCCAGCGCCATGACCACCCGCGTAACGTAGGGACCAACTCTTACGGACCAGTGAAATGACCCAAGAACTGCTCTACGACAAGCGCGGCGGTATAGGCTGGATCACATTCAACAGGCCACAGGCGCGCAATGCCCTCACTTTCGCGATGTATGAGGGCCTCGCCGAAATCTGCGGCAGAATCGCCCAAACGCGCGAGGTCAAGGCGCTGGTCATCTCCGGGGCAGGCGACAAGGCCTTTGCCGCCGGCACCGACATCGCCCAGTTCCGGGACTTCAAGAACGGCGACGACGGCATCGCCTACGAGCGCAAGATGGACCGCATCCTGGACACGATCGAGCGCTGCCCCGTGCCGACCCTGGCCTCGGTCGCAGGCTTCTGCACCGGCGGCGGCGCCGCGATCGCCGCGGTGTGCGACCTCCGCATCGCCTCGGCCAGCGCCCAGTTCGGCTTCCCCATCGCGCGCACGCTCGGCAACTGCCTCTCGGCCGGCAACTATGCGCGCCTCGCCGCGCTGATCGGCCCACAGCGGGTGAAGGAGATGATCTTCCTCGCCAAGCTCGTCGACGCGCCGACGGCGCTGCAGATCGGCCTGGTGAGCGAAGTGCTGCCCGATCCTGCGGCGCTGCACGCTCGCGCGGCGGCGCTGGCCGAGACGCTCGCAAGCCACGCGCCGATCACCCTGTCCACGACAAAGGAGGCGCTGCGCCGCCTGCAGGCCCGGCAGTTCGAGGAGAATGTCGACGACCTGATCCGCCATACCTACGCCAGCGCCGATTTCCGCGAAGGCATGGATGCCTTCCTGCAGAAGCGGCCGCCGAAATGGACGGGCACCTGAGCTAACGCGTCGGCAGATCCTCGGCGACGGCCGAGACCTCGAGCAGCAGGCGCGAATACCAGCTCTGCTGTGGCGTTCCCTGGTTCCAGCACTCGCGATAGGCCTCGAGAGTCTTCTGGCCGATCGATTCGCAGAGCGCGATCGGCCGGATGGGGGTCTTGGGATGGAAGAACGCGACGTAGACGCGCGGCCCCTTGGCGACCGACAAGCCGACCCAGTCGGGCCACGAGCCGGGACCGGCCGAGCCAAGGAATGCGCCGATCGCCACGCCGTCCGTGGGCAGGCCGATCGGCAGGCCCGAATATTCCAGCACCGGCCAGTCGGTGGCGCGCGACCATTGATAGAAGTTGGCGTTGCGGAACAGCAGCGACAGGTCGCTCGGAGGCTGAGTCCCGGCAGGCCAGAAGTCCTTGTTCTCCTGCAGCCAGCGCCGCAGCAGCCCTTCGTCCGACACGATCAGCCGGCTGCCGTTCGGTGCCTCGAACAGCAATCCGTCGAGCGCGCCCATGCGGCCATAGCAGCACAACGCGGGGTTCAACGTGCCGCCGCCCGGGAACCCCCGCAGCCCGCCCGTGGGGCCGAGCACCTCGCGCAAGCGCCGCTCGACGACGCGGGCCTGGCGGTCGTATTCAGCGCGGAAGGACGGGCTGAAGTACTCGGGCTTGCCGATGGCCTGCGCTGGATTGTTCCCGGGCTGCTGCGCCTGCCAGCGAAGGTTGCCGGCGGCCTGGTCGCGGAGGGCGAAGTAAGTCTGTTCGAGCGACTGCGCACCCGCCGGCAGCGCCGTGCAGAGCAGCAGGAGTACGAGCGCCAGCCGCATCAGAACACCGCCTCGACCTTGCCGAGCCCCACGAACTCGCCCACCGCCTTCGTGTCTGGCGAATAGTAGCGCAGGCCGGTCCACGAGCCGGTGGTGATCGCCTGCCCCTGGCGGATGCCGCCACGCAAGCGCACGGCGTGATCGATCATCCAGGCGAGCGGCCGCACCGGATCGACGGAGCCCAGCCCGCCTCTTTGATCGACCTCGACCCTGCCATCGATCGCAAGCCGCACCTGAAGGTCGGGCCAGTCGAGCTTCTTCCAGTTCGCGATCGAGGAGCCGATCACCAGCGCATGGTTCATCTGGTTGTCGGCCAGCAGCCATTCCGGGTCGGCCTTCTTGAAGTCGGCAAGGCGTGTGTCGACCACCTCCATGCCGACGAAGGCGTCGCCGACGGCCGCCAGGGCCTCTTCACGGCCGACCGGCTCGCTCCGGGGCGCGACATCGTGGGCAATGTGGAACGAGATCTCGATCTCCACGCCGATCATGTGCATGGCCCTGCCGTCGAAGCTCGCGGGCGACGGCACCAGCGCGCCTGCGAGCAAAGGCGCGGGATTGGGCTCGGCCGTGGGCGTGCGGGCGCCGACCTTCCATCCCGAGACCGGTCCGGTGGCGGCCGCGACCCCGTCCTGGATGGCATAGACGTCGGCGCGGTCCCGCAGCGCGAACGGAACGGGCATCTGACGGCCCGCGCGTCGCGCTTCCAGGAGGCCCTGCACGGCGTGGGAAATGTCGATGCCCATGGTAAGCTCCGCCCAACAACGAAAAAACGGAGGAAAAGATGCCTTATGCCAGCGGCCGCGTCATTCACGACGCCGACGCGCATGTCATGGAGGTCCCGGGCTTCCTGACCGAGCATCTCGAGGCAAAATATCGGCCGATCGTCACCGACCAGGCGCTGTTCCCCTCCGATCGCAGCCGCGGCCTGCACAAGCTGATGACGGAAGAAGCCGGCAAGGACGCGGCCGACTTGGACGAAACCCAGATCATGCTGCGCAAGAACTGGGATGCGCTCGGCTCCTACCGGCCCGCCGACCGGCCGCGCTCGGTCGACCTGCTGGGCTTCTCGAGCCAGCTCATGTTCACGACGATGCTGCTGAACTTCTCGGCGCTTCTGGAGGGCAAGGGCGATATCGACGTGATCTACGCCGTGGCGCGGGCCCATAGGCGCCACATGGTCGGCTTCTGCTTGGTCGACAAGCGCCTGCTGCCGACCGCCTATGTGCCGCTGGCCGACTTCGAGCTCACGAAAAAGGCCGCGCGCGAGGCGATCGAGGGGGGCGCCAAGGCCCTTATGATTCCCTCGCGCTGCCCCGACGGCCATTCGCCCAGCCACATCGGCCTCGATCCGCTCTGGGCGATGGCCGAGGAGGCGGGCTTGCCGATCGTGTTCCATGTCGGTGGCGGCGGCGTGCTGCTGGAGGCGCCGTATTTCAACAACGGCCTGCCGCCCGTGCCCGACTTCCATGGCGGCGACGACAACTTCAAGTCCATCGACTACATGGCGATCGCCTATCCGCCGATGAAGGCGCTCACGGCGTTGATCGTCGATCGCGTGCTCGACCGTTTCCCGAACCTGAAGTTCGGTGTCATCGAGCAAGGCGCGTCCTGGGTGCCGGGCTGGATGCGCAACATGGATAGTGCGCACAACGCCTTCTACAAGAACGAAGAACGGCTGCAGAAGATGTCGCTCAAGCCCAGCGAGTTCGTCCGCCG
>DATJWN010000170.1:0-3954 GCA_035501235.1 Reyranella sp.
GAGGTCGACAGTTCAATCCTGTCCGGCAGCACCAGTTCTCCTTCATTCGATCGGTCCCCGTGCCCCTCCCTCGCTCCTTCCGCCTCGCCGCGCTCCTGATCGCCCCCCTTCTCCTTGCCCCGGCAGCCTTCGCCCAGGCGCCGCAACAGCAGCAGGCGCCGCAGGGACCGCAGACGCCGATGGAGGCGGGCATGAAGGCGCTGCAGGAGCGCAATCTCGACGCGGCGGAGAAGGCCCTGGCCGGGCTCGCCAAGGAGCGCGATCCGCGCGCGGAATTCCTGCTCGGTTTCTATGTCTACGGCAACCCCGAGGCCAAGCAGACCGACATGGGCAAGGCCGTGCCGTTGCTGCTCGACGCCGCCGAGCGCGGCTACGTGCCGGCGATGATCCCGCTCGCTGCGGCCTATGCCGACGGCAAGGGCGTGCCGAAGAGCTTCTACGACGCCTACAAGTGGCTCGCGATCGCCGAGCTGTGGAACGCGCCCCGCGTCCAGCTCTTCGACGCCATCGAGCACGAGCTGAAGCCCGAGGAGATCGCCAAGGCCAAGGCCGAGGCGGCGGCTTACGCCTTCAAGACCAAGTAGGCTGCTCCCGGCCGCCTCGCCGCACTGTCGCCTTGCCGCTTGTCGGGCTCGCCAAAGCCTGCGAGCCTTCAGGCAAGCGATGCCTGTTCACTGGACCATTTCCCACCCGACGCGCCTCGTGGTCGCCGTGTGCAAGAACGCCGTCTGCCGCACGGATATGGAGACCTATCTCGACGGCGTGGTGGTGGGCGGCGCCATGCCCTACCGCAAGATCTTCGAGTTCAAGAACGCCGCCCAATGGCAGCTCGACGACAACGACATGATGGCGCTCGGCGCGCGCATCCGCGCTTATGCCAGGACCGGTCCCATGGGTCCGCTCGCGATCGTGGCCGGCACCGACGAGGCCTATGAGACTGCAATGATGTTTGCCACGCTCGGCGAGGCCGACCGGCCGCTCAAGATCTTCCGCGAGCTGCACGCCGCCCGCCAATGGCTCGACAAGCAGCCATCGGCGGGGATGTGAGCGGTTCCTAGTTCCGCATGAAGCCTTCGAGCTCGCTCTCGGCCCAGGCCAGCGTCTTCTCCATCGGCTCGCCCTTGAAGTAGCGGACGGCCATCTGGGTCTGCGTCGCCTGGGTGTAGATGCGTTCGGCGATGGCGTGCGGTGCGGGCGCGCCCGCGATCGACAGGATCTGGTGATTGAACGGGTTGGGATAGTGGTAGAGCGTGCCCTTGGGCGGCCCTTCCTCGGCCCACGTCTTGAAGGTCGTGAGCTTATCGAAGGACGGCAGGTCGTAGCCGCCCGAGGCGATCACCATCTTCTCCGCGGCGTCGGCCGAGGAGAGATGCATCAGGAGACTCTTGGCCGCCGCGTGGTTCTTGCTGAAGTTCCAGATGCCCCAGAAGTAGGGCGTGAACGGTGCGAAGCGCCCCTTGGGGCCGGCGGCGAAACCGTGCGTCCAGCACTGCTCGGCGACCTTGGGCGCATCGCGCTTGGCGACCGCCCAAGCGCTCGGCGGGTTCATGATCAGCGACGCCTGGCCCGAGACCAGGAACTTGTTGTTCGACGCGTCGTCCCAGGCGGGAATGTCGGCCGGCATCACCGACATCAGCTTCTTGTAGTACTCGAGCGCCTGGCGCACGGCGTCGGTCTTCACCGTCATGTCGCCCTTCTCGTTGGCCAGCATGGCCCCGAAGCCGTGGAAGATGGCGCCCGCGGTGTCGACGCTGTCGGCCGTCGTGCCGACCCCGATGCCGAACGGATGGCCCCCCTTGTTGCAGGCATCCGCGGCCTTGAGGAAGGCGTCGAAGGTCCAGGCATCGGCCTTGGGTTTCTCGCCCGCCGGATACATCGCCTGCACGTCGATGCCTGCCAATTGCTTCATGTAGTCGATGCGCGAGCACGGCCCCTTGATCTGGCTGCCCACCGTCGCCGGCACTGCGATCCAATGACCGCCGATCTTGCCGAGATACTCGACAGTGCCGTTGACCGCGCCGTTGGCCTTGGTCAGCTCGACCATCAGATCGTCGACCGGCACGAGTTGGTCCTTGTAGCGCGACGGCAGCCAGGTCGAGAGAGCGAGGATGTCGTGGCCCGACTTGGCCTGCGATTCCGCGGCGCCCGTCAGCAGGAGCTTGTTGCCTTGCGAGGTGATGAAGTCGATCTGTACGTCGACCTTTTCCTTCTCGGCCCATTCGCGGACGAGCTTCTCGGTGGCCTTGTTCGCGTCCGGCACCCAATGATCCCAGAAGCCCATCGACAACTTGCCGGCGGCATGGGCGCCGCGCACGAACGGCGCGGTCAGGCTGGCCGAAAGCACGGCTGTGCCGGCGGCAAAACGACGACGCGTGATCCTCGCTGAAGCCATCTGTTTCCTCCGTGGATTGGCCCTCGATCGGGGCCTTGCCAACACGCTAGGCTTCGCGCAGTACAGCGGCAATGAAATTCCGCACGGCGACGGTCATATCAGGGGAAAATGAGCGTGGGTAGAATGGCGGCTCACTTCGGGGAGTAAGTCGAGTGATGCGCGTGGTTCTGGTTTCCGTGGGCCTTCTTGGCCTGCTGCTGTTGTCGACGGTCCAACAGGCCTTCGCCTGGGGCGCGACGGGCCATGAGTATGTGAGCGGCATCGCGGCCGAGACGCTACCCGAGGAGATTCCCGCCTTCGTACGCACGCCCGAGGCGATCGCCGATATCGCCGTGCTGGGCCGCGAGCTCGACCGCTCCAAGGGCTCGGGCCTGACCCACGATGCCGAGCGCGATCCCGGCCATTCGCTGCGGATGACCGACGATGGGCTGATCGCGGGGGTGGTGGCGCTGGAGAAGCTGCCGCCGACGCGCGAGGCCTACGACACAGAGCTGCGGAGCAAGGGCCTGACCCAGTACAAGGCCGGCTATCTGCCGCTCGCCATGGTCGATGGCTGGCAGCAACTCACCAAGGATTTCGGCTATTGGCGAGCCGCCGTGGTCGGGGCGAAGACGGCGGCAAGCGCAGCCGACCGCGCCTGGTTTGACCAGGACCGCATCCGTCGCGAGCGGATCGTCATCCGCGATCTCGGCGTCTGGAGCCACTACCCGGGCGACGCCAGCCAGCCGCAGCACGTGTCGGTACACGCCGACGGCTGGGGCAACTTCCCCAATCCGCGCGGCTTCTCCAACACGCCCGGACTCCACGCCCATTTCGAGGGCGAGTTCGTGAAGGCCAACGTCAGGCGCGATGCCGTGAAGGCCGCCGTGCCGCCCTACAAGGCCTGTGGCTGCACGATCCAGGACCGCGTGCGCGCCGAGATCGAGGCGAGCTTCCAGCAGGTCGTGCCTTTCTACGAGCTCGAGCTCAAGGGCGCCTTCCGTGACAACGGCACGCCCGAGGGAGCGGCTTTCGCGACTGCGCGGCTTGCCGCCGGCGCCACGGCGCTGCGCGACATGATCGTCGACGCCTGGCGGGCCAGCGCCGACATCGTGGTCGGGTACCCGGCCGTCAACGTACGAAACATTGAAACGGGCAAGCACATCCTGACTCGGGACGATTTCGGCGGCGACTGACCAACCATGGGAGTGAATTGCGTTCGCAATGAACGAATTTATGAAAAAGTCAGCCACCTGTAATGTCGGGTCGTTAAGAGCAGCGTTGCCCAGCGTTTTGTGGGCTTCCGTGCTGCGTGTCAGCCGGCCAGAGTTGCAATAAGGCAAGCCCCCTCCGATGACCTTCAACTTCCATCTGGTCCCGGTTCTCGAGTTGATCGTGGCCGCCGCCGCCGTCTGGTCGGCTCTGCCTGAGACGCGGGCCAAGCCGATCAAGGTCTGGCGGCTGGGTGTGGCGCCCCTGCTCGGGACGGTCACGGCCATCATCATCCTCGCAGGCGCCGTCGCCAATCACGGGCTCGAAATGCGCTGGGTCGTGGCCGCCGTCGCGGGTGCTGTCGTGGGCGG
>DATJWN010000171.1:0-44609 GCA_035501235.1 Reyranella sp.
TAGGATCGCTGCGAAACCGGGGGAAACGATGAAAGTCAAAAGCTACGAGATCTTCCGCTGCGACGCGGGCTGGCGCACCTTCTCCTTCCTGAAGCTCATCACCGACACGGGCCCGGTCGGCTGGTCGGAGTACAATGAGAGCTTCGGCAGCCCGGGCCTTTCCGGCGTGATCGAGAACCTGATGGCGAGCGTCATCGGCATGGACCCGATGGAGCTCGAGCTGGTGAACGCCGTCCTCGCCACCAAGTCGACCCAGTCGCGCGGCGGCGTGGTGCGCCAGGCGATCGCCGCCATCGAGAATGCGCTGCTCGACATCAAGGGCAAGGCGCTGGGCGTGCCGGTCTACCAGCTGTTCGGCGGCAAACTGCGCGATCGCATTCCCGTCTACTGGTCGCATTGCGGCTCCTACCGCATGCGCAATCCCGACATCGTCGGCGCGCCGCCGGTCAGGGGCTATGACGACATGATGAAGGTCGGCGAGGAGGTGCGGGCCAAGGGCTTCACCGCCTGCAAGACCAACATCGCCATGGAGGTCGACGGCAAGCTGCGCGCCTACCGGCCGGGCTTCGTGGTGGGCAAGGGCTTCCCCGAGCGCAACTGGGATGCCTTCATCGCCCGCAGCGCCGCCAGGACCGTCGAGGCCTTTCGCGCGGGTGCGGGTCCCGATGTCGGCGTGATGCTCGACACCAACTTCCATTTCCGCACCGAAGGCTTCAAGCGCATCGCCGAGGCGGTGGGGCCGGCCAAGCTCACCTGGCTCGAGCTCGATGTGCACGATCCGAAGTCCATCGCCCTCATCCGCCGCGATTCGCCCTGTCCTATCGCCTCGGGCGAGACCTTGCTCGAGCGGCGCGACTTCCGGCCTTATCTCGAGGCCTATGCCTTCGACACGGCCATCGTCGACGTGATCTGGAACGGCTTCTATGAGTCCCTGAAGATCGCGGCGATGGCCGACGTCTACGAGGTGAACGTGGCGCCGCACAATTTCTACGGCCATCTCGCCAGCGCCATCAGCGCCCATTTCTGCGCCGCCGTGCCGAACTTTCGCATCATGGAGATCGACATCGACGGCGTGCCCTGGCGCGACGAGATCGTCGACAACCCGCCGGTCTTCGAGAACGGCGACTATCTCCTGCCGAAGGGGCCGGGCTGGGGTGTCGAGCCCAGCGAGGCGGGCCTGCGCAAGCACCCGCCCAAGCAGTACGTGGTCAGCATGTAGGCAGGCTGCCTCACCGCCGGGGCTTGCCGGACTTCACTCTTTCTGACGAAATGGGCCGGCGAGATCTGGGGACGGAGAGGGACAAGTGAAGCAGGGGAGCGCCGAGACGGGCCGGTTTGCGTCGGCGGGCCGCCGCGTGGGGGCACTGGGCGGGTTGCTGCTCGTCCTGTCGGCCTTCGCGCTGCCGGCGCAGGCCCAGAGCTTCGACGACGCCGAGGCCCAGCTTCGCATCCGCCAAGCCTCGACCGCCGTCACCGAGTCCCAGCACGAGGTCGACGACCTGCGCAAGGCGCTGAAGGCCGAACAGGATCGTGTCCTGAAGTCGAAATCCGACATCGAGCTCAACGCCGAGACGATCAAGACGCTGGAAAAGAACCTGAAGGCGGCCGAAGCGAAGCTGCAGGAGCGCTCGACGGCACTGGCGGCAGCCCAGGAGGAGCGTCGCAAGGGGCTGGCCGCCCTGAACGAGGAGGAGAAGAAGAAGCAGGAAGCGCTTGCCAAGCAGGCGCCGCCGCCCCCACCGGCGCCTCCGCCGGTCGCCGCGCCGCCGCAGCCGACCGAGCCCGAGCCGGTGATGTCGCAGCTCGATCGTCAGAAGCTGCAGGTGGCGCTGGCGGCGCAGGGCTTCGATCCGGGCACGCCCGACGGGCAGATCGGGCCGCGCACGCGGGAGATGATCGCGGGCTGGCAGCGCAAGCGGAACGAGCCCGCCACCGGCTTCATCACCAAGGCCCAGCTCGCGAGTCTTCTGCAGGCGAGCGCCGCCGCCGTGGCGCGCTTCGAGCAGCAATTGAACCAGCAGCAGACGGCCGCCGCCGCCGTGCCCGCGCCGTCACCCGCGCCTTCGTCGGGCGATGCGACTACCCAATTCTTCGTCACCAACAAGTGCCCGCATCCGGTCACCATCCTGCTGCGCTATCGCGACGTCTACAACAACTGGCAGACCGAGGCCTGGTGGAGGTTCGCGCCCTCCGAGGCGAGCTTCCTCGCCGTGCGCGACGTCCGGATCACCTCGAGGAACACGATCTGGTACTACTACGCGGCCGCGACCGACGGCTCGGGCAAGCTCTGGACGGGAGATCATGCCGTGGCCTTTGGCGGCCGCACCTACCAGACGCGCAAGATCGAGGACACCACCCCCGGGCACAGGCTGACGCTCACCTGCACCTGAGGCCGCTTCACGCCGCCGAGGCGTAGATGCGATCGAGATCGCCGTCGTCGTAACCGTACTCGGTCGAGCAGAACTCGCACTTCACCGACACCCGGCCGTTCTTGTCGCGCAGATCGTCGAGTTCGGTGCGCTTGATGGCGCGCAGGACGCGGTCGATGCGCGCGCGGCTACAGCGGCAGCGCGCGACGAACCGGCGGCGCTCGAACTGGCGCGGCTTTTCCTGGTGGAACAGGCGATAGAGCAGGGTCTCGGCCGGCAGCGCGGGATCGAGCGTCTCGTTCTCGGTCGCCGAGGCCATCAGGATCACGGCCTTGCGCCAGTCGTCCTCGCGCTGCTCGAGATCGATGTCGATGCGGCCGGCGTCGAATTCCGGCATCTGCTGCACCATCAGTGCCGCCGCCTGCCAGTGCGCCGTGCCATTCTTGTCGAGGCGCCGCGCCGAGATCTTGATGCCGGTCGGGAGCTGCTCGGATTGGCGGAAATAGGTGTGCGCACAGTCCGACAAAGTCGCGCCTTCCAGCGGCACCACGCCCTGGTAGCGCTCGGTGTGCTGGCCCTGGTCGACGGTGAAGGCGAGGCGGCCACGGCCGAACAGCTTCGGCACGTAGCCGTCGGGCGCGTCGTGGTTGCCCGCTCCCAAGGCGACGGCGAGCTTCCAGGAATCGAACTGGGCGTAGCCGCGCAGCGCGCCGTCGGTCGTGAGGTCGGTCACCAGCAGCCGGATCGGCCCGTCGCCGGTGATCTGCAAGGTGAAGATGCCGTCGTACTTGAGCGACGTGGCGAGGCAGGCACAGAGCACCATCGCCTCGGCGAGCGGCCGCGCCACGGCCAGCGGATAGCCGTGGCGTTCGATGATGGCGTCGAGCGTCGGTCCCAGGCGCACGAGACGGCCGCGCACGCCCAGGGCATCGAGTTGAAAGGGTAGGGCGGCGTCGGAAGCCTTGGGGTCTTCCGACGACCCGCTCACGACAGGCACCAGGCGAGGATGCTCTTCAGGGCGTGCAGGCGGTTCTCGGCCTCGTCGAACACCACCGACTGCGGGCCGTCGATCACGTCGGCCGTCACTTCCTCGCCGCGATGGGCGGGCAGGCAGTGCATGAAGATGGCGTCGGGCTTGGCGACCTTCATCAGGTGCTTGTCGACCTGGTAGCCGCGCAGCAGGTTGTGGCGTCGCGCGGCACTCGGGCTCTGCGGATCCTCGTCACCCATCGACACCCAGGTGTCGGTGACGACGCAGTCCGCGCCCTTCAAGAGCTTCTCCGGATCGTGGCCGATGGTGATGTGGCCCTTCGACTTCGACGCCCAGTCGATCACGTCCTGGGGCGGCGTCAGCTCGCTGGGGCAGGCGATCTTGAGCTCGAAGTCGAACTGCACGGCGGCGTGGATCCAGCTGGTCGCCATGTTGTTGCCGTCGCCCGACCAGGCGATCGACTTGCCGCGGATGGGCCCGCGATGCTCCTCGTAGGTCATGACGTCGGCCATGAGCTGGCAGGGATGCGTCTTGTCGGTGAGGCCGTTGATCACCGGCACGGTCGCATACTTCGCCATCTCGAGGAGCTTCTCCTCGACGGTCGTGCGCATCATGATGATGTCGACATAGCGCGACAGCACGCGCGCGGTGTCGGCGATCGTCTCGCCGCGGCCGAGCTGCGTGTCGGTGCGGCCGAGCATGATCGTCTGGCCGCCCAGCTCGCGCATGCCGACCTCGAACGACACACGGGTGCGGGTCGAGGGCTTCTCGAAGATCATTGCGAGCGTCTTGCCGGCGAGCGGCTTGTCGTGGCCGCCGTTCGCCCGCGCCTTCTTCATCGCCTTGCCGTGATCGAGGATCTGGCGAAGCGTCTTGGGATCGACCTGGTCAAGGTCGAGGAAATGCTTCGGCGTGGACATGGCTGACTACTCGGCAGCCTTGGCCTGCTCGAACTCCACCGCGGCCTTGTCGAGAATGGCGATGCCCTCGTCGAGCGCTGCCTTCTCGGCGATCAGCGCCGGGAAGATGCGGACCACGTTCTCGCCCGCGGGCGGGACCAGCAGGCCGAGCGACTGGAGCTTGTTCACCATGTCGCCCGCCGGCACCTCGCAGCGGATGCCCTGCAGGAAGCCCGTGCCACGCTGCTCGGCGTAGACCTTGGGGTGCTTCTTGATGAGCTTCTCGATCTCGCCCTTCAAGTACTCGCCCTTCTTCTCGACGGCCTCGATGAAGCCGGGCTTCAGGATCTCGTCGAGCACGGCGTTGGCCACGCCTGTGGCGAGCGGATTGCCGCCATAGGTCGAGCCGTGCGTGCCCGGCACCATGCCGACCGCCGCCTTCTCGGTCGCCATGAAGGCGCCGATGGGGAAGCCGCCGCCCATGCCCTTGGCGATCGCCGCGACATCGGGCTTCACGCCCGACCAGTCGTAGCCCCACATCTTGCCCGTGCGGCCGAAACCCGTGTGGATCTCGTCGTAGAACAGGAGCAGGCCGAACTCGTCGCAGATCGAGCGCAGGTCCTTCAGGAACTGCGTGGTCGTGGCGCGGATGCCGCCTTCGCCCTGGATCGGCTCGACCAGGATGCCGGCGGTCTCGTCGTCGATCAGGTCGCGCACGACGTTCGTGTTGTTGAGCGGCGCATGCTTGTAACCGGGCGCCGGCGGGCCGAAGCCTTCGAGGTATTTCTCGTTGCCGGTGGCGGCCAGCGCATTCAGCAGGCGGCCGTGGAAGGCCGCCGAGAAGCAGATGATCTTGTACCGCTGCGGCTTGCCGTTCATGTACTGATACTTGCGGATCAGCTTGATGCCGCCCTCGATGGCCTCCGCACCGGAGTTGCAGAAGAACATCGTGTCGGCGAACGACACCTCGGTCAGCCGCTTGGCCAGCTTCTCGCCGTTGCCGATGCGGAACAGGTTCGACGTGTGCCAGAGCTTCGAGCCCTGCTCGGTCAGCGCCTTGACCAGGGCGGGATGGCAGTGGCCCAGCGCGTTCACGGCGATACCGGAGGTAAAGTCCAAGTAACGTCGGCCGTCCGTCGCGTAGAGATAGTTGCCTTCTCCGCGTTCGAACACGACGTCCTTGCGACCGTACGTCGGCATCACAGCCGTAATCACGTGAGACCTCCTCCAAAAGAAATGACCCGCTCGTCGACCACGGCTCCAAGACGGAAAAACCGGGTTAATGAGCGGGGGCCGGCACTATCTTCCCGGGGGGAGGGTGTGTCAATTGGCCCACCGTCGTGGTCGGCCGCCTTGAGGCTGCCCCGGTCCCTCTGCTAGGACCCGCCGACCGATGGCTCTTCCGACCCGCAATTCCCAGCTCAGCCTGCATCGCGCCGGTTTCCGGACCGTGACGGAGATGCTGGACTATGCGGCACGCGGCGAGACCGGCGTGACCTTTTATAATGCCAAGGGTGAACTGCTCTCGGCCTTGCCCTGGCAGGAGGTGCGGGACCGTGCCCAGGTCGCGGCGCGCAAGCTGATCGGCGCGGGCTTCGCCGTTGGCGAACGCCTCCTGATCACGGCCGACACCTGGCCCGGTTTCTTCGATCTCTTCTTCGGCGCGCAATATGCGGGACTGCTGCCCGTGCCCGTCTCGATCCCGGTCGGCATCGGCGGCAAGCAGGCCTATCTCGATCAGCTCCGCCGCCAGTTCGCGGCCTCGGGCGCAGTCGCAGCCTTCGGCATCGACGATCTCGCGGGCTTTCTTGCCGACGCGGCCGCCGAGTTTCCCGCCGTGCGCCTTCATGGCGGCATGGCCGCGCTCGAAGCGCTGCCGGAAAAGCCGGTCGATCTCCGTCCGTTGGGCGCCGACGATCTCTGCTACATCCAGTTCTCGTCGGGCAGCACGCGCCATCCGCACGGCATCCAGATCACCCAGTCGGCGCTGATGGCGAACCTCGCGGGCATGACGGGGCCGGCCGGCCTCGATGTGGTCGAGGGCGATCGCTGCGTGACCTGGCTGCCGCTCTATCACGACATGGGCCTGATCGGCTTCACCCTGGCGCCGCTCTCTTGCCAGCTCTCGATCGACTATCTGACGCCGCGCGACTTCGCGCGCCGGCCGATGCAGTGGCTGAACCTGATCTCGCGCCACCGCGCCACGATCTCCTACAGCCCGAGCTTCGGCTACGATCTCGCCACGCGCCGCGGCGCCATGCAGGTGCCGGCCGATCTCGATCTCTCGACCTGGCGCCATGCCGGCATCGGCGGCGACATGGTGCGGCCCGACGTGCTGGAACGCTTCACCCAGGCCTTCGAGCCCAAGGGCTTCAAGCGCTCGATCTTCATCCCGAGCTACGGCATGGCCGAGGTCTGCCTCGCCATCACCTTCTGCCCCGGCGGCACCGGCGTGCGCACCGACTCGGTCGACCGTGTGGCGCTTTCGGAGGCGCAGCGCGCGGTGCCGGCGTCCGATCCGAACGACGAGCTGCGCGCGCGCCGCTTCGTGGTCTGCGGCAAGGTCCTGCCGGGCCACAAGCTCGAGGTGCGCGACGAAGGCGGCAAGGTGCTGGACGACCGTGCGGTCGGCCGCATCTTCGTGTCGGGCCCCAGCGTCATGCCGGGCTACTTCCAGGATGCCGAAGCCTCGCGCGAGGTCCTGTCCGACGGTTGGCTCGATACGGGCGATCTCGGCTACCTGCTGAAGGGCGAGATCGTCGTCACCGGCCGCGCCAAGGACCTGATCATCGTCCATGGCCGCAATGTCTGGCCGCAGGACATCGAATGGGCGATCGAGGCGCAGAAGGTCGTGAAGAGCGGCGATTCGGCGGCCTTCTCGGTCGAGTCGGCCGATGGCGAGAAGGTCGTTGTCGCGGTCCTGGCGCGCGTATCGGGGGAAGAGGCCAAGGCCGAGCTCGCGCGCGACGTGGCGGGTGCAGTGCGCGAGGCAGTCGCCGTCGATTGCCAGGTCGTGCTGGTGCCGCCGACGGTCGGTCTGCCCACGACCTCGTCCGGCAAGCTCAGCCGCTCGCGCGTGAAGGCCAACTATCTCGCGGGCGTCTACGCGGCCAAGCCCGCCGCGGCCTGACGGGTATCGTGCCCAAGCTGATCGCGGTCACCGGCGCTACGGGCTTCGTCGGGCCGCACCTTGCCGCGGCGCTTGGCCGTCGCGGCTTTCGCCTCCGCCTCCTGATCCGCCGCTGGTCGCCGCTGCCGTCGCTCGCGGGCATCGAGGCCGAGATCGTCTGGGGCGATCTCGGCGACGAGGCGGCGCTCGCCCGGCTGGTCGACGGCGCCGCTGCGGTGGTCCATGCCGCCGGCTTGATCAAAGCGCGCCGGGCGGAGGACTTCTTGCGGGTCAATCGCGCCGGTACGGCCCGCCTGTCGGCCCTGGTGCCGGATCGGCTCTTTCTTCTTTTGTCGTCGCTCGCCGCGCGCGAGCCGGGCTTGTCTCCCTATGCCGCCAGCAAGCAGGCGGCCGAGGTGGCGGTCGCCAGCCGGACGGGTCCTTGGCTCGCCGTGCGCGCGCCTGCGGTCTACGGGCCGGGCGACCGCGAGACGCTCGCCTACTTCAAGGCGGTCGCCCGCGGCATCGCCCCCCAGCCCGCCGTCCGCGACGCCCGGCTGTCGCTGATCCATGTCGCCGACCTCGCCGAGGCCCTGGCGCTGGCCGTCGACCGGCCGCCGGCGAGCGGCATCTATGAGATCGATGACGGTCACGAAGGCGGCTACGGCTACGACGACATGGCGCGCGCGGCCGGCGCGGCGCTCGGGCGGCAGGCGATGGAGCTTCCTATTCCCCGGCCGGTCATGCGGGCGGTCGCGGCAGGCAATGCGCTGGTCCAGAGCGTGGGCGGTCCGGTCCGGATTTTGAGCCGCGGCAAGGTCGCCGAGATCTTTCATCGCGACTGGAACATCCATGGTCCCCGCCTCGCCCTAGCGCTCGATTTCGCGCCGCGCTTCGATCTCGCTTCGGGCTTTCGGGACACGATCTTGTGGTACAGAGCCCAGGGTTGGCTCTAGGGGCAGTGAAACACGGCGTAACAATTTGTTATTTCACAGAGAATCGGGGTTTTGTCACAACCTCACCCATGACCGACGCCACCGGAGCCCTCCTTTTGCGCACCGCCCATAAGAGAATCGTCGACAACGACGACGTGACGCGTGCTGTGGTGATGCTGGAGATCTGCCAGCAGCTCGCCCCCTTCCAGACCGAGGACGGCAAGCCGATCGTCGGCGCCACCGTCATCTCCAAGGACCTCAGCATCGATTCGCTGGCGGTCATGGACATGGTCATGGACCTGGAAGACCGGTTCGACGTCTCCATTCCCATGAATGTCGTGGCGGAAATCCACACCGTCGACGAGCTGGCCGACACGATCCTGACGCTGCGCGCGCGGGGCTGATCCTCTTCCGCCGCCTGGGGTAGACCCATGGGACTTTTCGATCGTCATGCAGGACTGCTGGACGCCTATCGGGACGTCCGCACGACCGGCGCCGACCCCTTCCAGATCCGCATGGAGAAGGTGCTGTCGCCCACCGAGGCGATCATCAACGGCCGGAAATGCCTGCTGGTCGGCACCAACAACTATTTCGGCCTGACCTTCGACCCCTCCTGCATGGACGCCGCCATCGAGGCGATCCGGGCCGAGGGCACCGGTACGACCGGCTCGCGCATCGCCAACGGCTCCTACAGCGAGCACGTCCTGCTCGAGCAGGAGATCGCCGAGTTCTACGGCAAGAAGCACTGCATGGTCTTCACGACCGGCTATCAGGCGAACCTGGGCGTGATCTCGACCCTGGTCGGCCCGGACGACTTTCTGCTGATCGACGCCGACAGCCACGCCTCGATCTACGACGCCTGCAAGATGACCCAGGCCGAGGTCGTGCGTTTCAAGCACAACGACCCGTCGAGCCTGGAAGCCCGCCTGCGCCGCCTCGGCGACAAGCCCGGCAACCGGCTGGTCGTGCTGGAGGGCATCTACTCGATGTTGGGCGATGCCGCCCCGCTCAAGGAATTCGTCGAGGTCTGCAAGAAGTACGGCGCCTACGTGCTGATCGACGAGGCCCATTCGCTGGGCTCGCTCGGCGAGCATGGCCGCGGCCTCTGCGAGAAGGCGGGCGTGCTGGACGATTGCCATTTCATCGTCGGCACCTTCTCCAAGACCTTGGGCGCCATCGGCGGCTACTGCGTCTCCAACGATCCCGACTTCGACATCCTGCGTGTCACCACCCGCGCCTACATGTTCACCGCCTCGCCGCCGCCCTCGATCGTGGCCTCGGTGCGCCAGGCGCTCCGGGTCGTGACGGCGCGCGGCAAGGAGCTGCGCCAGCACCTGTGGGACAATGTCGCCACGCTCTATGACGGGCTGGTCGAGCAGGGCTTCAAGCTCGGGCCCGAGCACGGTCCGGTCGTGGGCGTGCATCTGCCCGACCGCATGACGGCCATCGGCTTCTGGCGCGCCATGCTCGATGCCGGCATCTACGTGAACGTGGCCGTGCCGCCCGCCACGCCCAACGGCGTGTCGCTGCTGCGCTGCTCGCTGTGCGCTGCCCACACCAAGGAGCAGCTCGAGCACATGATCGAGGTCATGACGGGCATCGGCCGCCAGATGGGCGTGCTGCAGCCCAAGCTGCGCGTCGTCGGGGGCCAGCGCTAGCGCCGAGGGTGAGCATGTTCACCCTGGCCCATCTTTCCGATCCACACCTGCCGATGCCCAAGGCGGAGACCGGGCAGCTCCTGAACAAGCGCGCGACCGGCTACTACAATTGGTGGCGCCATCGCGTGCATGTCCACGTGCCCGAGGCGCTCGACGGTATCGTGGCCGACATCAAGGCGCGGCATCCCGATCACGTCGCGCTGACCGGCGATCTGGTGAACGTCTCCCTGCCGCAGGAATTCCGCCGCGCCGCCGATTGGCTGGCCGCCTTCGACCGGCCCGACCGGATCACCGTCATCCCCGGCAATCACGATGTCTACGTCCCTGTGCCCTGGAGCGAGGGGCTCGGCCGATGGGGTTCCTACATCGCGGGAGATGGCGAGCCGCCTGCGTCGGGCTTCGATGTCTTCCCCACGGTGCGTCGCCGCGGTCCGGTCGCGCTGGTCGGCTTGTCGACGGGCGTCCCAAAGCCGCCGTTGCTGGCGACAGGCGACCTGGGACCGCAGCAGATCGCCCGTGCCGAGCGCCTGCTGGTCGAGCTCGGCCGCGAGGGGCTCTGCCGCATCGTGCTGATCCACCATCCGCCGCTCACCGACCAGTCGCGCTTCAAGCATCTCAACGATGCTGCCGCCTTCCAGGACATGATCCGGCGCGCCGGATGCGAGGCGGTCCTGCACGGCCACAATCACCGGAGCGAGATCGCCCGCATCGCGGGGCCGCACGGGCCGGTGCCGGTGATCGGCGTCACCTCGGCCTCCGCGGCGCCCGACAGCAAGTACGGCCGTGCGCGCTATCACCTCCTTCGCATCTCGCGTGAAGCGGACGACTGGCGGCTCGATGTCGAGATCCGGGCGCTCAAGCCGGGTGGCGGCGGCTGCGAGCCGGACGGCGAGCTGGTGTTCCACAGTCCTGCCACGACTGCCGTGGTAGGTTGACCGTCTCATGGCTTCCAACGACATCGTGGTCTCGCCGGTCGAGACCAAGGCCGACCTCAAGGCCTTCATCGCCCTCCCCAAGCGCCTGTTCGCCGGTCACAAGGGTTACGTCGCCCACCTGAACGCCGAGCGGGACGAGGCCTTCTCGCCGAAGAAGAATCCGCTCTTCAAGCATGTCGAGGTGCGTTTCTTCCTCGCCCGCCGCAACGGCAAGGTCGTGGGCCGCATCACCGCCCAGCTCGATGGCGCCTACCTGGAGCGCTATCAGGACAAGACCGGGCATTTCGGCTGCCTGGTCGCCGAGGACGATCCGGCGATCTTCCAGGCGCTGTTCGCGGCCGCCGAGGACTGGCTGCGCTCGAAGGGCATGGTGCGCGCCACCGGCCCGTTCAGCCTGTCGGTCAACGAGGAGGTCGGCCTGCTGGTCTGGGGCTTCGACAGCCGTTCGGTGCTGCTGGTCCCCTACGATCCACCCTATTCAGGGCCGCGGGTCGAGGCCTGCGGCTACACCAAGATCAAGGATCTGTTCTCCTACGACTACGACGTCCAGAACGCGCCCGAGACGATCGGCAAGAAGCTGCTGGCGCGGGCCGGGCTGGCCGAGCGGGTCAAGGTGCGCACCGCCAACATGAAGATGTTCGACGCCGAGGTCCGCACCGTCGTGAACATCTTCAACGATGCCTGGAGCGACAATTGGGGCTTCGTGCCCTTCACCCAGGCCGAGATCGACCATGCCTCCAAGGCCTTCGGGCCGGTGATCGTGCCCGATCTCTGCGTCTTCGTGGAGGTCGACGACGAGGCCGTCGCCTTCATCGTGGCGCTCACCAACCTCAACGAGGCGATCGCGGACTTCAACGGCCGGCTCGACCCGATCACGCTGCCTAAGCTCCTGTGGCGGCTCAAGATTGCCGGCGTCGGCAGCACCCGCGTGCCGCTGATGGGCGTGCGCAAGAAGTACCGCAACCATCCGCTGATGGGCGCGGGCCTCGCCATGATGGCGATCGACACCTTGCGCGAGAACGGCAAGCGGATGGGCAAGAAGTCGGCCGAGCTGGGCTGGATCCTCGAGGACAACAAGGCCACCAACAACATCATCCGCACCGTGGGCGGCGTGCACTACAAGACCCACCGCATCTACGAGAAGGCGCTGGTGTGACGGTGGCGTTGGACCGCGGGCTTCCAGGCCCGCTCATGAGCGGAGCTGGAGCTCCGCGGTCCGCAAGACCATGAAGCATCCCTCGGCCCTCGCCCCGCTCAGCAATCCCGTCTTCCGGGCCATCTGGACGGCCAACGTCATGTCCAATGTCGGCGGCTGGATGCAGAGCACGGGGGCGGCCTGGGAGATGACCAGCCTCACCCAGGAGCCGATCTTCGTGGCGCTGCTGGCGGCCGCCAACACGCTGCCGATGTTCCTGTTCTGCTTCTTCGCCGGCATCCTGGCCGACCGCTTCGAGCGGCAGCGCTACATCATCGTCTGCCAGTTCTGGATGATGGGCGTGGCGGCGACGCTCGCGCTGTTCGCGGTCATGGGCTGGCTGGATGCCTGGGCGCTGGTGGCGCTCTCCTTCTGCATGGGGCTGGGCAACGCCATGAACGCGCCGGCCTGGCACGCCGTGGTGCCCGAGATCGTGACGGGCCCCGAGCTCCGGCCCGCCATTGCGCTCAACAGCGCGGGTTTCAACCTCGCCCGGACAGTGGGGCCGGTGATCGGACAGATCCTGCTCAGCCTCGTGGGCGTCTTCCTGCTCTTCGCCATCAACGCCTGCACCTATGTCGGCGTCATCCTGGCCATGGGGCGCTGGAAGCGGCCGGCCGAGGCCCGTGCGGCGCAACGCCGCGAGGGCTTCCTGGAGGCCGCCCGCACCGGCATCCGCTTCGTGGCGAGCTCGGGCGAACTGCACGCGATCTTCGCCCGCGGGGCCTGTTTCTTCGTGCCGGGCATCATCATGGGCACCTTGTTGCCGGTGATCGGCCGCTTCGAGCTCAAGCTCGACGAGTTCTCCTTCGGCCTGCTCTACGGCGCTTTCGGTGTCGGCGCCGTGCTGGGCGCCGTCGCCATGCCGACCGTCAACCGGCTGCTGGGCCCCCATCGCGCGAACATCTGGGCGATGGGCATCGCCGCGAGCTGCACGCTGATCGTGGCGCTGGTGATGACGCCCTACGTCGTGGCCGCCTGCATCGCCGTGCTGGGCAGTTGCTGGATCACCGTGACGGCCAACAACAACACGGCCGTCCAGATGGTGCTCCCCAACTTCATGCGTGCGAGAGGCATGGCGATCTACCAGATGGTGTTTTTCGGCGCGATGGTCACCGGCACGCTGCTGTGGGGCCGGATCGCCAATTCTTGGGGCGTGTCGACCGCGCTGATCGTATCAGCCGTATCATTGGTGCCGCTCACCATGCTCGCCGCGGCGATCCGTCTGCCCGGCTCGCCTCAGCCGCGCGCCTGAAGGAGGGCGCCTCCCGAGGCTCCGCTGTGATCTTTCCACCACAAGAGGATCGATTTTTATCCTGACAGGGAAGAAACCTCTTGTATCGGCGTACATTAGTTGTAGATACCAACCAAGACGCCCACGCACGTGCCGCTGGCCCATTGTGGTTACGCAACGACGGAAAGTGTTCTTTTTGGCAGTGCCGGCGAAAGCCGGGTCCGGGAAGGAGCTTCTGATATGTTTGCTTGCCGCGCGGGGCGTGCTCCCCGCTATCGTGTCTTGAGCCTGGCAGCGAGCTGCCGGGCCGCCCAGGTCGAATCCTTCCTGACCCCGTCGAGTATCGGCTGACGCGCGCTGCCCGTTGAGGCACCGCCGTCCGCGTTACTCGCTTTTTCCACAAGTCGATCCTTCAGACGGGGAACCCCCCAGCAATGACCGAGCGTATTTCGCGTTATCTCCGAGAGCAGCAGCCCGAGACCCCCTGCCTGGTCATCGACCTCGATGTCGTCGAGCACAACTTCCGCCGCATGCGCGAGTTGCTGCCGGCCGCTCACATTTTCTACGCCGTGAAGGCGAACCCCGCCGACAAGATCCTGAGCCGCCTGTCCGGTCTCGGCTCCAAGTTCGACACCGCCTCGCGCGGCGAGATCGAGCTGGTGCAGGCCGCCGGCGTCTCGGTCGACCGCATCTCCTTCGGCAACACGATCAAGAAGGAGAAGGACATCGCCTGGGCCTACCAGCAGGGCGTGCGCCTGTTCGCCTTCGACAGCGAAGCGGAGCTGCAGAAGCTGGTGCGCGTGGCGCCCGGCGCCCGCGTGTTCTGCCGCGTGCTGGTCGATTGCGGCGGCGCCGAGTGGCCGCTCAGCAAGAAGTTCGGCTGCGCGCCGGAGATGGCCAAGGACCTGCTGCGCAAGGCGAAGCAATGGGGCCTCGATCCCTACGGCATCTCCTTCCATGTCGGCAGCCAGCAGACCGACCTCGAGCAGTGGGACAAGGCGCTGGGCCAGGTCTCGCAGATGTTCTTCGCGCTCGCCGAGGAAGGGGTCGACCTCAAGATGGTCAACCTGGGCGGCGGCTTCCCGGCGCGCTACCGGGCCGAGGTCAACAGCATCGAGGCCTACTGCGAGGCGGTGACCCGCGCCCTGGTGCGCCACTTCGGCAACCGCATGCCGGAGGTGATCATCGAGCCGGGCCGCTCGATGGTGGGCGACGCGGGCGTGATCCAGTCGGAGGTCGTCCTGGTCAGCCGCAAGGCCGCCAACGACCGCAAGCGCTGGGTCTACCTCGACATCGGCAAGTTCTCGGGCCTCGCCGAGACCATGGACGAGAGCATCAAGTACCGCCTGCGCACGGCCCGTGACGGCACGCGTGTGGGCCCGGTGGTCCTCGCCGGCCCGACCTGCGACTCGGCCGACATCCTGTACGAGAAGACCGAGTACAAGCTGCCGCTGTCGCTGAAGCCCGGCGACAAGGTCGAGATCCTCTCGACCGGCGCCTATACGACGACCTACTCGTCGGTCGCCTTCAACGGCTTCCAGCCGCTCAAGGCGATCTGCATCTAAGCCTCTCTCCCTTAACGGAGACGAAACACGGGGCCTTGAGAAAGGCCCCGTTGGCGTTTTATGGACTAACTACAAGCAGGACAGGGGGCATGATGGCCAAGAAGTCCAAGAAGAAAGCCTACAAGAAGCACGTCGCGTTCTCGGGCCGCATGGTGATGATCGGCTTCGGCTCGATCGGCCAGGGCGTGCTGCCCCTGATCTTCCGGCACATCGACATGAAGCCCGAGCAGATCACCATCATCTCCGCCGAGGATCGCGGCGGGCTGAAGGAGACCAAGCGCTATGGCGTGAAGTTCATCAAGAAGCGCCTGACCAAGGAGAACCTGCATCAGACGCTCGACAAGCGCCTGGGCAAGGGCGACTTCCTGGTCAATCTCTCGGTCGAGGTTGCCTCGACCGCCCTGGTCGAGCTCTGCCAAGAGAAGGGCGCCCACTACCTCGACACCTGCATCGAGCCGTGGCCCGGCGGCTACACCGATCCCAACCTCTCGGTCTCGCTGCGCTCCAACTATGCGCTGCGCGAGAACATGCTGAAGCTGAAGCCCAGGTACGCGGGCGGCCCGACGGCGGTGGTGGCACACGGCGCCAATCCCGGCCTGGTCTCGCACTTCGCCAAGAAGGCGCTGATGAACCTCGCCAGGGATACCGGTCTCAACGCCCCGAAGCCGACCACCCGCGAGGGCTGGGGCGCGCTGGCGCGCGATCTCGGCGTCAAGGTGATCCACATCGCCGAGCGCGATACCCAGGTGTCGAAGAAGCCCAAGAAGGTCGGCGAGTTCGTGAACACCTGGTCGATCGACGGCTTCGTGTCGGAGGGCAGCCAGCCCGCCGAGATGGGCTGGGGCACGCACGAGAAGGGCCTGCCGCACGACGGCGCACGGCACGAGTTCGGCTGCGACGCCGCGATCTACCTGAACCGCCCGGGCCTCATCACGCGCGTGCGCACCTGGACGCCGCTCGAGGGACCGTTCCACGGCTTCATCATCACGCACAACGAGTCGATCTCGATGGCGGACTACTTCACCCTGCGCGACGGCGCAGGGCACGCGACCTATCGCCCGACCGTGCACTACGCCTATCACCCGTGCGACCAGGCGATCATGTCCATGCACGAGTGCGCGGGCAAGAACCTGCACCAGCAGAAGAAGCAGCGCCTGATCGTCGACGAGATCACCGAGGGCCGCGACGAGCTGGGCGTCCTGCTGATGGGCCACAAGAAGGGTGCCTACTGGTACGGCAGCCAGCTCGACATCGACGAGGCGCGCGAGATCACGCCCTACAACAACGCGACCTCGATCCAGGTCTGTGCGCCGGTGCTCTCGGGCATCGTCTGGGCGCTGGAGAATCCCGACCGCGGCATCGTCGAGGCCGACGAGATGGACTTCGAGCGCAACCTCCAGATCTGCATGCCCTATCTCGGCCCCGTCGTCGGCAAGTACGGCGACTGGACGCCGCTGCAGGACCGCGAGCAGCTCTTCCCCGAGGATCTCGACCGCGACGACCCCTGGCAGTTCAAGAACTTCCGGGTGGTGTGACGGGACTCTGAAAATGCGCAGGAGTACCCGGCGCACGATGCTCGGTACTGCCGCGGCCGGCGGGCTCGCTTTGACGACCGTGGCGCCGAGGGCGGTGGCCGCTGCCGGCGTCCGCACCCTGGTGTCGCCCGAGCAGCTTCGATCGGCCTACGACTATATCGTCGTGGGCGCGGGCTCGGCGGGGTGCGTGCTGGCGCGCCGGCTGGGCGACGCCAAGCGGCGGGTCCTGCTGATCGAGGCCGGCCGGCCGGCCGAGCTGCCTTCCGTCGCGGTTCCACCGGAATGGCCCAAGCTGCAGGGCGGTCCGCTGGACTGGCAATATGAGACCACGCCTCAGCCGGGCTTGGGCGGCCGCGTGATCACCTGTCCGCGCGGCAAGGCTGTCGGCGGATCGAGCATCATCAACGCGCTCGCCTATCAGCGCGGTCATCCGGCCGCCTACGATCGGTGGCCCGCGGGATGGCGCCACGCCGACCTCCTGCCGTACTTCAAGCGCGCCGAGACCTTTTCCGGCGGCGCCAATGCCTGGCGCGGCGGCAGCGGCCCTCTTCATGTCCTCTCGCTGGCGGACGTGCCGGACCGCAATCCGGTCGCCTCGGCCTTCGTCGCGGCGGCTCAGGAGTCGGGCTTCCCGATGACGGCCGATATCGGCGGCGAAGTCACTACGGGCGTCGGCTGGAACCAGCTCAGCATCAAGGGACACGTGCGGGACGATGCGGCGACGGCCTATCTCGGCGGCATCGACGGCACGGAAGTGGATCTGCTCGTCGGCTGCCAGGTGCTCGGCCTCGAGATCGAGGGCGGCAGGTGTCTCGGCGTCCGGATTGCCGACCGCACTTTGCGGCCCGAATCCGAGGTCCTGCTTTCCGCCGGCGCGATCGACTCTCCACGCCTGCTCATGCTGTCGGGCATCGGTCCCGCCGATGAGCTCAGGGCCCTCGGCCTTCGCGTCGCCGTCGACCTGCCCGATGTCGGCCGCCATCTCGAGGATCATCTTCTCCTGGGCGGCGTGGCCTACAAGGCACGCCGCGAGGTCCCGGCCTCGCACTACAATCACGCCGACGCCCTCCTCTACGTTCCCAACCGCACTGCCGGCGAGAGCCCCGATCATCTCATCATGTGCCTGTCGCTGCCCTTCGTGCGGCCGACGGTCGGGCCGGCCCCGTCTCCGACCTATGTCCTCGTGCCCTGCCTGATTCAGCCGCGGAGCCGGGGCAGCGTGAAGCTGGGCTCCGCCAATCCATTGGCTCCGGCGATCGTCGATCCGAACTATCTGTCCGACCCGCGCGACATGCGTGTCCTGGTCGAGGGCGTGACGCAGGCGCGCGACATCGGCGCCGCCGCCGCCTTCGCCGATTGGCGCGACAGCGAGGTCTATCCCGGGCCCCGCTGGACGACCGCCGCCGAGCAGCACGACTTCATTCGCCGGGCCGCGAATTCGTTCAACCACCATAGCGGGACCTGCCGTCTCGGCGCCGTCGTCGACGAGGCCCTGCGCGTCAAGGGCATCCGGGGACTGCGCGTCATCGATGCCTCGGTGATGCCGAGCCTGCCGGCCGCCATGACCAACGCCGCCACGACCGCGATTGCCGAGAAGGCGAGCGACCTGGTGCTTGGTCGATAGAGCGGCGTCCGGAACTTCAGCGGGCCAGCGCCGCGATCACCGCTTCCGCGCACTGTTGCGGGGACGTCGAGCCTGTGTCGACCTCGACATCGTAGGTCCAGAACTTGTGAACGACGTCGACCAGGCCACGGGAGCGGCCCAGCACCCGGTCGCCGCGCTCGCGCTCCCGGGCTTCCAGGATCGGCAGCGGGCAGGTGACGCCGACGCTGAAGACATCGAGGCCGGCGAAGCTCTTGCGGCAGCTTTCGGCCATCCGCTCGTCGTGCAGTGCCTGATCGAAGATGACGGAATTGCCGGCGTCGACGAGCGCGCGAACCGCCGGCGCCATGGAATCGATCAGGGTGCGGAAGACCGGGCCGAACTTCGCGACGATCTTGATCGGCTCACCGGGGCCTGATGTCACCATCATCTCGACGCCCTCGCGCGTGAAGCGGTCGAGCGACTCCTGCCGTGCCGTGTCCGCGCCCCGGTAGTAGCGCGGCGGCGCCATGAAGATGAAGTCGTCGAAGCCGACGACGAGGTAGGGGTGCTCCAGCGCGTCGCGGAGATGCCTGCAGAGAGTGCTCTTGCCGGCGCTGGACGAGCCGTTGACGAAGATGATGTCGGGCGAGGCCATGGAGGTTCGACGATCAGTGCGGGAAGCGCATCAAGGACGGCCCGTCGGCCAGGATCGGCTGGCGCGCCATGTTGAGCTGCATGGCGAGCAACGAATAGTAGCCGCTGATGCCCGCGATATCGACGGCGCCCTTCTTGCCGAAGCGTTTCTCGATCCGGAGGAACGTGCCGTCCGACACGCTCTTGTTGATCAGCAACTCCATCGTGAAGTCGTAGACCATCTCCTCATCGTCGCTCATCCTGGCCGGACGCCGGCCCTCGGCGACGGCGTCGACGATGTCCTTGGAGATGCCGGCCTTGAGCGCGATCGGATAGTGCGCCTGCCATTCGTAGCTCTGCGTCCAGGAGCGCGCGGTGATCAGGATCACCAGCTCCGACAGCGTGTTGCCGATGGCCGAGTGGAAGCGGAGGTAATCGCCCATGGCGCGCGCCCGGCTCATGACCTCCGGGCTGTACATCATGACCTGGAACGGGCCGGTGACCGGCGCATTGCGCGCCGCCTTGAACTCCTCGGCGGCCTTCTTCTGATCGGCGTCGTACTGCGCGGGTGGGATATCGGGCAAACGCGACTGCGCCAGGGCGGGAGCCGCCAGGGCAAACGTGCCGATCAGCAGGGCGGTCGTAACGCGGAACATGGCGGCGTCTCCTGGAGTTCAGTCCATTGATCATAATGAGTGGGTGGAGCGTGCGGACCTAAACTGTCCGTCATTGCCAGAAGGTCCGCAGACACAAGATGCCCATTATTTTTGATACCCTAAAGGGTATCCCGGCAGTAGCCCCTACAAGATCTTGTGGTCCTTCACTCCGGCTTGATTCCCATGGCGAGGCGCCTTTTCGCGAAGGCGAGGGCACGCGCGATGCCGTCGTCGAGGCTGATCGTCGGCTCCCAGTTCAGCACCTTCTTCATGTGGGTGGGATCGCAGAAGCGGGCGCCGACGCCGACCGGCATGTCCTTCTGGCCGACGACATCGGCTGCATAGCCCTCGATCTCGACCATGCGGCGGGCCAGCTCGATGAACGTGGTGAGCTTGCCCGAGCCGATGTTGACGCCCGAGGCGTCGGACACCAGCCGACAGGTGCGCACGCAGGCCTCGCAGGCATCGTCGATATGGACGAAGTCGCGGCCCTGCAGGCCGCTGCCCCACACGCGCACCGGCGCCTGGCGCGCCGCGACCCTGAGCGCGATGGCGGGGAAGGGATAGACCGGCTCCTGGTCCTCGCCGTAGCCCGAGAAGGGACGGACCACGCCGACCTTGAGCTTGTATTTGTCGACGGCGATGCGGCCGAGATACTCGCCGGTGAGCTTGCTCCAGCCGTAGGTGTAGTCGGGCTTGCCGAGATTGCCGGCGAAATCGATCATCTCCTCGCGGAGCGCGATCTTCGATCCCATCTCCTGCAGGCTGATCGGATAGGCGGCACTCGACGAGGCATAGAGGATGCGTTCGGGCCGATTGACCTTGGCCGCCCACAGGAAAAACGTCGAATCGATGCCGAGGTCGATGCCGACGGCCAGCGGATCGTTGTCGATGACCTGCCGGCCGCCGACCACCGAGGCCAGGTGATAGATCTCGTCGAACGGCGGCAGCTTCGGGACACCGATCGAGGGCGTCATGCCGAGCTCGGCGAGCGCGATGGCGAGGAAGTCCGCCTTGATGAAATGGATGGGCGTGTCGCTGCCTTCGAGATGGAAGATGCCCGTATCCGGATTGGGGCCGGGACCGTGCCGCTGCACCACCGGCTTCTCCCAGGTGCCGGGATCCTTGCCGGTGCTGAGATTGTCGATGATCCAGATCTGCTCGAAATCGTCGCGAGCGAGCCGCGCCAGCAAGTGTCGTCCGACGAACCCGCACCCGCCCGTGATCAGCGCCTTCTTCTGCGGCATGTCGAACTAGCCCCGGCTCAGCGGCATGCCCTTGACGACGGCGTTGATGTCGTAGGGCTGCTCGACCAGCGTCTCGGCGTCCCACATGCTGCGCTGGGCGGCGAAGAAGTCGCCGTCATAGACGTGGATGGCGGCGCTGATCTTTTCCAGCGGATTGACCACCGAATGCACGATGTCGTGGCCCAGGATGGTGACATTGCCGGTGCCCAGCGCCTCGCCGCCCGCGGGCTCGATCTGGAACCGTTCGGCGTTGGGCAGCTTGCGCCAGAACATGTTGTCCTCGCGGCCGCCGTACATGCCGATCACCGCGGCCATGCGATGGTCGTGCGGCAGGGTGACCTGGCGCGGCGCCCAGGCGAGCGTCAGCACGGTGAGCTCGGGCGACTTGTGGAGGATCTGCACGCCCCCCTTGGTCGGCTCGCCGAGCTGGCGGGCGATGCCGGCGGGATCGGACACGGCGCGCGCCACGATCTCGGCCATGGCCTTGCGGGAGCGCTCGCCGAGCGCGCCGCGCAGGTCGGCGATGAATTGGTCACGGTCGAACATGGGGTTTCTCCTTCACTCGAAAAGCTCGTCGGCGTTGGCCACGATGGCGGATGGCAGGGTGATGCCCAGGGCCTGCGCCGTGCCGGCATTCACGGCAATGGTGAAGACCGTCGGCTCCTCGACGGGCAGGTCGGCCGGCCGCGAGCCCTTCAGGACCTTGTCGACATAGTCGGCGGTGCGTGCCGCCAGCACGTCGCGGTTGGCGTCGTAGCTCAGCAGGCCGCCCGCCTGGACGAACAGATCCTGGCTCGAGACGCTGGGCAGCTTGTGGCGCCGCGCCAACGCGGCAAGCTCGGCGCGATGCACCACGAGGATCGATTCCACGGTGACGAGCAGCCCCTGGACATTCGCCTTCTCGCCGGCGGCGAAGGCTTCGGCGAAATCCTCCGGTCCCGCCACTCCCTGCACGAGCAGCTCGATGTTCAGCACTCTTGCCGCCTGCTGGAGCGACTTGACCTGTCCCTGCGAGATCGGGTCGGCGGGATAGGTGATCACCAGCACGCGCTTCAGTCCGGGAACCGCCCGGTTCAGGAGTTCCAGCCCCTTCGCGATCATGAGCGGCGCGAGTTGCGTCGTGCCGCTGACGTTGCCGCCCGGCCGGGCAAGGCTAGCCACCAATCCGGTGCCGACCGGGTCGCCCAGCGCCAGCATGACGATGGGCACGGCCGCGGTCGCCGTCTTGGCGGCCTGGGTGGCGGGGGTCGTGCCCGTGACGATGACGTCGGATTTGCGGCGCAGGCATTCGTTGACGAGGGCGGGAAAGGCGCCGGCATCGCCGTTCGCCGACAGCCAGTCCAGCGCCAGCGTCCTGCCGTCGACATAGCCCAGCGCCCGCAGGCGGTCGAAGAAGGGCGTGTAGCGGTTCTTGGTCGTCGTCGGGGGATCGACGGTGATGAAACAGACGCGCGCCATCTTGCCGGCGGACTCGGCGAACGCCGATGCGCTCACGCACAGGCCCGCCATGCACAGACATGCGACCAGGCGCCAATGGCCTCTGGACAGGATCTCGAAGGCTCCCCTCAGACAGGGCTGAGGTTACGCGCGGGCGGCGAGCCGGGCCAGCCTGTATTCGTCGGCGATTGCGGCACCCACGGCATCGACCGGCGACTTGATCGGGCCGATGTCGAGGGAGACGAAGGCCTCGTCGATGGCGCCCAGCGACGACCAGGCATAGGCCCGGTTGGTCTTGGTGCAGCCGGCGAGGTGGAAGATGTGGACGACGATGTCGCGCGTATGGCCGCCTTCGACGAAGGCGCTCACCGGGACGGTCTGGATCAGCGAGGCCATGCAGGCATGGCGCCGCTCGACGGCTGCCTGGAGCGAGTTCGCGATCTCGTGGTCTTCGCTGAGACCGAACAGGCGATCGAGCTGCATCAGCGGGTTCCCGTCATCATCGCGTTGCCACCCAGCGCCGCGCGGCTCATGTCGAGGGGACCGGCGCCCATCAGCGGGCTGGACGAGGATGGCGCGGCCGAGGCCAGCGTCGTGGCCGGCTGGACGGCGGGCGTGCCGCTGTCCTGCGAGGCGGCCGGCTGGTCGAGCTTCAGGCCGTGATGGGCGCTGCGGGCATGCGTGTCGGTCGGTGCCATGAGCGGACCGGCGAGCGGCGGCAGGGCGAGGCCCGTCGGCGCTTCCGAGGAAGAGGTCTGCGCCCAGGCGGGAAGGGCAACGAAGGCGGTGGCGACCACCACGGCCAGAGTGCGGCTCGACAGGTTCGTCATGTTCTCTCTCCCCCGTTAGAAGCGAAGACCGGCAACACCATACCCCATGCCTGCCGGGCGAGACGCCCCCGCGGGCAGCAAGGGCTTCAGACCATCGATCCTCTGCAGACGATCGATCGCGTGCAGTATCCCGTGGAAATCACAACCGATTGATGACGGATTGGTCCGCATGAGCCTGATCTTTTTGTATGGGTCGATCACGAATACACGGCGGACAATATGGTAGGGGTCGTCCCGCCTGACTGTGCCATAAAGCACAGAGACGCTGCGATCGGTGTCGGTGATCACGGGAAAATTCGGCAGGAAGCCCTGCGCTTCCTGGACCTGGCGCTGCCAGCGCGCCTGCTCGTCGGACGTATCGATGCAGAGGCCGATCACCTTGACGGCCCGGAGCGCCCATTCGGGCTTCAGAGCGGCTGCCTGGGCCAGTTCGGCCACGCTCGTGGCTTCCAGGTTCTTCGGGTAGCTGAAAAGGACGCACCACGACCGGCCGATCCATTGGTGGAAGCGGACACTGCCGTTGGTCGTGTCCTGCTCGAAATCGGGGGCCATCTGGCCGATCTGGAGGGCGCGCGGAGCGTTTTGCATGTTCCGAGCCTGCGCCCGGCCCGCCTAAGCCGCTATGAATGGAATGCTAATAGTTGCTAATTCGCCATCGCGCCTTGGGGGCCCAGCACCTGCCGAGCCCGTTCGGCCGCCGCGCCCATGGACCACCGTCCGCCCTCGGCCAGCGCCTGATCCCTGGCCTGCGGCGTCAGCTTCTCCGCCATCAGCGCTTCCAGGCGCTGCACGATCATCTTGGGAGAGCCCGACCGGGTGGCGATCGAGGGGTGGACGCTCCGTGCATAGCCCGCCAGCCGTGCCGCCGTCTCGATGTCGCCTTCCATGGCCGCCAGCAGTGCCGTCGCTTCGACCGCCCAGGCCACCGCGCCGGTGAGGCCGATCACGCTGCCCTGGTTGATCGTCTCGTGAGTGGCCTGGCGCATGGCGGGCAGGTCGCCGGCCAGCAGGAGATGGCGGGCCAAGGTCGACATCAGCGGCGTGCGGCGGCTGGTCGGCAGCTCGTCGCGCAGGTTCTTGAGCTGCTCCAGCGCCTGCTCGGTCTCGCCGATCTCGAACAGCAGGTCGGCCATGTTGCTGCCGCCGTTCACCATGCCGATCCAGAAATCGGTGGCGCGGCTCAGTCCGTAGCCCTGCTGGAAGTAGTCGAGGCCGCGATCCCTGTCGCCCTGTCGGAAGCGCAGGTCGCCGAGGCGGATCAGGGTCAGCGCCAGCCACTTGCCCGGCGCGATGTCGCGCAGCACGCGCTCGGCCTCGACCAGATGGGACTCGGCCTGCTGGATGGTCTCGCGCGTCAGCAAGGCGCTGCCTGCCCGCCACAGCGCCGCCCCCAGCCCCGCCTTCTCGCCGGCGGCGCGGAAGAGATCGGCCGCCTCCAGGGCCTGGGGCGCGTTCTCGCGGTCGCTGAAACGGAAGTCGCGCCAGCTCTGGCCGAAGCGCACCCAGCCGCGGACGGAAGGCGGGGTGTCCTCGCGCAGCAACTGGCCCGCGGTGGCAAGCCAGCGCTGGCCCTCGGCCACCGGCGTCTCGGGAAACTCCCACCAGGCCGAGACAGTGCTCGCCATGAGCCGGAGCCCCGCCTCGGCATCGCCCTCCGGCCCGAAGGCCCAGCCGAGCGCGTTGCGCAGGTTCTCCGCGTCCGGACCATAGGCGGCGAGCCAGTCGCGGCCCGGCATGGTTGGCCAGAGTCGCGCCGCCTCGGCGAAGCGGTCGACATAGTAGGCGGCGTGACGGCGCGCGAGCTGGGTCTCGCCCGCTTCGACGGCCTTGCGCGCGGCATACTGGCGAACCGTCTCGAGCAGGCGGAAGCGCGGCTCGGCCTCGGCCTCGACCACCAGCAGCGACTTGTCGGCGAGGCCGGTCAGCCGGTCGAGCAGTTCCACGTCGTCGTTGGCGTTGGTGCCGGTGACGGCCTCGATGGCGTCGAGGCTCGCCCCGCCCGCGAAGGCCGAGAGGCCGCGCAGCACGGCCTGCTCCTCGGCGGGCAGGAAGTCGTAGCTCCAGTCGATCATCGCCAGCAGCGTGCGGTGGCGCGGCGTGGTCGTGCGGCCGGGGGCGGCAAGCAGGCGGAAGCGCTCGTTCAGGCGCTCGGCGAGCTGCGCGGGCGACAGCACCTTGAGCCGCGGCACGGCCATCTCGATGGCGAGCGGAATGCCGTCGAGGCGCGCGCAGATCTCGGCCACGACGGGCGCGTTGCGCGCGTCGAGCGCGAAGCCGCCCGCGGCCTTGGCACGCTCGACGAACAGGCGGATCGCGCCGTAGTCGAGGGCGGTGCTGGCGGTGACTTTCGCCGGATCGGCCGGGATGGGCAGCGGCGGCAGGCGGAAGATCTGCTCGCCGCCCAGGAACAAGCCCTCGCGGCTGGTCACCAGAACGGCGACGTCGGGACAGGCGGCGACCAGCGCGCTCACCATGGCGGCAACGGTCTCCACGACATGCTCGCAATTGTCGAGCACGAGCAGCGACTTCCGGCCGTGCAGGAAGGCCGCCAGCTCGGCGGTCCCGGTGTCGAGGCCGGCGCCGCCCGCCACCACCGCCGCGACCGCCTCGGGCACGCGCGCGGGATCGGTGACGGTGGAGAGATCGGCGAAGGCGACGCCGTCGGGAAAGTGCGCGGCGGCTTCGGTGGCGACGTGCAGCGCCAGCAGCGTCTTGCCGACGCCACCCGGTCCCACGATCGAGACGATGCGGCGCGTGAGCAACAGCTCCTGAAGCTCGGCCGTCATGCCGTCGCGCCCGATCAGCCGGGTCGGCGGGGGCGGCGGGCCGGCAAGCGTTGCGGGTGCCGCGGGCGCTGCGGCAGGCTTGGCGGTCGGCGTCGCGCCCACGAAGACGTAGCCGCGGCCGGTCACGGTCTGGATCATCGGCTGGCCGTCGGCGGCGCTTCCCAGCGCGCGGCGCAGCGCCGCCATGTGGACGGTGAGGTTGTTTTCCTCGACGATGCGGTCGGGCCAGACGGCCTTCATGAGCGCGTTCTTGCTCACGACCTTGCCCTGATTAGCCGCGAGGTGGATCAACAGGTCCATGGCCCGCGCGCCCAGTGCCACGGGCGCGCCGTCGCGCGTCAGCTGACGCTGCGCCGGCTGGAGCCGGAACGGGCCGAATTGAAGGGGGACATCGCTCACGTCGGCATCCTTCCGTGGACCCGCGCTCGTCGCAAGCGTTCAGGAGAGATAGGTGGCCGACACCCCGCCATCGACGTTCAACGTATGTCCATTGACATAGGATGCCGCGGGCGAGGCGAGGAAGATCGCGGCACCGGCGATTTCCGCCGGATCGGCCCAGCGCTTGGCCGGGCAGCGTTGCCGTTGGCGCTCGCCATTCGGCGAGGCGATGAGCTGGGCATTCGTCTCGGTGGCGAAAAAGCCCGGCGACAGCGCGTTGCAGGTGACGCCGGTCGCGCCGTACTCGGCGGCCAGCGCTCGGGCGAGGCCCGCCAGTCCGGCCTTGGCGGCAATGTACGAGGCCGCACCCGGTACGGCGAGCTCGCCTGCGATGGAGGTCACCAGGATCAGCCGCCCCCATTTGCGCTCGACCATGCCGGGCAGGACGAGTTTCACAAGTGCGTGTGCCGCGGCGAGATCGACGTCGATAAGCCGGGCGAAGTCGCCGGCGCTGATCTCGTCGAAGGGCCGCCGGTCGCGCTCGCCGATATTGTGGATCAGCACGTCGATCGGGCCCGCCGCCGCCACCGCCTTCTCCATCGCCGCGCGATCGGCCATGGCGAAGGCGAGCGCGTCGGCCGCGAAGCCCGCGGCCTTGAGCTCGGAGATGCGCGGCGCGATCCGCTCGGCGGTGCGGCCGTGCAGCAGCACGCGGGCGCCGGCCTGGGCCAGGCCCTTGGCCATCTCCCAGCCCAGCCCGCGGGCGGAACCGGTGATCAGGGCGGTGCGGCCGTCGAGCCGGAAGAGATCGGGAAAGGTCGACATGAGCCTCAAGTAAGCGTTAGTGGGCCCCATGCTGCAACTGCCCAAAGTGATCGGCCATCGGGGCGCCAAGGCCTATGCGCCGGAAAACACGCTTGCCTCCTTCCGCGAAGCCCGCAAGCGCGGCGCCACCTGGGTCGAGATCGACGTCAAGCTCACGTCGGACGGCGTGCCCATCGTGATGCACGACGCCTCGCTCAGGCGCACGACGGGTGTCGACCGGCTGGTCGCCGAGACCAGGCGCGCCGAGCTGCCGAAGGAGGTGCCGACCTTCGAGGAAGCGATCGCCTGCTTCGAGGAGCAGGGGCTGGGCTGCAATGTCGAGATCAAGCCCGACGAGGGCCGCGAGGTCGAGACGGCGCGCGTCGCGGTCGAGACGCTGCGTCGTCGATGGCCCAAGTCGCTGCCGGCGCCGCTGCTGTCGAGCTTCAAGCGTCCCTCGCTGGTCGCGGCCCAGGAGTCCGCTCCCGAATATGCGCGCGCGCTCCTGCTGGGCGCGGTCGACGAGCATTGGCGGGCACAGGCCGAGGAGGTGGGCGCGGTCGGCATCAACGTCGACGGCAAGAAGCTGACGGCGCCGCAGGCCGTCGAGATCGTCAGGGCAGGCTATGCGCTCAGCGTCTACACGATCGACGATGCCGACCTGGCCCGGGCGCTGGTCGGCATGGGGGTGCAGTGCGTCATCACCGACATGCCGGACGTGATCATCGCAGCGCTCGGCTGATCGAGCGGGCCGATCGGGCTGCGGCATCGGCGTCGTGCCCCGAATTAAAGAGTTGCGCGCGGGGGACAGTCTTGGTGGACTGTCACCGGACTGAAATAAAAAAGTCATATCGCAGTCGTAACGCACGTCGATATATCGCCGGGGCTAAAAAGGGAGGCATTGCCGGTCATGTCACGCACTCTGCTATCGTCCATCGCGGCCGTCGCCGTTTTGGCGAGCGCTCATGGCGCCGCCGCACAGACCGAAATCCAGTGGTGGCACGCCATGGGCGGCGCCCTCGGCGAGGCGGTCAACGCCATGGTCGACCAGTTCAACAAGTCACAGACCGAGTACAAGGTGAACGCGGTCTTCAAGGGCTCCTATACGGAGACCCTGACCGCCGCCGTCGCGGCCTTCCGCGCCAAGCAGGGACCGGACATCGTGCAGGTCTTCGAGGTCGGCACGGCGACCATGATGGCCGCCAAGGGCGCCGTCTATCCGGTCTACCAGCTGATGGCCGACGAGAAGGAGCCGTTCGATCCCAAGGCCTTCATCGGGCCGGTCTACGGCTACTACTCGACGACCGACGGCAAGCTGCTTTCCATGCCCTTCAACTCCTCGACGCCGGTCTTCTACTGGAACAAGGAGCTGTTCAAGAAAGCGGGCCTCGATCCCGAGACGCCGCCCAAGACGTGGAAGGATGTCGGTGACTATGCGGCCAAGCTGGTCGCCTCGGGCGCCAAGTGCGGCATCACCTCGGAGTGGGAGACCTGGATCCTGCTCGAGAACTATGGCGCGTGGCACAATCTGCCCTTCGCCACGCTGCAGAACGGCTTCGGCGGCCTCGGCGCGGAGCTCAAGTTCAACGACCAGCCGCGCATCAAGCTGATCTCGATGCTGGCCGAGTGGACCAAGGACAAGCGCTTCGTCTATGGCGGCCGTGAAGGCAAGCCGACGGCGCTGATGAGCTCGGGCGACTGCGGCATGGAGCTCGCCTCGTCGGGCACGGCCTCGCAGCTCTTCAAGTCGCTCAAGCCCGAGAATGTCGGCATCGCCATGATGCCCTACTCGCCCGAGGTGAAGGCGCAGCCGCAGAACTCGATCATCGGCGGCGCCACGCTGTGGGTCCTGCAGGGCCGCCCGAAGGCCGAATACAAGGGCGTGGCGAAGTTCCTGAGCTTCGTCTCCAGCCCGGCGGTCGCCGCCAAGTGGCACCAGGACACGGGCTACGTGCCGATCACGCTCGCGGCCGCCAAGCTCACCCAGGACTCGGGCTTCTACAAGAAGAACCCCGGCCGCGACGTGGCGGTCAAGGAGCTGACGCTGAACCCGCCGACGGAGAACTCCAAGGGCCTGCGTCTCGGCAACTTCGTGCAGATCCGCGACGCCGAGGACGAGGAGCTCGAGGCGGTGTGGTCCGGCAAGAAGGACGCCAAGACCGCGCTCGACGACGCGGTGAAGCGCGGCAACGAGCTGCTGCGCAAGTTCGAAGCGGCGAACAAGTAGGAACGGAAAGGCCCTCCCCCGCGGGGAGGGCCTTTCTTCTTGCCGCATGGAAAAGCGCGTCACTTTCCAGGAGCGCGGGCTGCCCTATCTGCTGATCGCCCCGCAGATGGCGATCACGCTGATCTTCTTCTTCTGGCCGTCGGGCCAGGCGATCTGGCAGTCGCTGCTGCTGGAGGACGCCTTCGGCGGCAACACCAAGTTCGTGTGGTTCGACAACTTCACCGCCCTGTTCGCCGACTCGGCCTATTTCGCCTCGGTGCGGCTGACGCTCGTCTTCAGCGCCCTGGTCGCGTCCCTGGGCCTCGCCGTCTCGCTGCTGCTGGCCGTGATGGCCGATCGCGTGATCCGCGGCGCCAGCGTCTACAAGGCCTTCCTCGTGTGGCCCTACGCCGTGGCGCCGGCGGTCGCGGGCGTGCTGTGGGGCTTCCTGTTCAATCCCTCCGTCGGCGTGGTGGTCTGGCTGCTGAGCGGCATCGGCATCGACTTCAACTACGTGATCGACGGCAACCAGGCGCTGCTGCTGATCGTCATCGCCTCGGTCTGGAACCAGGTCAGCTACAATTTCCTGTTCTTCCTCGCGGGGCTTCAGTCGATCCCGCGCTCGCTGATCGAGGCCGCGGCCATCGACGGCGCGGGGCCGGGCAAGCGCTTCTGGGACATCATCTTCCCGCTGCTCTCGCCCACCGGCTTCTTCCTGCTGGTGGTGAACATCATCTACGCCTTCTTCGGCACCTTCGGCGTCGTGAGCTCGCTGACGCAGGGCGGGCCCGCCAAGGCGACCGAGATCCTGGTGTGGAAGGTCTACAACGACGGCTTCCGCGGCCAGGACCTCGGCAGTTCCTCGGCCCAGTCGGTGATCCTGATGCTGGCGGTGATCCTGCTCACCGTCGTGCAGTTCCGCTTCATCGAGCGGAAGGTGCATTACTAGATGGTCGAGAATCGCCCCTGGCTCACCGCCTTCAGCCACCTCGTGGTCATCCTGGGCGTGGTGATCGTGGCCTTCCCGATCTGGATGACGTTCGTGGCCGCCACGCACGACCAGGAGACCATGCTGCATGCGCCGGTGCCGGTGATGCCGGGCCCGTATTTCTTCGACAACATCAAGACCGTGCTGACCAGCGGCTACAACCGGCCGGGCAGCATTCCGCTCTGGACCACGCTCTTCAACAGCATGGTCATGGCGCTGGGCGTCGCTCTGGGCAAGATCTTCATCTCGATCATCTCGGCCTTCGCCATCGTCTATTTCCGCTTTCCGCTGCGCATGACCTGCTTCTGGGCGATCTTCGTCACCCTGATGCTGCCGGTCGAGGTGCGCATCGTGCCGACCTACGGCGTGGTGGCGACGCTGGGCATGGTCGATTCCTACAGCGGCCTGATCATCCCGCTGATCGCCTCGGCCACGGCGACCTTCCTGTTCCGCCAGTTCTTCCTCAGCGTCCCCGACGAGCTCGCCGAGGCCTCGCGCGTCGACGGCGCCTCGCCGCTGCGCTTCTTCTGGGACATCCTGCTGCCGATGAGCCGCACCTCGATCGCGGCCATGTTCGTGATCCAGTTCATCTACGGCTGGAACCAGTATCTCTGGCCGCTCCTGATCACGACCAAGCCGGATTTCTACACCGTGGTCATGACCGTCTCGCGCCAGGCGAGCGTGGTCGACACGGTGCCGGCGTGGAACCTGCTGATGGCCATGGCGCTGCTCGCCATGCTGCCGCCGGTCGCGGTCGTGGTGATCATGCAGCGCCAGTTCGTGCGCGGTCTCGTCGAGACGGAGAAGTAGCCCATGGCGCAAATCCAGCTGCGCGGCGTGCAGAAGACCTACGACAACAAGGTCCAGGTCATCCACGGCATCGACATGCAGATCGCCGACGGCGAGTTCATCGTCATCGTCGGCCCCTCGGGCTGCGGCAAGTCCACGCTTCTGCGCATGGTGGCGGGGCTGGAGAAGATCACCGGCGGCGAGGTCGCGATCGGCGACCGCGTGGTCAACCAGCTGGAACCCAAGGACCGCGACATCGCGATGGTGTTCCAGAACTACGCGCTCTATCCGCACATGAGCGTCTACGCCAACATGGCCTACGGGCTGAAGATCCGGAAGTTGCCCAAGGAAGAGATCGACGCCCGCGTGCGCAAGGCCGCCAAGATGCTCGAGCTCGAGAAGCTGCTCGACCGCACGCCGCGCCAGCTCTCGGGCGGCCAGCGTCAGCGCGTCGCCATGGGCCGCGCGCTGGTGCGCGAGCCGTCGGTGTTCCTGTTCGACGAGCCGCTCTCCAACCTCGACGCCAAGCTCCGCGTGCAGATGCGGCTGGAGATCAAGCGCCTGCAGCGCGAGCTCGCCGTCACCTCGGTCTATGTCACGCACGACCAGGTCGAGGCGATGACGCTCGCCGACCGGCTGATCGTGATGAACGCAGGCTCGGCCGAGCAGATCGGCACGCCGATGGACGTCTACGAGCGGCCGGCCTCGGTGTTCGTCGCGGGCTTCATCGGCTCGCCGGCGATGAACTTCCTCGCCGCCAAGGTGGGCGAGGACAGGCAGAGCGTCGATCTCGCCGGCACCGGCGCGCAGAAGGTGACCTTGCTGCTGGCGAAGCCCACGACCGCCACGCCCGGCACGCCGGTGGCGCTCGGCGTGCGGCCCGAGCACCTGCTGCCGCTCAGCGACGGGCCGCTGGAATTCGACATCGACATGGCCGAGCCGCTCGGCGCCGACACGCTGCTGCACGGCCGTTTCGGTGCGGCGGGCGAGCCGGTGACGGTGCGCGAGGGCGGCAATGTGCAGGTCAAGGCGGGCGAGAAACGCCGCTTCTCGGTCGGCACGACGCGGCTGCACCTGTTCGATTCGCAGACCGGCAAGCGCATCCCCGACGCCGCCTGAGCCCGGCTTGGGTAGACACTACATATAGTAGTGGTTACCAAGAGGTTACCGTTAAACATATCAAATTTAGCCGGAATCTATGGCCCGGCGGTTTTTGTCACCGCGCTTGATCTGCCCCACCGTGCAGCGTCTCCCGCAGCCCCCGCGCTTCGGCACAAATGGCCGTGGATCCGGGTCTCCAGGGCGCGGAGCATAGCCCGCGCCCGGCCGAGCTCGGGATTCTGATCAATGGATCAGCCTGGCGACTCCTCCTTCGCGACCCGCGGCACTTGCGCGGCGAGCCGCTGCAGCTCCATGAGCCGCTTCACGTTCAGCGGCAGCAGCGCGGCGTGCAGCAGCAGGACCGGTCCCAGCCCGTTGAGCCACGCATAGCAAATGAACGCGATGTTGCTGGCAATTGCCACGAGACGAAGAGGAAGCATCCTCTTCATGCAGAAGGTCACAAAAACGAGCAGCGACGCTGCGTATCCGAAAAGCTCCGCGAGATCCATAAGCTACTCCTCGCTGGTTGCTTTCCTCCCTCGTCCTCGATGATCAGCTTGTCGTTTGCAAGATCACGGCCATCATTTCAGCAAGCAGCGCTGTTGTTCGTCTGTGGGATTCCCCACGCCGAACAGGTCAGGACTTCAGCGTCGAGACGATCAGCGATTCGGTGAGGACCTGGGGCAGGATCTGCGGCTTGTCCGCGCCGGGCGCCCAGTAGAGATAGAGCGGCACGCCGGCGCGGCCGAGCTCCTTCAGCAGCGCCGTGATCTCGGGATCGCGGTTGGTCCAGTCGCCCTTGAGCTTGACGGTGCCGGTCTGCTCGAAGGCCTTCCGGGCACCCGCCGTCTCCAGCGCCACCCGCTCGTTCACCAGGCAGGTGATGCACCAGGCGGCGGTGAAGTCGACGAACACCGGCTTCTTGGCCGCCACCGCCTCGTTCAGCTTGTCGCGCGAGAAGCGCTCCCAGCCGGTGAAGTTGACGCCGCCTGACGGCCCGCCCGACGCGGAAGCGGCGGTGGCGGGCTGATCGCCGATCTTGATGACGGCCGCGAGCGCCAGCAGCACGGCGACGGCGGCAACGCCGCGGCGGATCCATGTGGCGGGTGAGGCCGAGCCGCCGAGGCGCAGCAGCCAGATCGCGAAGGCGATCAGGATCATGCCGCCCAGCGCGTAGATCACGCCGTCGGCGCCGGTCTGCTGGGTCAGCACCCAGATCATCCAGACGGAGGAGGCGTACATCGGGAAGGCGAGGAACTGGCGCAGCCGGTCCATCCACGCGCCCGGCCGCGGCATCAGCCGCTGCAGCGCGGGCGTCAGCGACAGAGCGAGATAGGGCAGCGCAAGGCCTGCGCCCATCGCCAGCAGCACGGCGAAGGTCGCGGGCGCGGGCTGGCTCAGCGCGAAGCCCAAGGCGGCCGCCATGAACGGCGCGGTGCAGGGCGTCGCGACCACGACGGCCAGCACGCCGGTGAAGAAGGCACCGGTCGCGCCGCTCCGTGCGGTCAGGCCCTGGCCCACACCGGTAAAGCTGCCGGCGATCTCGAACACGCCCGAAAGGTTCAAGCCCACGACGAAGAAGAGGTAGGCGACCAGCAGCGAGAAGATCGGCGACTGGAACTGGAAGCCCCAGCTCACGTCGCCGAGGCTCGAGCGGATCGCCACGATCACGGCGGCCATGGCGGCGAAGGAGACCAGCACGCCCGCGGTGTAGGCCGAGCCGTCGCGGCGCATCTCGCTCTTCTCGTGGCCGGCGAGCCGCGCGAAGGCCGCGGCCTTCATGGCGAGCACGGGAAAGACGCAGGGCATCAGGTTCAGGATCAGGCCGCCCAGCAGCGCGAACAGCAACGCCTGCACGAGCGAGAGTTCCTCCTCGCCCGAGGCGGAGATGGGCGCCGCCGAGGGCACAAAGGCCGGATCGAGCTTGGCGGTGATGTCGAAGGCCTCGCGATTCTCGCCGCTGCCGGTCTTCTCGGTCAGCACAAGCGTGCCGGAGAGCTGCTGCGGGGCGGCGGTCTTGGGATCGGCCTTCTTGAGCGGGATGCGGATGCCGTCGGCGGTGACGCTCGCCGTCTGCTTCTCCATGTTGGCGACCCAGTCGGCCGGGAAGAAGTAGACGTCGCGGATCGTGTCGGCCTTCAGGCCCCTGGCCTCGACCAGCAAGGTCGGCTCGCCCGATTTTGCGAGTCCGTATTTCGCGGGCCACGGGCTCTCGATCGCCACGTCGCGCCGCGCCTTGTCGAACAGCGCCCGGGTCTCGGCATTCGCCGGTGTGGCGGTGGCGCCGAGGGGCAGCGTCAGGCTGAACTTGCCCTCCTCGGGAATGCAGACGTCGTCGCACACCAGCCAGTTGGCCTCGGCCGCGAGGGCGAGCGACTCTCCCTTGAGATCGGCGGGCGGCGTGATCTTCACCAGCAACAGGATATCGTCGGTGTAGCCGTAGTTGACCACGCCGCTGACATCGAACTTGGTCGGCACCGGCCAGACGATGGCATCGGCCTTCACGCCGTCGGGCAGCTTCCAGGCGATCTCGGTCGGTTGGCCGGCATCGCCCGGATTCTTCCAGTAGGTGTGCCAGTGCGGCTTCATGGTCTGTCGCAGGCCGACCCAGAAGGGCTCGCCCGGCTTCACCTGCGCCACTTCCGAGACCAGTTCGGCGCGGACATTGTCGGTCTTGACCACGGCCGACTGCGCGAACGCGAGGTTGGGGGCGAGAAGGGCGATCAGGATGAGCAGGAAGCGACGCATGGCGATCCTCAGATGCGCCCGGCTTTACGCTCTGGCAAGGCAAACCGGATCACCCCAGCGTGATAGTGTAAAAGGCCTGCGCTTCCTGGGGAAATCGATGCCGCCGCGTCTGTCCGAACGCCATCTTTTCGACACTCTCGATGCACTCGCGGCCATCGGCGCGATCGAAGGCGGCGGCTGCGCCCGGCTCGCTCTCACCGACGAGGACAAGGCCGGCCGCGACCTCGTCGTCGGCTGGATGAAGGCGCTCGGCCTCGAGGTGCGCATCGATGCGGTCGGCAACGTGGTCGGCCTCCGTGCCGGCCGCGAGAATCTGCCGCCCGTGATGACCGGCAGCCACATCGACACGGTGCGCACCGGCGGCCGTTATGATGGCAACTACGGCGTTCTGGCGGGACTCGAGGTCGTGCGGGCGCTGAACGAGGCGAAGCTGACGACGCGCCGGCCGATCGCCGTTGCCTTCTTCACCAATGAGGAGGGCGCACGCTTCCAGCCCGACATGATGGGCAGCCTGGTCTATTGCGGCGGCATCGGCCTCAACGAAGCCTATGCTGCGACCGACAAGGAAGGACTGTCGGTCGGCGACGAGCTGCGGCGCATCGGCTATCTCGGGCCTGCGAAGCCCGGCGCCGTCAAGCCGCACGCCTTCGTCGAGCTGCATATCGAGCAGGGCCCCATCCTCGACGAGGAGAAGGTGCGGATCGGCGTCGTCGAGAGCGTGCAGGGCATCTCCTGGATCGAATACACCGTCTCGGGCGTCTCCAACCATGCCGGCACGACGCCCATGCGCCTGCGGCGCGACGCGGGCTATCTCGCCGCTTCCGTCAATGTCTTCGCGCGCAAGCTCGCCTGGGAGATGGGCGGCAACCAGGTGGCGACCGTCGGCGCGCTGTCGCTGCGTCCCAACCTGATCAACGTCGTGCCCAATCGCTGCGTCTTCACCGTCGATCTGCGCAATACCGACGAGGCGAAGCTCAAGGAGGCCGAGGCCAGGGTGGCGGCGCACATGGCCGAGGTCGCGGCGGCCGAGCGACTCGAGGTCGAGGCCAAGGTGCTGGCGCGCTTCGAGCCGGTGATCTTCGATGCGGGCCTCGTCGACCGGGTCGAGCATCACGCCAAAGCGCTGTCGTTGTCCACGCGCCGCATGCCCTCGGGCGCGGGGCACGATGCGCAGATGATGCAGCGCCTTTGCCCGACGGCGATGATCTTCGTGCCCTCGGCCGCGGGCCTCAGCCACAACGTCAAGGAGCACACCGAGCCCGCCGATCTGGCGGCGGGCGCGCAGGTGCTGCTGAACCTGATGCTGGAATTGGCTGAGACCTAGCCTCCCCATTCAAATGGGGAGGTGGCGCGGAGCGCCGGAGGGGTCGGGACTGCGGGCCTTCGGCCCGCGATATGATCCCATCGCCCCGTATGACGGGGCACTTCCCCGTATGAACGGGGAAGCGATGACTTTTTAAAGAACGCCGTGGAAGACCAGCTCGCCCTTCGGGCTGTTGCCGAACACCTTCCAGCCGGCGGCGCGGTAGAAGCCGTCGGCGCGACTGCCGGGCTGCGTTGTGAGCCACGCGGTGCGATGGCCGTTCTCGCGCAACACGTCGAGCGCCTTCTCGAACAGCGGCCGGCCGATGCCGCGGCGCTCGTGCGCGGGATCGACGAACAGCGCCCAGATGTTGCCGTCGCGCGTGTCCGACGCCGAGAAGCCCAGGATGTCGCCATTCTCCTCCCAGACCCAGATGCCGGGATGGTCGCGGAACCAGATGTAATGATCGACGGTGACGCGGCTCGGATCGCCCAGCATGTTCTCCTTCACGCCGAGGCGGATCTCGGTGATGCGGTACCAGTCGCCCTGGCGGGCGCGGCGGATGGTCGGCGACATGCGCGGACACTACCGCTACAACTGAGCGAGGCGTAGGGGGAATGTTATGGCGGAAGTTTTGGACAAGTCGCGTCGCATCGTCTTCACCGGTGCCGCGGGCGGCATCGGCACGATGACGCGGCCCCTGCTCGCGAAGCTCTATCCCGGGCTGGTGCTGAGCGATCGTGTGCCACCGAAGGATCTGCAAGCCGGCGAGACCTTCGTCGCGGCTGATCTCACCAGGCCCGATGAGGTCGCGGCGGCGCTCGCGGGCGCGCACAGCGTGATCCATCTCGGCGGGCATTCGGTCGAGGGCACGTGGGAGCAGATCCTGAACGCCAACATCATCGGCTGCCACAATGTCTTCGAGGCGGCGCGCGTGGCGGGCGTCAAGCGGCTGATTTTCGCCTCGTCCAACCACGCCGTCGGCTTCTATCCGCGCAGCACGCGCATCGGCCCCAACGTCACCGTGCGGCCCGACAGCCGCTATGGCGTCAGCAAGGCCTTCGGCGAGGCGCTGGGCGCGATGTATGCCGACAAGCACGGCATGGCCGTCACCTGTCTCCGCATCGGCAATGTCGGGCCGATCCCGCTCGACGTGCGGCGGCTCTCGATCTGGATCTCGCCCGAGGACATCGTGCAGCTCTTCCAGATCGGCCTGGAGCACCCCGACATCCGCTTCGAGATCCTCTACGGCGCCTCGGACAACGAGGCGGGCTGGTGGGACAATGCGCGGGCCTATCAGCTCGGCTACAAGCCCAGCGGCCGCGGCGAGGACCATCGCGCGCACGCCGAGGAAGAGCAGAAGAAGATCGGCCCCGATCCGGTGGGCGATCTCTTCCAGGGCGGCACGTTCACCTCGGCCGAGTTCACCAACGACGTCGATAAGGCGGGGCCCCGCTAGACCGCGCCTTTGGCGATCAGGCTCTCGGCGCAGTCGACGACGGCGTCGGTCGAGGGGCGTGACGTCCAGCCCAACGCCGCCTTCGCCTTGGCCGCGGTGAAGACGCGCTTCTGGCCGAGGCCCGCGGCCACCTGCCTCAGCGTGGCGTCGAACAGCCCGATCAGGCGCACCACGAAGTCGGGCAGGCGCCGTTTCGGCACCTTAGGCGCGCGGGCGCCCAGCCGGTCGCGCAGCGTCCTGGCGATGTCGGCCATCCACATGAATTCGCCGGCGGCGATGAAGCGCTGGCCGGCGGCGGCGGGCGAGGTCATGGCGCGGATGTGCAGGTCGGCCACGTCGCGCACATCGACCATGGTGAAGCCGATGCGCGGCGTGCCGGGCACGCTGCCGTTCATCAGCCGCTGCACGACCTGCACCGAGCCCAGCGACTCCGACGACAGAACCGGTCCCACGACCATGCTGGGCAGCACGGTCGTGAGCGTGGTCGGACCGGTCTGCTTGCCCATGAACTCCCAGGCGGCGCGCTCGGCCAGCGTCTTGGAGAGGCGATAGGCGTCGATGTTCCTGTCGTCGGGATTGGTCCAGACCGTCTCGTCGTTGAGCGATTCGGTGGGACCATAGGGCGGGCTGGCGGCGGCGACGGAGGAGGTGAGCACGACCCGCTTCACGCCGGCCTTGGTCGCCGCGCGCAGGACACGCAAGGCGCCTTCGCGGGCCGGCACGACCAGCTCGTTGGGATCCTTCACACCGCCGACGCCGAGCGGCGAGGCGACGTGCAGGACGTAGTCGCAGCCCGCGACGGCTTCGTCCCAGCCCTCGTCTTTGGTGAGCTCGGCGGCGTAGAAGGTGAGCCGGTTGCCGGGATCGACAACCGTGCCGATGGCGGCGCGAACGGCGGGCTCCCTGGCGAGGCTGCGCACCGTCGTGCGCACGGTGTAACCCTGTTGCAGCAGTCCCACGATGCACCAGCTCGCGATATAGCCGCTTCCGCCGGTGACCAGCACAGTTTCAGCCATTTTCAGCTCCCCGCTCGATCCTCGAGATATGGGACTCGGGCGACGGGACGCAATGGCTATACTCGTCCCCGGAGGTCTGTAATGACGCGTTTCCTGACAGTCGGTGCCGCCCAGATGGGCCCCATCCAGCGCAGCCATACCAGGCGCGACGTGGTCGAGCGCATGATCGCCCATCTGCGCGAGGCGAGCCGCATGGGCTGCGAGCTGGTCGTGTTCCCCGAGCTCACGCTCACCACCTTCTTCCCGCGCTGGTGGATGACCGATCAGGCCGAGATCGACTCTTTCTTCGAGGCCGAGATGCCGTCGAACGAGACGGCGCCTCTGTTCAACGAGGCCAAGGCGCTGGGGCTGGGCTTCTCCTTCGGCTATGCCGAGCTCGCGCGCGAGGAGGGCCGCGTCCGTCATTTCAACACCTCGATCATCGTCGAGAAGGACGGCCGCATCGCGAGCAAATACCGCAAGATCCATCTGCCCGGCCACAGCGAGCACGAGCCCGAGCGGCCGTTCCAGCATCTCGAGAAGCGCTACTTCGAGGTCGGCAATCTCGGCTTCCCTGTCGTGAAAGCGATGGGCGCCAACATGGGCATGTGCATCTGCAACGACCGGCGCTGGCCCGAGACCTATCGCGTGATGGGCCTGCAGAACGTCGAGATGGTGATGCTGGGCTACAACACGCCCTTGCACAACGCGCCGTCGCCCGATCACGACGAGCATTCCTGGTTCCACAACCAGCTCTCCATGCAGGCCGGCGCCTACCAGAACGGGACCTGGGTGATCGGCGTCGCCAAGGGCGGCACGGAAGAAGGCGTTCCGTCGCTCGCCGATTCCATGATCGTGGCGCCCTCGGGCAAGGTGGTGGCACGGGCCAACGGCGAAGGCGACGAGCTGGTCGTGCATCGCTGCGACCTCGATGCCGGCCGGAGCTACAAGCGCACGACCTTCAACTTCGCGCTGCATCGCCAGCCGGACGCTTATAAGCTGATCGTCGAACGCAAAGGGGCGATGGACCCGCGCTAGGAAGGGGAGACTTCCGGGGGGATGGATTTCCTGATCGACGGATCGGTCGGCGCCGCGGGCCTCGCGGTGCTGGCCTTCGGCCTCCTGTGCGCGCTGGGCTTCGAGTTCGCCAACGGCTTCCACGACACGGCCAATGCCGTGGCGACGGTGATCTACACCCATTCCCTGAAGCCGGTGCAGGCCGTGATCTGGTCGGGCTGCTGGAACTTCGTCGGCGTGCTGACCTCGAGCGGCGCGGTGGCCTTCGGCATCGTGGCGCTGCTGCCGGCCGAGCTGATCGTGCAGGCGGGTTCGCCGGCGAGCCTCGCCATGATCTTCGCGCTGCTCGCGTCGGCGATCCTGTGGAACGTCGGCACCTGGTATCTCGGCCTGCCGGCGTCGAGCTCGCACACGCTGATCGGCTCGATCATCGGCGTCGGGCTGATGAACGCGATCACCGCGGGCGACGGCTGGATCGACGGCGTCAACTGGGACAAGCTTCGCTCGACGATGCTGGCGCTCCTGATCTCGCCGGTGGTCGGCTTCGTCGCGTCGGCGCTGTTGCTGCTGCTGGCGCGGCGCTTCCTGCGCAATCCGGTCCTGCACCAGCCACCCGAGGAACAGGCGCCGCCGCCATTTTCGATCCGCGCCCTGTTGATCGCGACCTGCACGGGCGTGAGCTTCGCGCACGGCTCCAACGACGGACAGAAAGGCATCGGCCTGATCATGCTGGTGCTGATCAGCCTCGCGCCCGCGGCCTTCGCCCTGCAACTGTCGACCTCGCCGGAGCGATTGAGCGAGATCGTCGAGGCCTCGCGCTTCGTGGCGCCCATGCTCGCCAAGGCGCCGGTGCCCGGCCCGATCGACAACGACATCGCCGAGACGCACCTGGAGCACTATGTCGACCTCGGCCGGCCCGACGCCTGGACCCTGCCGTCGCTGGCGGTCAAGAACGACAACATCCGCAAGATGCTGACCGGCATCACGTCGCTGCGCGACCTGTCGCCCGAGCAGCGCACGCAGCTGCGGCGCGACATCTACTTGATCGACGAGGCGGCCGACGAGATGGTGAAGAGCAACATCATCGGCGACGACGTGGCGGCGGCGATCGACACGTTGAGCGACAAGCTGATTCCGCTCACCGAGTTCATTCCGGTCTGGGTGAAGGTGGCGGTCGCGCTGGCGCTCGGGCTCGGCACCATGATCGGCTGGAAGCGCATCGTGGTGACCATCGGCGAGAAGATCGGCAAGGGCCGGCTGACCTACGCCCAGGGCGCCACGGCGGAGCTGGTCACCATGTCGACCATCAGCCTGGCCGATGTCGTGGGCCTGCCGGTCAGCACGACGCACATCCTGTCGTCGGGCGTGGCAGGCGCCATGTTCGCGGGCCATTCGGGCCTGCAGAGCCAGACTGTGCGCAACATCCTGCTCGCCTGGGTGCTGACCGTGCCCGCCACCATGCTGCTGGGCTCGGCGCTGTTCGCCGCGAGCCTGTACATGTTCCTGCGACTGTTGGGCTGACGTCGTTCCGACGGCGCGAAGCTTTCCTGCCCATTCAAATCGGGAGGCGCCGCGAAGAGGCGGAGGAATCATGAGCCACAGGCGAGATCCCGTTCGCGGCTCATGGCCCCATCGCCCGCGTAGGACGCGGGCACTTCCCCGTATGAACGGGGAAGAAATCGATTCGGTTTACGTTGGAAAAACTCAGGGTCCGCTGAACCGGCCGTAGCTCCGGTCCGGCGTGCCGCGGAACAGGCTCATGTGGGTGTGCGTGGCGATGAACGGATCGCCGATCTTCTTGCGTGCCATGACCGTCGTGGTACGGCCCGGCCGCTGGAAGGGATCGCCGTTGGGATAGAAGCCGTCGGACTGCCACACGCCCATGCCGACGGCGGTCAGGCGGTCGGCCGAGACGATGGCCTCGACCTTGTCTGCATCGTAGCGGAAGTTGCGGATCGTGCCCCAGACGTTGCGCCACTGCTTCTGCTCGGCGAGGTCTCTTCCGTGCATGAAGTCGGTGAAGGTGCCGAAGGCGATCATGTCGTCGGCGAAGATCGCGCGGGCGCCCTCATAGTCGACGGCGCGGCAGTGTTTCGACAGCGCATCGAACCAGGCGCGGACGGCCGCGAGGTCCTCGGGCGCAACGGGCGTGAGCATGTTCATGGGTTCAGTCCTACAGTCCGAAACGTTGCCAATGCGCGCGTTCTTCGAGGGCGGCCAGCGTCGTCGGGCCGATCTGGTCGATCGAGCCGCCCAGGGAGCCACCGAGGGAGCCGCCGAGCCCGAAGCGCGCCAGGAGGCGCTTCCTGGCCTGGATGACGGGAAGATGCACCTTCTCGCCGTAGCGCTGCTGCAGCACTGCGCGCAGCTCGCCGAGCGAATCGACGAGGCCGAGTTCCAGCCCGCGCTTGCCGGTCCAGAACTCGCCGGTGAAGAGCACCGACTCCTCGCCCTTCAGCTTGCCGGCGCGGCGGCTGCGCACCCAGTCCTTGAAGCCGTCGTGGATCTCGGACTGCAGCCGCTTCAGCCGCTCGACATCCTCGGGCTTCTCCGGCTTGAAGGGATCGAGCGTCGACTTGCTCTCGCCCGATGTGTGCACGCGCCGCTCCACGCCGATTCGCGCGATCAGGTCCTGGAAGCCGAAGCCCGCGCTGATCACGCCGATGGAGCCCACGATCGACGAGGGGTCGGCGACGATCTCGTCGGCGGCGCAGGCGAGCCAGTAGCCGCCCGAGGCCGCGACATCCTCGACGAAGGCGATCACCGGCAGCTTCTTGGCGTCGGCAAGCAGGCGGATGCGCTGGGCGATCAGGGCCGACTGCACGGGCGAGCCGCCCGGCGAGTTGATGACGATGGCCACGGCTTGTGCGTTGCGCTGGGCGAAGGCGCGGGCGAGCAGCGGCGCCACGCCCTCGATGGAAAGGCCGCGAGCTCCCAGGAGGCCGCCGGCGGCAATGACGCCCGACAGACGCACGACGGGCACTGCGGGCCCGCGACGCATACGATCTCTCAACCAACCGAACATGGAGGCACTGTCGCGAGGGCCAAGCTAGAAGTCCAGCGCAGCCGCGTGCCGCAATATTGCCTCAGCTTCGTCGGTGTAGCCGCCGTCGGGGCGATGCAGCGTGAGTGGCGGCGCTTCGCTTCGGCGGAGCGTATCGGCGCGGCGTGCGCGGAGGAGGACGCGTGCGGCAGGCGGCAGGCGCTTCACGACGACATCGCCCCAGCCCAACCGATCGAGATGGCCCACGATCTCCTCCAGCCGGTCGCTGCGATGGACCATCGTCAGCCGCCCCATGGGCTTCAGTGCGCCGGTCGCCACGCCAAGCCAGCGCGCGAGATCGGCGCTCGATTCGACGGTTGCCAATGCCTTCATGGGATCGGGCGAGGGATCGGCGACGGAAGCGGCGAGATATGGCGGATTGGTGACGACTTCATCGAACGGTCCGATATCGGTGGGCAGTGGCCGGGCCAGATCGTGAACGATCGTGCGCACACGATTCCCTTGGTTGTTTGTGTGGGCATTGCGTTCGGCGAGTTCCGCCAGCGCGGGCTGCAATTCGATGCCCAGAATCGTGCAATCCGGCACGCGTGCGGCAAGGCAAAGGCCGACCGCGCCGACACCTGCCCCCAGATCGAGCACTTTGGCGGCCCGATCGGGCGCTGCCGCGGCGGCCAAAAGCACGGCATCGACAGCCACCCGATAGCCGCGCTTGGGCTGCATCAAGCGCACGCGTCCGCCGAGCAACCTGTCTTCGGTCAGCGCTGTTTCCATGCTAGGGATCGTCACCGTTTCGGGAGTATACCGCGTCGCCATGGCTACCGTCGTTTCCCTCGAAGGCAAGCGCAAAGGCCCCAGCCTCGAGTCGCTGCTGGCTCTCTGTGCCGACGACATGGCGCAGGTCGATCGCGAGATCCTGGCGCGCATGCGCTCGCCGGTGGCGCTGATTCCCGAGCTCGCCAACCATCTGGTCGGCGCCGGCGGCAAGCGCATGCGGCCCTTGCTGACGGTCGCGGCGGCGCGGCTCTGCGGCTATGCGGCCGACGATGCGCGCCACGTGCATCTCGCGACCTGCGTGGAATTCATCCATTCGGCGACCTTGCTCCACGACGACGTGGTCGATGTCAGTGCGCTGCGCCGCGGCCGGCCGACGGCCAATTCGGTGTGGGGCGACAAGGCCTCGGTGCTGGTCGGCGACTTCCTGTTCACGCGCGCCTTCGAGCTGATGGTCGAGGTGGGCTCGCTCGATGTCCTGGGCGTGCTGTCCCGCGCCTCCTCGACGATCGCCGAGGGCGAGGTGCTGCAGCTCGTGACGCAACGCGACATCAGCACGCCCGAGGCGACCTATCTCGAGGTCATCAAGGCCAAGACCGCCCGGCTGTTCGCCGCGGCGGCCGAGGTCGGCGCCATGGTCGCGGGCAAGAACGGCGCCGAGCGTGTCGCGCTGGAAAGCTTCGGCATGAATCTCGGCATCGCTTTCCAGCTGGTCGACGATGCGCTCGACTATGCCGGCCGCGAGGCGGCGCTGGGCAAGAATGTCGGCGACGATTTTCGCGAGGGCAAGATCACCCTGCCGGTGATCCTGGCCTTCCTGCGCGGCGGCTCGGTCGACCGTGCCTTCTGGAAGCGCACCATCGAGAAGCTCGAGCAGCGCGACGACGACCTCGAGCAGGCGCAGGCGCTGATGGAGCGCCACAATGCCGTGGCCGACACGCTGGAGCGCGCCCGCCACTACGGCGCCATGGCGCGCGATGCGCTCGGCCTGTTCGGCGAGTCCAAGCTCAAGTCCGCCCTGCTCGAAGCCGTGGACTTTGCTATAGCCCGCGCTCACTGAGAGCGGCTCATGGCCGCCAAGTACATCCTCGCCATCGACCAGGGCACGACCAGCACGCGCGCGATCGTCTTCGATGATTCAGGCCGTCCCGTCGCCTCGGCGCAGAAGGAGCTGCCGCAGATCTTCCCCAAGCCCGGCTGGGTCGAGCACGATCCGGAGGAGATCTGGAAAGCGACCGTCGAGGTCTGCCGCGGGGCGCTCGACAAGGCCAGGCTCGACGCCAAGGCACTGGCCGGTATCGGCATCACCAACCAGCGCGAGACGACGGTCGTGTGGGACCGCGCGACGGGCAAGCCGGTGCACAACGCCATCGTCTGGCAGGACCGCCGCACGTCCGACCTGTGCGCGGAGCTCAAGAAGGCGGGCCATGAGAAGCTTTTCTCCGAG
>DATJWN010000172.1:0-3435 GCA_035501235.1 Reyranella sp.
CGAGCTGCCGGATCGCTTGTAACGTCCGGCGAAGCGACGCATCCTCGCCGCAACCCAAGGAGTTTTCGCGTGCAGCTTCAGCTCAAGACCTGGTCGTTCGTCGAGGACTATCTCAAGACCAAGACCGGCATCATCATCCCGATCGGATCGACCGAGCAGCACGGGCCGACCGGCCTGATCGGCACCGACGCGCTCACCGCCGAGATGATCGGCCGCGGCGTCGGCGAGAAAATAGGCGCGCTGGTGGCGCCGACCATCTCCGTCGGCATGGCGCAGCATCACCTGGCCTTCCCGGGCTCCATCACCATGAAACCCACGACCCTGATCGCCGTCGTGCGCGACACGGTGGTCTCCCTCGCCCGCCACGGCTTCACGCGCTTCTTCTTCGTGAACGGCCACGGCGGCAACATCGCCACTGTCACCGCGGCCTTCTCCGAGATCTACGCCGAGCGCTCGATGGAGCGGCTGTCGAACCAGCCCTCGATCAAATGTGCGCTGCGCAACTGGTGGGACAGCGAGGGTATCCGCAAGCTCCAGAAGGAACTTTTTCCCGTGGGCGAAGGAAGCCACGCAACGGCGTCGGAAGTGGCGCTCACCTGGTACAAGTACCCCGAGACCATGAACCGCACGCAGCTCGAGCCGCGCGTGGCGCCCAATGGAAGTTTCGCCGATGCCGAGGACTACCGCCGCGCCTTCCCCGACGGCCGCATCGGCTCGGACCCCAGCCAGGCGACGCCGGAGGCCGGCAAGAAATTTTTCGACCAGGCGGTCGAGGATGTGGCGCGCGACTACGAAAGATGGGTCGCCCGTTAAAGAATCGGAAAAATAACGGGCACTTCCCGTAACCGACGTCGTTCATTTTTAATGAACCACAGCCCGGGCCCGCGGTCAAGCCGACGCCCGTCGCCGCACCCTCTCGCGATGGAGGATGTAGAGGCCAGCCGCCACCACCACGGCGATGCCGGCGAAGGCAAGCGCATTGGGCGCGTCGCCCCACAGCACGTAGCCGATGGCGATGGCCCATAAAACGGAGCCATAACGGAAGGGCGCCATCGCCGAATATTCCGCGCCCGAGCGCAGCGAGATGATCAGGAACTGGTAGCCGGCGGCAAGCAGCAGCGAGGAGCCTGCCACGTAGACGATGCCGCGCCAGGACATGGGTTGCCAGCCGTCGATCGCGGCCCACACGATCCCCACGAATGCGAGCGTCATGGCGGAGCTGAGCGACACGACGAGGCTCGGTACCGCCGGCGGCAGAAAGCGGGCGATGACGTCCCGCAAGGCGCCGATAAAGGACGAACCGACGACCAGCCAGGTCCAGCCGTTGATGTCGCCCGGCCGGGGCTGGATCACCATCAGCACGCCCACGAAGCCCACGGCGATGGCGCTCCAGCGCCGCCAGCCGACCTGTTCCTTCAGCACCAGCGCCGCCAGCATGGCGAGGAAGAGCGGTGTCGAGAGGTTCACCGCCGTCGCGATCGCGAAGGGGATGAAGGCGAGCGCGTAGAGATAGCTGATCGCCGCCGCCGCCTCGAGCAGCCCGCGCGCGACCACGACGGGATGGCCGAGCTTCGGCATCTGCCGCCACTCGCCGCTCGCCATCAGGGCCAGCAGGCACCACAGCGTCGCGAACAGGCCGCGCACGCCGATCGCCTGCACGGGCGGCATGATCTCGGCCGCGAGCTTCATCAGCGAATCGTTGAAGATGAAGACCACGACCGACGCCGACATCGCGAGGATGCCGCGGCGGTTATCGACCACGGAAATGCGCCCTATTTGCTCGAGGCCATCTTCTCGATGAGCTTCCACTGCTCGTCGCTCACCGGAACGACGGACAGCCGCGACTGGCGCACCAGCCCGAAATCCTTGAGCTTGGGCTCGGCCTTGATGGCAGCAAGCGTGACGAAATTCTTGATCGGCGCGACCGGCGCCACATCGACGGTCACCGCCTTGCCCGCCTTGTCGGTCGGATCGGGATAGGCCGCCTTCACGACCTTGGCCACGCCCACGATCTCCTTGCCCTCGTTCGAATGATAGAAGAAGCAGAGATCGCCGACCTTCATCGACTTGAGGTTGATCGCGGCCTGCGGGTTGCGCACGCCCGTCCACGAGGTGCGCTTTTCCTTCACGAACTGGTCCCAGGAATAGACCGTCGGCTCGGATTTGATGAGCCAGTGAGCCATTTCACTCCCCTTGTTCCTTCCGGGCTATTCGCCCTCGCGCTTCAACGGGCGCGCCAACAGAGCGCGGATTGTCTGATCGAGGTCCGCGCCCTTGTGCAGGATAGCATCGACGGCGGTGCAAATCGGCATCTCGATCCGTTGCCTGGCGGCACGCGCCAATACGGCCGGCGCCGTCGCCTCGCCTTCCACGACCTGGCGGCGGCCCTTCATGTAGTCGGTGAGCGATGCGCCCTTTCCCAGCGCCACGCCCAAGGAACGGTTGCGCGAGAGAGGGCCGTAGCAGGTGAGCGCGAGATCGCCGAGGCCGCTCAAGCCCGTCAGCGTCTCGAGCTCCGCGCCCATCGCCTGGCCGAGCCGCGCCATCTCCGCGAACCCGCGCGTGATCAGGGCCGCCGCGGCATTGGCGCCAAGGCCTCGGCCTTCGACCACGCCGGCGGCGATCGCCAGCACATTCTTCACCGCGCCGCCCAGTGCCACGCCCAGCACATCGTGCGTCCAGTAAGGCCGGAAGGCGCCCGCGGCGAGGCCGGCGGCGAGATCGCGGCCGAGGTTGGGATCGACAGTGGCGATGCTGATCGCCGTCGGCAGGCCGCGCACGGCTTCCTCGGCGAAGCTCGGTCCGGAAAGCAGCGCGATGCGGCGGCCGGGCTGCACCTGCTCCAGCACCTCGGGCATCAGCAGGCCGCTCGACGCCTCGATGCCCTTGGCGCAGATCACGACCGGACTGTCGCCCGGCAGGCGCGCCGCCAACTCGCGCACGGCCTGTGCGGGGCAGACGAGCAGGAGCGTGTCGCAGTCGCCGAGAGCGCCGAGGTCCGTCGCCGCGACGATGCCCGCATCGAGCGGGAAACCCGGCAGGTAAACCGGATTGGTTCGCTCCGTCGCGATTGCGCGCGAAATGGCAGGATCGCGCGACCACAAGGTCACCTGTCGGCCGGCGCGTCGCGCCAGGCAGGCGAGCGCCGTGCCCCAGGCGCCGCCACCGACCACGCCTATATGGTGGCCCGCGACGCTCACAGGCTGAGGTTGAAAGCGATGGAAATGCGCTGGGCCTTGCCCGTGTAGGGTCGCACCTGGTGCAGCAGCCAGGCCGGGAACATCACCAGCCGCCCCGCCTTGGGCCGGAGGGTCTCGTTGGCGCCGACCGACAGGCCCGCGCTGCCGAAGGCGAGATGAGGCGCGTACATGGCCGGTCCCGGCCCGCGCGGATCCATGAATTCGAGCTCGCCACCCAGCGAGGCATCCGCATCGA
>DATJWN010000173.1:0-7067 GCA_035501235.1 Reyranella sp.
CGTGCCCTCCGATCCGTTCGAGGACCATACCGGCCCCTTCTATTTCCGGATCGCGGGCGACGCGACGAAGGCGGGCAGCGTGCATTGCGTGCTGCCGACCGCCGAGCGGCACGGCAACTATCGCGGCGCAGTGCACGGCGGCGCGATCCTGACCTTCGCCGACTACGCGCTCTGCCTCGTCGCCGGCCGGGCCGCCGACAAGGGCACCAACAGCTCCTTCGCCATGACGGTGAGCATCGCCGTCGAGTTCCTTTCCGCGGGCACGGTCGGCGTTCCGCTCGAGGCGAGCGGCGAGCCGCTGCAGGTCACCGGCCGCCTCGCCTTCGCGCGCGGCACGATCACCCAGCAGGGCAAGACGGTCGCGCTGTGGTCCGGCGTCTGCCGGCATGTGGCGCGCGACAGGGCGATGGCACGCAAGGCCGATGCGGCGGCACCGCGCGATGCCTCGCCGCAGACGGTGCCCGCGGGCTTCGAGCGACTGACCAACGCCAGCGTCTACTCGCGCCACATCGGACCGTCCTACGTTCGCCCCGAGTCGGATGGCGCCACGCTCATCCAGCCCACCCTGGCCCATATGTGCAATTCAGGCGGCGTGCTGCACGGCGGCTACATGATGAGCTTCGCCGACTCGGCCGTGACGCGCGCGGCCGGCATGGTGACCGGCATGGCGCCCTCGACCGTTTCCTTCGCCGCCGAGTTCCTGTCGGCGGGCGATCCGCATTCGCCGCTCACGACCCGCGTCGAGGTCCCCCGCCACGGCCGCACGCTCGCCTTCCTGCGCGGGCTGCTGGAGCAGAACGGCAAGCCGTTGCTTTCCTATTCGGCGACGATCCTGCTGCGGCCGCGTGGCTAGGAGAAGTCGTCGACCGCCACCGGCGGCTTGTGCGACCGGCGGCCTCTGCGCCAGATCGTCCGGCCCGTGACGAAGAGCGCCAGCAGACTGACAACCGATCCGATCGCCTCCACCGTCGCGAGCTGCTCGAAATGACGGATGAAATTCAGGATCGACAGCGTCGCCAATGCGAAGCTGATCCAGCCCGCAATCGAGGTGACGAAAGAGAACAAAACCGCGTGCCAGAAACGCACGAAGGGCATCGTCACGAGAAAGACGAGGAATGCCGCCCCGCCGATGAGCGCGGTGAGGCCGAGGGCCAGGAAAAGCGCGGTCTCCACGCTCGCTGCTGAAACGCCGGAAGACGGTCAATCGGCGGACAGGCCGGCCTGATCCGCGACGCGTCTTACCTCGAGATGGAAGACGTCGTGCATGCTGCGTACGCTCGGCAGGTCGGCGGCCTTGGCAGCGCGCTCGACGGCTTCGGCGATGCCGCGCAGCGCCGCCGCGCCGATCATGCCCGAGGCGCCCTTCAGGCGGTGCGCGGCGCGGGCGATGGCGGCGAGGTCGTCGGTCGCGTCGATTTCCTTGGCCGCATCGCGCGCGGTGTCGAGGAACTCCCGCTCGACCTCGGCCAGCGTCTTGGGATCGTCGCCGAACAGTTCGACGAGCTTGTCGCGATCGTAAGCGTCGTTCATGTCGCCTTCTCCCGGGCATCTCCCAGCCACACGTCGAGCGTCGCGCGCAATTGCTCGATGCCGATCGGTTTGGTGATCAGGCCGTCCATGCCGACGGCCCGCGTCTTCTGTTCCTGGTCCTCAAGAGCGCTCGCCGTCACGGCGAGGATGGGCGTGCGGTGGCGGCGCTCGGCCTGCTCGCTCTGGCGGATGCGCCGCGCCAGCTCGAAGCCGTCCATGGTCGGCATCTGCAGGTCGGCCAGCACCAGGTCGTAGCGGCCCTTGCGCCAGAGCTCGAGCGCTTCCTCGCCGCCCGCTGCCGAATCGGTGGAGGCGCCGGCGAGTTCGAGCTGGCGGGCGAGGATCTTGCGGTTGACCGAATTGTCGTCGACCACCAGCACGCGGCCGCCGACCTTCTCCGGCGCGGCCTTGGGCGGCGCGGCAACGCCGGCTGCGCGGCCGGCGGCGCGGGCCACTGCCCGCACCAGCGTGTCGCGGCGCCAGGGCCGGGCGAGGCCGAGCAGCGGCGAGGCGCCCAGTGCCGGCCCGTCGAGCAAGGTCACCTGCCGCTCAGGCCCGCCATGCGCATCGTGCAGGCGGATGCCGAGGAACGCGCCCGGCCGCGCCACCACGACGGAAGCGCCGGCATCGCCGAGATAGCGGGCGAAGGCCCTTGCCTCCTCGGCGTCGGGCAGGCCGAGGGTCAGCGACAGGCCCTCGAGCGGCCGCTGCTGGACCGCCTGGGTCACCTCCTCGAGCTGGACGGTGACGGTGAAGACCGAGCCGACGCCTGACGTGCTGTGGACCGTGACGTCGCCCTGCATCGCCTCGGCGAGGCGCCGCACGATCGACAGGCCGAGTCCCGTGCCGCCGAAGCGGCGCGTCGTCGAATTGTCGGCCTGCACGAAGGGCTGGAACAGCTTCTCGCGCTGCTCCTCGGTGAGGCCGATGCCGGTGTCGGCGACCTTGATGCAGAGGCGGCCCTCGCCCGCACGCTCGAAAGTGAGGCGCACCGAGCCCTGCTCGGTGAACTTGAGCGCATTGCCGAGGAGGTTGAACAGGATCTGCTGCAGACGCAGCGGATCGCCCATCACGCGCTCGGGCGCGCCGGCCGCGACATAGGCCACGAGCTTCACGCCCTTGGCCGCGGCCTGCGGCGCCAGCGTCTCGGCCGCGCCCTCGATCAGCTCGACGGTCGAGACCTCGATGCATTCGAGGTCGAGGCGGCCGGCCTCGATCTTGGAGAAATCCAGGATGTCGTCGATGATCTTCAGGAGCGCCGAGGCCGAGTAGCGCACGGTGCCGAGCGCATCGCGCTGTTCGGCGGTGAGGGGCGTGCGTTCCAGCACGTCGATCATGCCCAGCACGCCGTTCATCGGCGTCCTGATCTCGTGGCTCATCGTGGCGAGGAAGGTCGACTTGGCCTGGTTGGCGTGCTCCGCCTCGCGCTGCGCGTCGATCGCGGTGTCGCGCGCCACACGCTCCTCGTCGTAGGCGACCTGCAGGCGCTGGGCGAGCTCCTCCTTCTGGTAGGCGAGCGCGATATTGTCGTACTGCCAGCGATGGACGTCGCGCACGTAGGCCATGAGATGGCCGACATAGGCGCCGCCCGCGATGCCGACGAGCTGGTAGAAGGGATCGACACTGGTCAGCAGCACGAAGAGCAGCGGCGCCGTCGTCGCCACGGAGAAGGTGTAGAAGGTCGGCGGATGGGCCGAGCGGATCGGCACCGCCGTGGTGATGGTGGCGAGCAGCACCAGCCCCAGCAGCATGCGCTGCAGCTCGTACTCCTTGGAGGCGAGCATGAAGCCCGCCACGCCCCAGCAGGCGCCGGCCAGGAACGAGAGGCCGGCGAACCACCAGCCCCAGCGGATCACCTCCTCGTCCGGCGGATCGGCGCGCGCGAAGCTCCGTCGCAGCACGTCGAAGCCGACCGTGACCGCGAGATGCGCCACGAAGGGCGGCACCAGCTCCATGAGATTGATCTGCCGCCAGTAGATCGCGGCGATCACCGGCCAGAGCACGAAGGAGAAGTAGCGCGACTGCTTGGAGCCGTCGAACAGGCGGCGGATCAGCTCGGCGCGGACAAAAGCGTCCTGCCCCGCCGGATTGTCGGCGTCGATGGCGGGCGGCGCGCTGGCCTGCGGTTCAGCAGCCAGCGTCATGGACGCTCAGCGAGCGGGCGGGAGGCGAAAGCAACATATGGTTGTCGTACGGCGGGACGTGCCCATTACTGTATCAAAAATCTCAATAAAGGACTATAAATCTTTGCAAAAGCTTGCTATTTTGTCACCCATAGAGACTCATTAATTTCGGATCCAAGTCATGCAACAGCCTTCGGTTTTGCTGGTCGAGGACGACGCTTTTCAGCGCAAGGCGGCCGAAGCCTACCTTGCCAACCACGATCTCAAGGTGACCGCGGTCGAGAACGGCGCGCAGATGCGCCGCCAGATCTCGCGCGCCATGCCCGACCTGGTGCTGCTCGACGTGCAGCTGCCCGGCCAGGACGACGGCTTCGCGCTGGCCCGCTGGCTGCGCGAATCGAGCACCCGGGTCGGCATCATCATGCTGACGGCGGCCGGCGACTCGGTCGACAAGGTGCTGGGCCTGGAAAGCGGCGCCGACGACTACGTCGCCAAGCCCTACGAGCCGCGCGAGCTGCTGGCGCGCTGCAAGAGCGTGCTGCGCCGCTCGGCCCACAAGGCGACCCCGTCGCGGCTGGAGCGCGTGCGCATGGGCCGCCACACGCTCGATCTCTCCAAGCGCGCCCTGCACGACGATACCGGCCAGGACGTGGCCGTCACCGCGGGCGAGTTCGACATCCTGAAGATCTTCGCCGAGAACCCCAACCGGCCGCTCAGCCGCGACTGGCTGCTCGAGACCACCAGCCATCGCGCCCGCGATCCGTTCGACCGCGCGATCGATCTCCGCATCACGCGCATCCGCCGCAAGATCGAGCCCTCGCCCGAGAAGCCCACGGTCATCCGCACCGTGCGCGGCATCGGCTACATGTTCGTGCCGCCCGCCGAATAGAGCGGCCTCAGTTCCGGCGGCGGCGCTCGCCCTCGACCATGTCGAGATGGATGGACTTGGGCGCCGAGTAGAGCTGAAGCGTCGTGAGGCGCCCCACGAGATAGGCCGCGAGAAAGGCCCCGACTCCTCCCAGGACCCCGAAGCCGTGCGACTGGCGGCCCATGAAGTCCGTGGTGACGAGGCGCGTCAGGGCGACCACGAGCAATCCCAGGGTCACCGCAACGCCATCCCAGGTGCGATGGATGAGGACCAGCTTTCGGGCAAAGTCCTTGATCGGCGTCAGCGCCAGCCCGGCGCCCAGGCCGGCGGCAAAGCCCAGGCCGATCGCGACGATCCACAGTTCCGGGCGACGCCCCGGCGAGACGACCAGCAGGATCGCGGCGGCGGCGGCGGCCGACAGGACAGGGAGGGCCCAGAAAAAGCGCGTCGTCGCCCGTTCGCTGATCTCATGGCGCATCGACCACAGAGCAAACGCGGACAGCAGGACCGCGGCGAGGTGCGAGGCGAACATCCTCCCAGCGTGACACGCTCTCCGGGTCGAAGGCAATTGGGGGAAAAGCCGCAGTGGCAAGGCCGCCCGTGGGCCTGCGCGCCCTCCCCGGCATCGGCTATATGTTCGTGCTGGCCGGCGGGGAACTGTTGTAGAACGACGGGCTTCCGCCGACCGGTCGCGTGGGCCCGTAGTTCAGTGGTTAGAACGAGCCGCTCATAACGGTTATGTCGCAGGTTCGAATCCTGCCGGGCCTACCAACCACTCGCCGCTTGCTAACTCGGCAATAGCCCTCGGGCGAAAGAGCTCGCTAGTTGCGGGCTTTTCTCTTGTTTAGCGACACCAGAGACCACAGCAGCGGAGCCGGAAGCTCGGCTTTTGGCCGAATTCAGCCGCCTGTCTCTAAGCGGCCTAGTTGCTGGTGTCACTTCCTGATGCGAATGGGCGGCCCAGCCGGGTCAGAACGAGGCGCGTTGCTGCCGCCAATCGATGGGGATGCCACGCCGCAAGAGCTCCATCAGGCCGCCGTTGATCTGGCGGCGCCCGTCGAGCAGTTCCCGTGTTAGGCGAGGCTCTAGGAACGCCAGCGGCAATACCGCCTGCACGTACCCCGGATTGACCGCCGCCTTGGCGGCGATGTCCCGGTAGGAGTGAACCTCCTCCTGCTCCAGCCATGTCCTCCATTCGTGGGCACGGCCGATTGCTCTGACCATTGCCGAATCCGGCCGAGGAGCACCATCGTCGAGGATTCTGGCCCTGTTGCGATGAGCCAATCTGGCCGGGACGACGATGGTCCGCGGGCCTTCGCCGTCAACGCCACCATCTGACGTGCCAGCATCGGTCGTTCGAATCTCGATCCGATCCTTGAAGACGACGACGCGTTCGATGCTCTTCCGGGCGGCCTCGTTCTGATTGTCGGCATCTACAGTAGGCGCCACGGCCTGACGTACTAGACGCTCGATCTCATCGGCCGGAACCCTGGGCACCGAGCCTGCCTTCTCCCTCTCGCTTCGAAATAGCGCTTGGCTAACATAGTAGGCGTGCCGCTTTCCCCTTCGAACGGTGTAGGCCGGACTCATGGCATTGCCGCAGTCGTCAAATAATCGCCCAGCCAAGAGCCGGCCGCCGGGAATGATGCGCCGCCGCTCACGGCCGGCAGTCTTGGCTGCCAGGAGCTGTTGAACCCGCTCCCAGGTCGCCAGGTCAACGATGGGTTCCTGCTGCCCCTGGTACACTTGGCCCCTGTGTGACACGCGCCCGACATAGACCGGGTTGCGTAAAAGCCAATACAGGGCACCGAGGTCGAACCTGCATCCTCCCCACGTGCGACCGGTCGTCGTTTTCCTTCGCTTGCTGACGATGCCCCTTCGATCGAGCTCGGCCCGCAGTTTGGCGACCGAGCTCAGGCGTAAATACGCTTCATAAATCTCCCGCACCGTCGCCGCCTCGGCTTCGTCAACCACAAGCGCGCGATCCTTGACGTCGTAACCAAGGGGCACCGTGCCTCCCATCCACATGCCTTTGCGCCGTGAGGCTGCGATCTTGTCCCGGATACGCTCACTCGCAACCTCGCGCTCGAACTGCGCGAACGACAGCAACACGTTCAAGGTCAGCCGGCCCATGGACGTCGTGGTGTTGAACTGCTGGGTGACCGAAACGAACGAGGCCCCATGACCATCGAGGACGTCCACGATCTTGGCGAAGTCTGCCAACGATCGAGTGAGCCGATCCACCTTGTAGACGACAATGATGTGAACCTGTCCTGCGGCCACATCCGCCAGCAGCTGCTTCAACGCTGGCCGGTCAAGGTTGCCGCCCGATAGGCCGCCATCGTCGTAGGCCGTCTTCATCAGTCGCCAGCCCTCGTGAGACTGGCTCTTGATGTAGGCTTCGCAGGCTTCGCGCTGGGCATGGAGGGAGTTGAAGGACTGCTCTAGGCCCTCCTCCGTCGACTTGCGGGTATAGACCGCGCAGCGCCTGATGACTGTCACGTACGGCTCCGCCGCTTCAAGCCAAAGAACCGTGGCCCAGACCA
>DATJWN010000174.1:0-4205 GCA_035501235.1 Reyranella sp.
AGGCTCGGCCGTGCGCGCGCTGTCGATGGATGGCCGCATGACCATGTGCAACATGTCGATCGAGGGTGGCGCACGCGCCGGCCTCGTGGCCCCCGACGAGACGACGTTTGCGTACATCAAGGGCCGGCCCTACGCCCCCAAAGGTGCGGCGTGGGAAGCAGCACTTGCCTACTGGAAGACGCTGCCGTCCGATCCCGGCGCCAGGTACGACAAAGAAGTGACCCTCAAGGCGGCCGATATCGTCCCGCAGGTGACCTGGGGCACCAGCCCGGAGGACGTGCTGCCGATCACGGGAGTGGTACCGAACCCCGCCGACGTGGCGGACGAGGCCAAGCGCGCGGCCATGACGCGCTCGCTCGAGTACATGGGCCTGAAACCCGGGACGCGGCTGGCGGACGTGACGGTCGACAAGGTGTTCATCGGCTCGTGCACCAACGGCCGCATCGAGGATCTGCGCGCCGCGGCCGCCATCGCCAAGGGCCGCAAGGTGGCCGGCACCGTGCAGGCGCTGGTCGTGCCCGGCTCTGGCCTCGTCAAGCACCAGGCCGAGCAGGAAGGTCTCGACAAGATCTTCATCGCCGCCGGGTTCGAGTGGCGCGAGCCCGGCTGCTCGATGTGCCTCGCCATGAACGCCGACAAGCTCAAGTCCGGCGAGCGCTGCGCCTCGACCTCGAACCGCAACTTCGAGGGGCGGCAGGGCACGGGCGGGCGCACGCATCTCGTCAGCCCGCAGATGGCGGCCGCCGCCGCCGTGTCGGGCCGGCTCGCCGACGTGCGCGAGCTCATCTGATCTTCGGGCGAGGGAGTACCCGTCATGCAGAAATTCACGACCCTGACCGGTGTGGCCGCACCGATGCCGATGCCCAACATCGACACCGACAAGATCATCCCGGCCGAGCACCTGAAGACCATCAAGCGCACCGGGCTCGGCAAGGTGCTGTTCGAGCGCATGCGCTACACCGATGACGGCAAGGAGCGGCCGGACTTCGTGCTCAACAAGCCGGCGTATCGCGACGCCAAGATCATCGTCGCAGGCGACAATTTCGGCTGCGGGTCGAGCCGCGAGCACGCGCCGTGGGCGCTGCTCGATTTCGGCATCACCTGCGTGATCTCGACGTCGTTCGCCGACATCTTCTACAACAACAGCTTCAAGAACGGCATTCTGCCGATCAAGCTGCCCAAGGAGGACGTCGACAAGCTGCTCGACGACGCCTCGCGCGGTGCGAACGCCGTCATCACGATCGATCTCGAGAAGCAGGAGATCCACGGCCCGGACGGCGGCTGCATCAAGTTCGACATCGATCCGTTCCGCAAGCACTGCCTGTTGAACGGCCTCGACGATGTCGGTCTCACGATGCAGAAGAAGCCCAAGATCGACGGCTTCGAGGCGCAGCAGAAATCCGCCCAGCCCTGGCTCTACGCCGGCGCCAAGGCGTAACACCAGCCTTAAGGATAGACGACATGGCCGCGAACAAGACCCTGCTGGCGCTGCCGGGCGACGGCATCGGCCCCGAGGTGTTCAAGCAGGTGACGCGCGTCATCGACTGGTTCGACAAGCGCCGCGCCGTACGCTTCGACATCAAGACCGGCCTTGTCGGCGGCGCCTCGCTCGATGCGCACGGCACGCCGATCACCGACGACACGATGCAGCTGGCCTTGAAGCTGGATGCGGTGCTGTTCGGCTCGGTCGGCGGTCCCAAATGGGACACCGGCGATTTTTCCAAGAAGCCGGAGCAGGGCCTGCTCAGGCTGCGCAAGGACCTCGGGCTGTTCGCCAATCTGCGTCCGGCCATGGTCTATGAGGCGCTGGCCGACGCCTCGACCCTGAAGCGCGAGGTCGTGAGCGGGCTCGATATCCTGATCCTGCGCGAGCTCACGGGCGGGGTCTATTTCGGGGAGCCGCGCGGCATCACGACACTTCCGGACGGGACGAAACGGGGCGTCGACACCCAGGTCTACACCACGCCCGAGATCGAGCGCATCGGCCGCGTCGCCTTCGAGCTCGCGCGCAAGCGGCGCAAGAAGGTGACCTCGGTCGAGAAGGCCAACGTCATGCACACGGGCGTCTTGTGGCGCGAGACCGTCACCAAGCTTCACGCCGAGTACAAGGACGTCGAGCTCGGCCACATGTACGCCGACAACTGCGCCATGCAGCTCGTGCGCAACCCCAAGCAGTTCGACGTCATCGTCACCGACAATCTGTTCGGCGACGTGCTGTCGGACCTCGCCTCGATGCTCACCGGCTCGCTCGGCATGCTGCCCTCGGCCTCGCTCGGGGCAGCGGATGCGACCGGGCGCAGGCGGGCGCTTTACGAGCCGATCCACGGCTCGGCGCCCGACATCGCCGGCAAGGACATCGCCAACCCGCTCGCCATGGTGCTGAGCTTCGCGATGATGCTGCGCTATTCGTTCGATCTCGCCGACGACGCCGACCTGGTCGAGACGGCGGCCAAGAACGTGCTGGCGCGCGGCATCCGCACCGCCGATATCATGCAGCCCGGCATGACCGAGGTGTCGACGACGCAGATGGGTGCGGAGCTGCTGAAAGAGCTCGACAAGCTCGCGGCGTAGCCGTCTGATTTTCTCGTCATGGCCGGGCGAAGTCCCGGCCATCCACGTCGTTGTGCAATTCGTCGGTATTCGTTCTTTCGGCCCGACGTGGATGCCCGCGACAAGCTCGGGCATGACGTAGAGAAGGTTGGCCTATGTTCGCCCCGTTTCCAGCGCCGCGATCACGTCCTTGGAGGCGCCGACCCAGCCGAAGATGCCGCCCTGCGCCTTGATCATCGCGAGGCCGGCCTTCTGGAACTCGGGGAAATACGAGCCGACGCAGTCCTCGAGCACCAGGCAGTCGTAGCCGCGGTCGTTGGCCTCGCGCACCGTGGTGTTGACGCAGACCTCGGTGGTGACTCCGCAGACGATGAGCTGGCGGATGCCGCGGTCCTGCAGGATCGCGCCCAGGTCGGTGGCGTAGAACGCGCCCTTGCCGGGCTTGTCGATCACCGGCTCGCCCGCCTGCGGCTTCAGCTCGTCGACGATGTCGTGGCCGTATTCGCCGCGCACGAGCAGCCGGCCCATGGGGCCCGGATCGCCGATCCCGGTCTTGAACCGGCCGCGCGCCTTCTTGGCCGGCGAGAGATCGGAGAGATCGGGCCGGTGGCCTTCGCGCGTGTGGATGACCATCACGCCCGCCGCCCGGCAGGCGGCCAGCACGCGCTGGGTGGGCGGCACCGTCTGGCGCAGCAGGGACACATCGTTGCCCAGCGCCTCGCCGAAGCCCCCGCGGTCGACGAAGTCCCGCTGCATGTCGATGATCAGGAGGGCCGCGAGGCGCGGCTCCAACGCAAACTCGTACGGCTCGGCTTTGACCGTCAGCGCCATGGTCCACCCCCGCCCGACATCATCTCCCATCCGAGGATCACTGCAATATCAATGCCGGGTGCCGGAGGCCGGCGCCGGCCTCATGGCAGGGATGCCGGCCATTCCCTTCGGCCGGCCGGCGCGCTTGAATGAGCCGGGAGCGCTCAACACGCGAGGTGCGTCATGCAGCAACGGCTTCAGTACGCGACCATATCGCCCGACGGCTACAAGGCCTGGGGTGCGATCCGCAGCTACATCGGCAAATGCGGGCTCGAGGAATCGCTGGTCAATCTGGTCTATTTGCGGGTGTCGCAGATCAACGGCTGCGCCTACTGCGTCGATCTGCATACGCGCGACGCCGAGAAAGCCGGTGAGAGCACGCGCCGCCTGCACAATGTGGTGACCTGGCAGGAAACGCCGTTCTTCACGAAGCGCGAGCGCGCGGCCTTGGCGTGGGCCGAGTCGCTGACCCTGCTGCCGCAGACCAAGGCGCCGGATTCGGCGTACGAGCCGCTGCGCGAGCATTTCAGCGACAAGCAGATCGCCGATTTGACCTATGCGATCGCGCTCATGAACGCCATGAACCGGATGGGCGTCGGCTTCCGGATGTCGCCGCCGAAAGACCTTTAGCCCGCAGGATCTTCAGGCGGCGTCCGTCTTGCGATAGCTGAACACCGAGGCCGGCGGCACGTTGAGGAACGCCATGCCGCAGCGGCGCACCGACAGCCCGAGCTTCGCCTCGGGAATCGGCGAGATGAGCGAGTAGGTGTACTGCAGCATCTGCCCGCCTGGCTTGGTGATGCCGAACCACGACTTGATGAGGCGCTGCTGCGCCTCGAACGGCA
>DATJWN010000175.1:0-24056 GCA_035501235.1 Reyranella sp.
TTCCGTTAGGCAGATCGCGAGCCTCTCGATGGCGCTTTTATTTAAATTTTTGCGATTATAATTATTGCAACCCACAACACATGCGAGTGTATGCTGACGCCCGGATGGCCAAACGACCGGGGGCGTTCGGATGGGCGACAATTTCTCGATCCCGGCACAGATCCTGCCGGGCGTGCGGACGGCGGCGCCGAGTCCGGAGGTGGGACGCGCCTTCGACCATGTTCTCGTGCTCATGTTCGAGAACCAGTATCGCGGCTACGTGCTCGGCAATCCCTACATGCGCCGCCTGGCGCGGCGGGGCGTCCAGCTCGGCAACTATTTCGGCGTGATGCATCCCTCGCAGACCAACTACATCGCCTCGATCGCCGGCGAGCTGTGCAACGTCACCAGCGACAACCGCCCGCCGCTGCTGCCCCAGCGCACGATCGTCGATGTGCTCGAGGAGGCGCCCGGCCGGCTGCGCTGGAAGGGCTACATGGAAAGCTACGTCGCGGGCACGACGCCGTGGACGCCGACCTTCACGCCGGGCGAGCTGCCGCCCTATTTCGTGAAGCACAATCCCTTCTCGTCCTTCGCCAATATCGTGCGCAACCACGAACGCTGGACGCGGATCGACAATGAGGCAGCGCTGTTCGCCGACCTGTTGAATGGCGAGTTCCCGGAATATGCCTGGTTCACGCCCAACATCTGGAGCGATGGCCATTGGATCGAGGGCACCGACATCGATCCCAAGCCGCGCGCGCCCGTGCTGGTCGACCAGCTCGCCCGCTGGCTCGAGGGCTTCTTCAATCGCCTGCGCTTTCCCGGACCGCGATCTCACCTGCCGCCACGCACCCTGGTCGTGGTCACCTTCGATGAGTCGGATTTCGAGGCGGACTACGAGCCCGATCTCGCCTCGACCTATGACGGACCGAACCAGATCTACACCGTCCTGCTGGGCGACGGCCTGGCTCCCGGCTTCGAGGAGGAGGGCTACAACCACTACAGCCTGCTGCGCACGATCGAGATGAACTTCGGTCTCGATCATCTCGGCAAGAACGATGCCGGCGCCAACTGGTTTCAGTTCCTCTGGGAGCGCCGCTTCGGCTGGAGCGCGCCGCAGGCTACGCCTTTCACCGGCTTCGGCGGGCCGATCGCGGCGGCGGGCTTCGCGGGCGCGCTTTTCGTCGCGGCGGCGGCGGCCGACGGCACGATCCGCCTGCGCACGCGCTCGGCGGTGAACGGCCGCTGGTCGGAGGAGGAGCCGCTGGCCGCCGACGGTGCCGGCGGCATCGCCCTGGCCTCGACTTTCACCGAGTTGGTACTCGCCGCCCGCAGCGCGACGGGCAAGGTGAAATGCCTGCGTTACGACCTGCAGCATGGCTGGTCGTCCGAACCCGCGCCGGTCGCCGAGGCGGCGGATCTGGCGCTCGCTTCCTTCGCCCATGAGAGCCGGATCATGCTGGTCGTGCGCGATGGGGCCGGCGACGTCGCTTCGTTCATCCGCAACGCCCCCGGGGCGCCGTCGCCGTGGGCTGCCGCCGTGCCCGTGCCGGCGGCGAAGACCGATGGCGGGATGGTGCTGGGCGCGCTGGGCGCCTCGCTCTACCTCATCGTGAAGGCGCCGGGCGCGCAGTCGATGAACGTCGTCTCCTACAACAGCGCGCCGTTCAACGTGGTGACCGTCGAGCCCAACAAGTATGGCGGGCCCCAGGACAACACCACCGTCGATGCCTGGGCACCCTGTGCCTTTCCCGTCGCGCACTTCCTGTCGCGGCCCGATGTCGGCGGCAAGCGCCAGCCCGCGGCACGGCCCTACGAGACGTCGGGGCCCATGGCGCTCGCCACGCTCGACGGCGTGATGCATCTCGTCCATCCGGGGCCGGGCAATCCGCTGCTGCTCAGCGAAACCTTCTCGATCTCGGGCCTCATGACGCCCGCCAAGCCCGTCTCCTACAAGAACGCCGACAAGGACGTGAACAACGGCTTCGGCACCCTGGCCGAGGCGGGCTGGACGCGCCAGGCGCCGATCTTCGAGGCGCAATGCGGGCCGGGCGGCGCGCTGGCCATGGGCCGCGCCGGGCGGCAGGTGCTGCTGCTCTACCGCGTCGGTGCCACGTCGCCCGTCTGGTTGATCGAAGGACAATACGGACAAAAGACCGGCTGAACGCCGGCGGCATCGTCAGCAGGAGGGTAGGACCATGGACACACCGCAGAACAACCTGCCGCGCGGCTTGCACGACGATGTCTGGCGCTCCGTGCAGCGCGGCCTCGTCTATCCTTCGCCCTACGCCGTCTTCGTCACCTTCTTTCGGCTGAAGCAGCCGGCGGCGGCGATGACCAAGGCGCGGCTCGGCCAGATCCTGACCAGTCTCCGCCAGGAGATTCACGAGCGCTTCCCGAGCGCCCATACGACCGCGATCCTGGGCGTGGGCTTCGCCTTGTGGCGGGAAATGTCGGCGTCCGACGGCAGCTCCCTGCCGGTCGGCATGGTCGAGGAGTTCAAGGTCTTCGAGCGGCCGGGCACGGCGTTCCACAATTCGGCGGCCGATCTCTGGTTCCACATCAAGAGCGACAACGAGCAGCATTGCGAGGGTGTGATGGCCTGGCTGCGCGAGCGGCTCGAGCGAAAAGAGGAATGGGCCGACGGCGTACGCACCGTTTTCCAGGCCGCGGCGACCAAGTCGAACCGGCCCGACAAGCGTGGCGGCAAGGTGCTGGGCGCGCGCTTCTCGGAGAACCTCAACAACGCGACCGATCCGCTCACCATCCAGCAGCAGACGATCGTGGGGCGCGAGGACCTGCCCCATGCCGGTGCGTCCTTCGTGCTGGCGCAGCGCTTCGTCATCAACTGGGAGCAGATCCTGTCGATGGCGCCCGAGCAGATCGAGGACATGGTCGGCCGCAAGACCGACGACACGCTGATCCCTTCGCGGGAGGATCGCAGCCACATCAAGCGCGCCCGCGCCCAGGACGGAAACGGCAACACCATGTCGGTGCTGCGGCTCGGCCTGCCGTTCGGTCATTCCAGGGCGATCGAGCAGACCGACCTGCTCGACCAGGGGGCCAGCCGGCGCGACGAGGAAGGCATCTACTTCGCGGGCTACGCCAAGAGCGCCCTGGTGCTCCAGACGATCATGGACCGCCAGATCGGCGAGACCCCGGGCTTCATGAGCGACCGTTTGCTCGGGCACGTGAAGGCCAATCTCGGCGGCTTCTTCTATATCCCGAGCCTGCCCGATCTCGGCCTCGCCGCGCGCGATGCCGTCGCCGAAAGCACCTCCCTCGACCGCTTTCCCGGCGTCGACTGGTCGCGGCTCGACCGCCACTTCGACCAGAAGTCGGCCAACGGCTACATGCACTATAATCACAAGGAATATCTCTACCGCATGGCGACGGTGAGCGGCGCCGACAGGGCGAAAGTCGATCCGCCTTCGCCGCGCGTGCTGATGCTGCTCGCCGCCGCCTTCTCGCGCTGGCAGGACAATTGGTACTTCGATCGCGCGCAGCAGGAGATGGCGCATCTCAGCGTCTACCTCGAGCGCTATTTCGGCGCCGAGAAGGCGCGCGAGGTGATGGCGCTGTCGATCGAGGAGCGCTCGGGCTGGACGGCCAAGGTGCTGCTGGGCCATCTCCTGGTCAGCGACGAGTACGGCTTCCGTGGCCGGCGCAAGGACGCCAAGGGCAACGTCTACAACGGCGCCGATACCTGTCACATCGATCCCTACGAGCTGATCGTCGGCGCCTTGCCCAATCTCGGCCTCGGCCAGGGCAAGTACCTGGTCGACTTCGCGCGCGAGGACGAGCAGCTGCCGAACTTCTTCGACAATCTCAGCTATGCCTCGGGCGTGGGCCACATCGTGCCCGACTATTCCGAGGCGCTGCGGCTCGGCCTCGGTGCGCTCACCAAGCAAGTGGCGGCGCAGCGCGATGGCGCCAGGGACGCCAAGCATCGCCGCTTCTATGCCGGCGCCGTGCTGGCGCTGGAGGGCGTGCAGGAGCATTGCCGCGCCTTCGCCCGGCGGGCGGTGAAGATGGCGAAGGCGCTGACGCCGGGCCAGGACGCGGCGCACTACAATCTCACCCATGTCAGCCAGCGCATGAACCATCTTGCCGAGCATCCGCCGCGCTCGATGGTCGAGGCGGCGCAGCTCATCTTCACGCTTCATTCGTGTGTGCATCACGTGGGCGAGCCCACCGCCGTGGGACGTCTCGACCAGCTCCTGCAGCCTTACTTCGAGGCCGACAGGAAGGCCGGAAAGCTCGACGCCGCGCACGCGCAGGAGATCGTCGACTGCTTCTGGATCAAGGTCGGCGAGAAGCTGCAGCTCAACCGCCAGTTCGTCGAGGATCACCAGCCCTTCGGCAATCTCGCGATGGGCGGCTCGTCCGGCAACTATCCGCAGGGCTCCTCGCTCAACCAGTGGATCCAGCAGGTCACCGTGGGCGGCACCGTCGCCGACGATTCGCCGGGCATGGGCAAGCCTGCCTACAACGACGTGACCATGTTCTGCCTGCGCGCCGCGCGGCGCCTGCCGCTCAACGCACCCTGCCTGTCGCTGCGCATGCGGCCGGACATTCCTGCGGAGCTGGTGCATGAGGCGGCACTCGCCATCCTGTCCGGCGGCGCCCATCCGATCCTGCTCTCCGACGAGAAGGTTACGCCCGGCCTGCAGCAGAGCGGCGACAAGATCGGCGAAGGCAATGGCGCGGGCGGATCGACGCCGGTCGCGGCCAAGGCGGACGGCCTGTGGCAGACCAGCGTGTCGCTCCGCGATGCGCGCGACTATGCCTGCGACGGCTGCTACGAGCCGCAGCTCAGCGGTACGAGCTGGTTCACGCTCGGCGGCCTCACCTTGCCGCAGGTGCTGGAGGCGGCGCTCAACCAGGGCAAGACCTGGCAGAGCGCGGGGCCGGTCTGGTTCCGCGGCCAGCGCCAGTCCTTCACCTCGGAGCCGCCGCGCGAGATCCAGTCCTTCGAGCACGTGATCGAGCTCTTCTTCAAGCACCTGCGCTGGATGTACGCCAAGCAGGCGGACGGGCAGATCAGCATCTTCGGCCGCATGAACCAGGTGTGCCCTGCACCGCTGCTCTCGGTCTTCATCAACGACTGCCTGAAGAAGGGGCTGGACTACTACGAAGGCGGGCCGCGCTACAACGTGATCGCGCCGTGTTTCACCGGCCTCTCTACCCTCATCGACTCGCTGTGGGCGATCAAGGCCATGGTGTTCGACCGCACGACGGCCGTCACCTCGCTGCCCGAGCTGGTCGAGGCGCTGATGTGCGACTGGGGCGAGAACATGGTCGAGCCCTTCTTCAACGTGCTCGAGGGGCCGGCGCGCATCGGTGCCCGCTCCGAGCGCTACAAGCGCCTGCGGGCCGCGGCAATGGAGCAACCGCGCTTCGGCCGCGGCCATGCCGATATCGACGCGTTCGGCGACCAGATCATCGGCCGCGTGGCGCGCACGGCGGTCGAGGTCTTCACCGATCCCGTCGAGCGCACGGCGGCGAAGATGCTCGATCTCGCCCGCAAGCTCGGCACCAAGGAGCATCCGTTCGGCGGCTTCCAGATCCAGCCCGGCGTCGGCACCTTCGAGAACTATCTCGACTGGGGCAACATGACCGGCGCCTCGGCCGATGGGCGGCTGAGCGGCGATCCGCTCGCTTCGGACCTGAGCCCGGCCCCGAGTTTCGGCGACCTGCCGATCGACCACAACGAGGCGCCGATCCTGAAGACCATGGCCGGCTTCTCGGGCAAGGGCGTCGAGGCGATGTGGGACGGCGCGCCCAACGACTTCAACATCCGCGAGAGCTTCCCCGTCGAGGCACTGGAGCAGGCGCTGATGGCCTTCGCCAAGGGCCGCGGCTCGTCGATCATGACCATCACCTGCGCCGATCCCGAGACCTATGAGGCCGCGACGCAGGATCCCGAGAAATACGATCTCCTGCGGGCCCGCATGGGCGGCTGGACGGAGTTCTTCGTCACCATGTTCCCCGCGCATCAGGCGCAGCACCAGCGGCGGCCCTTCGAGCTGCCGGGAGATGGGCAACCATGACCGGTTCTCCTCGCGCCACCCTCGTCGAATCGATTCCCAAGGGGCTCGAGGATCTGCGCGGCACGCCGGGTGTCGCCTATACCGAGGACGTGCTGGTCCGCCTGACCGCTTCCGCCACCGCCAGCATCGACCTGACGGCGATGTACTGGGCACTGCTCGCCGTCCCCGACACGGGCGACGAGCAGGGCTTCACGGCGGCCCAGCTCGATGCGATGGGCGCCGGCATGGGGCATGCGCTCTACCAGGCGCTGAGCGATGCCGCCCGTCGCGGCGTGCGCATCCGCATTTTAGAGAGCCCGGGCTTTTCGGGCGGCCCGCAGGAATCCGAGACGCTTCGCCAGGCGTTTCCCGCCCAGGTCTCGATCCATTCCGTGCAGATGGGCGATTGGTACGGCGGCGGCATCATGCATCAGAAGATCTGGGTCTTCGACGCGCGCCACCTCTATCTCGGCTCGGCCAACATGGATTGGAAGTCGATCGCCCAGGTCAAGGAAATGGGCGTGGCCGTCGAGGATTGCCCCGAGCTCGCGGCCGATGTCGGCAAGTACTTCGAGACCTGGTGGCGGTTCGCGGCACTCACGCCCGCGAACCGCACGGCCTTCGATCCGGCAACGCGTATCGATCGCAAGGTGCCGCCCTGGTCGGAGCTGGTGCCCGCCGCCGAGCGCGCGCCGTCGCCGTTCGCGGGCGACGACTATGCGACGACGCACGGATGGGACTCGCCGCTTGCGCTGGAGCTGGGCGGTGAGCGCTGCGGCGTGCTCGTCACGGGTTGTCCGCGCGAGGTGACCGGTCCCGGCCGCACCTGGGACGAGGAGGGGCTGGTCCGCACCATCGACGATGCGCTGAAGTCGATCTCGATCAGCGTGATGGATTTCGCGCCGGTCGGGCTTTATGGCCGGGGACCCGCTCCCAATGACACGCCCGTCTGGTGGCCGAGCCTGGTCGATGCGCTCTTGCGCGCGGTGCTGACGCGGAAGGTCCATGTCCGTCTGCTGGTCAGCAAGTGGGGGCACACCTCGCCCCTGATCGCGCCCTTCCTGAAGGCCCTGCAACAGGCGGCCGATGCCGGCCGTTCCGAGCCGTCGATGAGCACGGGCCAGCTCGAGATCAAGCAGTTCATCGTGCCGGGCTGGGACAGCACCGTGGGTGCCGGACGGCACTATCCCGGCCATACGCGGGTCAACCACACCAAATACATCGTCACCGACCGGCGCCTCAACATCGGCACGTCGAACATGACCTGGGACTATTTCGCCTCGACCGCCGGCAGCAGCTTCAACACCGACCATGCCGGGCTGATCCGCACGGCGCAGGCGGTGTTCGACCGCGACTGGGCCTCGAGCTACGCCTGGCATCTCTCCTGACCGCGACCGTGGGACCCTTTCGCTATGGGGAAAGGGTCCGCTAAAATCGACGCGTGGACCTACTGCGCATCGACTGCCGCGAGATCTCGGGCGAGCCCGCCAAGTCCGAACAGATCCAGCGCGCGTACGACTGCCTCACGCGGCACGGCTACGCCATCCTCGACCATGTCCTGCCTGGGGAGAAGATGGGCGCGCTCAAGGCCGAGTTCGAGGCGCGCCACGCCAGGTATCTCGAGAACCGCGAATACGACGAGACCCTCGAAGTCGGCACGGGCCGCTTCCTGGTGCCGGTCGCGCTGAGCGGCCCCTTCGCCGACCCCGAGCTCTATGCCAACCCGTTCATCATGGCGATGGTGCATCAGGCGCTCGACACCGACGCCGTGCTCGACAATTTCGGTGCCATCGTTTCGCACGCGGGCGCCGAGAAGCAGCATTTCCATCGCGACGCCAGCCCGCTCTTCGATTCCGCGATCGCGGCCATGCTGCCCGCGCATGCGCTCACGGTCGCGTTGCCGCTGGTCGACATGAACGAGGAGCACGGCACGACCGCCATCTGGCCGGGCAGCCATCGCTGGAAGAGCGAGAACCATCGCGACGAGAAAGTGCAGCCGCTCGCGCCCACCATTCCGGTGGGGTCCGCCTTCATGTGGGATTACCGGCTCTTTCACAACGGCACGCCGAACGTCTCGCCGCGGGCGCGGCCGATGATCTACGGCAGCTATGCCCGCTCCTGGTATCGCGACGCCGCCAACTTCAAGAAGCGCACGCAGCGCCGGCTCTGGTACGACGACGCCTTCCTCGAGACCGTGCCCCGGCCGAACCGCCGGCTGTTCGCCCGCGTCTTGTGAGCGGACCTGCGATGCCGGACCTGCCGATGAGCCGGACGCGACAGAGGTACCTGATCTACGGCCTGGTCGTCGAAAGCGAGATACCGCTCACCTCCGTCGAGCCGTGCGGCGACGCTGCCGCGCCCGTGGGCCTCGTCCTGCATCTCGCGCCGACCGACTGGTTTCGCCGGCGCACGCCCGACGTGCCGCAGGATTCCGACGACTGGATCCGCCATGTCGTGCTCGGCGACGGCAGCGTCTATATCCGCGTGCACGAGGTCTTCGAGGCGATCGTGGCGCCGGACGGATCGAGCGTGGCCTGCGCCCCGCTCGGCGACGATGACGATCGCGCGGTCGAGGCGCATCTCGTCACCTTCGCGCTGTCCGCCGCGCTGACGCTTCAGGGCGAGGAATGCCTGCACGCGACCGTGGTCGGACGACAGGGAAGGACCGTCGGCCTGATCGGGCCGAGCGGCGCGGGCAAGTCCACGCTCGCGGCCTTCCTCATCGCCCGGGGCGCCCATCTGGTCACCGACGACATGCTGCGGCTCGCCTTCGCCCCCGGCGCCGTGCGGGCCTATCCCGGTCCCGGCCGGCTGAAGCTGTTCGAGGACACCGCGCACACGCTCCTGCCCGACGCCACGAGCGACGGCGGCTTCAGCTTCAACCGCTTCAGCGGCAAGCTGATGTTCCGGTCGGCCGGCCTTGCCGTTCCCGCCGGACCGGTGGCGCTGGCGGCATTGTTCTGGCTGGGCGCTCCCGCGCCATCGGGGGAGCCGCCCGTCGAGGTCCGTGCGCTCGCCGGCATGGAAAAGGCGAAGGTGCTGCTCGCGTCGGCGATGAACATCCGCTACGTGGCGCCCGAGCGGCTCGCGCGCCAGATGGCCTTCGTCGAGCGGTTGGCCCAGGCGCTGCCTGTTCACGCGCTCGGCTACGAGCGCCGCTATGCGCTGTTGCCGCGGGTCGCGGACGAGATCTGGCGGGCGATCGGTTTGCCGGCAGCCGGGGCGTGAGGACACTGGCCCGCTTCCTCGCTCTGTCCGGCGCCGATCGCCGCCTGCTGCTGCGCGCCCTGGCCGCACTGTTGATCGTGCGTGTGGCGCTCTCTCTTGTATCGGTCGAGAGGCTGCGGCTCTGGGCGGCGCGCACGCAGACGCCCGGAGCGCCGCAACCGATCGAGCGCGTCGCCTGGGCAGTGTCCGCCGTCTCGCGCCGCCTGCCGGGCGCCACGTGCCTGGTCTCCGCGCTCGCCCTGCAGCGCCTCCTGTCGCGCGAGGGGCATCCCTCGGCGCTGCACATCGGCGTCGCCCGGCACGGGCAGGCGTTCGCGGCCCACGCCTGGGTCGAGGTCGAGGGCCGGACCCTGATCGGCGAGGTCGAGGACGAATATGCGCGCCTGCTGGCCTGGCGGGTCGAGGGCCGCACCGACGGGTCTGCCGGCCAGGTCTGACATGTTCGCGGCGATCCTCAGCACCGACGGCCGGCCGGTCGACACGCGCGCGCTCGCGGGGCCGCCGGGACCGGCGCTGCGGATCGATATCGTGGGCGAGCGCCGCCGTGTCGCGCTGATCGCCTCGACCGCCGACGCGGCGATCGACGGCGAATTCCGTTCGATCGAGCGGCTGGGCGAGCGGTTCTTCCTCGTGGGCCGCCTCCGCCTCGATGCCCGCGACGAGCTGCGCGGGCGGCTGGAGGGCGTGGACGCGACTGTATCGGACGGCGCGCTTTGCCTGCAGGCCTATGCCAAATGGGGCGAGCGCTTCCTCGATTTCCTCAGCGGCGATTTCTGCTTCGCTTTGTGGGACGACGCGCAGGGCATCTTGCTTGCCGCGCGCGATCAGCTCGGCGTGCGGGCGCTCTTTCACGCCACGCTCGGCCCCTGCCGCGTGGTGTCCGATTCGCTCGATTGGCTGGCGACCCGGCCGGGCCTCGATCCTGCGCTGGACGATCTCTGGGTCGCCGACTTTCTTTGCCGCGACCGCAACCTCGATCTGCATCGCACCATCCGGCGCGATATCGCGCGTCTGCCGCCGGCCCATCTCCTGCGGCTCTCCGGCGTGGAGGAAGACCGCCGCCGCTACTGGCGGCTCACGGTCGAGGAGCCGCTCCATCTCCGCGAGCGGCGGCTCTATGGCGAACGATTCCGCGAGTTGATGGCACGGGCCGTCGCCGACCGGCTGCCGCGCGGGCGGATCGGCATCTCGATGAGCGGCGGCCTCGATTCGACGACGCTCGCGGCCTTCGCCGTCGAGAGCGCGGGGGCGGGCCGCGTCGTTGCCCAGTGCGATCATTTCGAATGGCTGATGCCCGACCATGAGGCGCATTTCAGCACGCTCGCCGCGCGCCATCTCGGCATCGAGCTCAGGCTGTCGGCGATCGACAACACCGTCTTCGATCCGGCCTGGCGCACGCGCGCGCTTCGCTTCGCCGAGCCGTCGACCGCGGTCATCCGGGCCGAGTTCGATCGCCGGCTCGCCGCCGAGCTCGCGCGGCTCGCGCCGGTCTGGCTCTATGGCGAAGGGCCCGACAATGCGCTGGTCTTCGAGCGCGGCGCCTATTTCTCCTGGCTCGCGCGTCGGTTCCAATGGAGCCGCATGGCCGAGGCGGCGTGGCTTTATCTCGCGGCGATGCAGCCCGCCGACTGGCGCGCCACGGCCCGCCGCTATCTTCGGCCGTCGCCGGCCCTCGCTCCGCCGCCGTTGCTGCCGCCCTGGATCGATCCGTCGCTCGCCGCACGGCTCCGTCTCGAGGAACGCCTGCGCGAGCACCGCGACGTGGTCGATCGCACCCACGGCTGGCACCCGCGGGCCATGGGCGCCTTCGGCCACGCGATGTGGCAGGAGTTCCTCCGCGACCGCGCCCAGGATGAGAGCTGGGCGCCGTTCGTCTGGCGTCATCCCTACTTCGACCTGCGCGTGCTCGCGTTCCTGCTTTCGGTGCCGCCCGTGCCCTGGGCGCGCGGCAAGCTCCTGATGCGCGAGGCCATGCAGGGGCGCCTGCCCGAGGAGATCCTGCAGCGCCCGAAATCGCCGCTCGCCGGATCGCCGCTCGCGGGTCCGCTGGGACGTGGCGAGCTCGGCGCCCTGTCATCGTCCGGGCGACTCGGGGGATATGTCGATGTCTCGCGCGTTCCGGCCGTGCTGGCCCAAGGCAGCGACGCCGAGCCGCTGCTCGCCGTCCATGCGCTCGATCACTGGCTGATGTATAACGCGCGCACCACAGGAGTGACGTGACGATGGCGGCCTTCGATGCCTCGACCGTGGTGCGGCGGTCGGCCCAGCAGATTTCCTGCAACCTGAACGAGGAGATCGCGATCCTCGATCTCGGCAAGTCGGTCTACTTCGGGCTCGAGGGCGTGGGCGCCCATATCTGGGGCGCGCTCGAGGAGCCGCGCTCGGTGGCCGAGCTCTGCGCGTCGGTGGTCGACCACTTCGATGTGACGGCAGAGGCCTGCCGTGCCGACGTCATGACGTTCCTCACGAGCCTCGAGGAAGCGGGGCTGATCGAGGCCGTCGAGTAGCCCGTCCTTGTGCAAAAGTGTCGCGCCGAAGGGGTATGGAAGCGGGCTTTTCCGGCCGACTGCAACTTTGCTGCGGGTACCATTGGCCAAGGGGCCGTGTTAGACTTTTGCTCGCCAGCGGAGATCTTCCAAGGGGCATCGGCAATGAACGAGAAGACTGAAACCGTCGAAAAGAACGAGCAGACCTCGCCGGTCCGCAAACCCTATGCGGCGCCCGTTCTGCACGCCTGGGGGAGCGTCAAGGATCTCACCATGGCCGTCGGTCAGTCCGGCAATTCCGATCGCGGCGGCCGCGGCCGCAACACCAAGACGGGTTAAGAACGTCCGACCCCGGCAAGAGCGCCGCGCGAGGGCGGGACGTCGATGACGCCGCCTGCCAGCAACACCAGCAGCAACAGGATCGAGTTCGAGCTCTTGAGCGCGGCTGTCCGGCCGGCGCCCGATCTCGCGCGCGTGCGCGACTGCCTCGCGGGCGGCGCGGTCGATTTCGAGGAACTGGAAGCGCTGGCCGACGATCACGGGGTGCGGCCGTTGCTGGCGTTGGCCCTTGCGGCGGTGCAATGGCGGGGCGTGCCGGATCCGCTGCGTCAGGCGCTGGAGGCTTTCGGACGCCAGCATCTCGTGCGGTCGCTGGCGATGAGCGAGGCGCTCGGCAGGCTCGTCCAGCTCTACAACCATACCGGCATGCGCTTCGCCGTCTTCAAGGGACCCGTCGTGGCGGTCGGCCTCTATGGTGAGCTGTCGCGGCGGGAGTTCACCGATCTGGACGTGATCGTGCCGCCCGATCAGCGGGCCAAAGCGGAGGACCTCGCGCGCCGGCTGGGCTTCGCCAGCCGCCAGGGCGATCGCGTCTTCCGCGAGGCCTTCCTCGCCTATCAGCGCCAGTACGCGCTGGTGGGCAATAATACGGCCGTCGACCTGCATTGGGGCTTCACGGCCCGGCCGCTGCCCTTTCCGCTCAAGGTCGAGGAGATCTGGCTGAAGCGGATCCCCGTGCGCGTCGGCACCGTCGACGTGCCGGCGCTCGCGCCCGAGGAGACGGCGCTGCTGCTCGCCGGCCACGGCATGAAGGAGGCATGGAAGTCGCTCGCCTGGATCTGCGACTTCGCCATGGTCATCGATCGCGAGCCCGGTCTCGACTGGAGGACCATTCACGACCGCGCGCGCCGCCAGGGCAGCGGCGACAGCGTGCTGGTCGGCGCGCTGCTGGCCGAGCGGATCTGCGGCGTGCCGGTCCCCGCCTCGCTGGCGCCCGTCGTTGCGCGGCGGGCGCGGGCCGAGCGCATCGCGGTGCGCATCGAGACCCGGCTGCGCGGCGGGCACGCGGCGCTCCTGCCGCGGCGCGACCTGGAGGATCTCGATCTTTGCGACGGCGCGTGGCGGCGATTCTGGGCGCTCATGAGCTTCGCTCTCACGCCGACGCCGGGCGACTATCAGGCGATGAAGCTGCCGCGGCCGCTGTGGCGGCTCTACTACCTCACGCGGCCGTTCCGGTTGGCCTGGCGCGTCTTGCGTCGCCGGTAGCTACTCCGCCGCGACGGCCAGCCTATGGTCGGTCAGCAGGCCCGCCTGATCGATCGCCGCGCCGGCGTCGAACCTCTTCAGCTCCGGCATCACCTTGGCCGCGAAGAGGCGCACGTTGCGCGCGGCCTCCTCGTGCGGCATGCCGGCATAGGAGAACACGCCGACATAGCTCGAATTGTTGGTCTGCCTGTGGATCGCCAGGATCTTCTCGTAGACCTGCTCGGGCGTGCCGTAGACCTGCAGGTCGGCGAAGAACTCGATCGCCTTCTGGTCGCCGTAGACCGCGAGCTTCTCGTTCATCTTGGCGTAGTACTCGTAGCCGCGCTGGTTCTTCATGTGCGCGGCGCCGAACTGGTAGTGGTCGAGCACCGTGCGGTAGTAGCCGCCGATATACTGCACCGCCATCTCGCGCGCCCGCTCGGCGCTCTCGTCGACGAAGGTCCAGCCGGCGGAGACGGGCTGCGGCGCATCCGACCCGTTTATCTCGCGATAGAGCTTGTTGTATTCGGTGAGCTCCTTCTCGACCTCGCGCCACGGCTTCTGCGGGATGATGAGGAGCCCGACGCCGAGCCGCGCCGTGATGCGCGCGCTCTCCGGCGACACGGCGGCGGCATAGGTGCGGCCGCGGAAGCTCTTGAACGGGGCGGGGCGGATGGCGGCGGGCGGCTGACGGTAGTGCCTGCCTTCGTACTCCATCACGCCGCTCTCGAGTCCCTTGAGCAGCGCTTCGCCGTATTCGACGAAGAGCTCGCGGCTGTCGCCCATGTCGAGACGGAAGCCGTCGAACTCGACCTTGCCCGCGCCGCGACCGAGACCCAGGATCATGCGGCCGCCCGAGAGCTGGTCGAGCATCGAGATCTGCTCAGCGACCCGCATGGGATCGTGCCAGGGCAGCACCACCACCATGGAGCCGAGCTTCACGTTCTTCGTGCGGCCCGCCATGTAGGACAAGAACTGCACCACGTCGGGGCACATCGTGTAGTCGGTGAAGTGATGCTCGACCGACCAGATCGATTCGAAACCGAGGGGCTCGGCCATGTCGGCCAGCGCCAGCTCGTTCAGGTAGACCTGCCGGTCGCTGATCTGCCGGCCGGTATTCTGAAAGACCGCAGCCATTCCGACGTGCATGCGTTTCTCCCTGGGATTTCGCCCATGGTAAACGCCCGTTCACATCGTTGGGAAGGGGACGCCCTTGCTTGAATCCGCCTCATTTGGCCGTCATATCGCTCGTATGCGCGCCTTTCTTGCCGTCCTCGTTGCGGTCTTCTCGATCACCGGTTTTGCCTGGGCGCAGGGAGCGCCTGCCGGCCAGCTCCCCGAGGTCACGCAGGCCGAGACCTACATCAACAGCATCCGCACGGCGCAGGCGAGGTTCGTCCAGAACAACCCCAACGGCTCGATCGCGCAGGGCACGATCTATCTCAGCCGGCCGGGCAAGATGCGCTTCGTCTACGATCCGCCCTCGCAGCTCAAGATCGTGGCCGACGGCACGCAGGTGACTTTGTGGGATCCCGCGACCCGCGATTTCGGCCAGTGGCCGATCGGCTGGACGGCGGCGACCTTCCTGGTGCGCCAGCCGCTCAGGCTGTCGGGCGACCTCACCGTGACCAAGGTCGAGCGCGTGAACGGGCTGCTGCAATACACGATCGTGCAGACCCGTAAGCCGCAGGAGGGCACGATCATCGTTCGTCTGTCGGAAAACCCCATGGAGCTGAAGGGCTGGTCGATCATCGACGGCCGCGGCAACAAGGTCGACGTGGCGCTCACCCACCTGCAGACCGGCCTGCAGCTCGCCGATTCGCTCTTCAAGTACGACGGCCCCGACGCCGGCGAGATTATGCACGGCGGCAACCGCCAATAACGCTATAACAGCCTGCATGAGCGGGCTTGTTGTCAGACCTTCGACTGAAAAGGACGTGGCGCGCTGCGCCGAGATCTACGCGCACCACGTGCTGCACGGCACGGCATCCTTCGAGATCGATCCTCCTGACTTGGCCGAGATGAAGAAGCGCCGCGCCGCGGTGCTCGATCTCGGCTTGCCGCATCTCGTCGCCGAGCGCGACGGCCGGGTCGTGGGCTACGCCTATGCCGGCAACTGGCGGCCGCGGCCGGCCTACAGGTTCTCCGTCGAGGATTCGATCTACATCGACCACGAGGCGGTGGGCCAGGGCGTCGGCCGCGCGCTGCTGCCGGTGCTGATCGAGCGGTGCACGGCGCTCGGCAAGAAGCAGATGGTGGCGGTGATCGGCGACAGTGCGCAAACGCCGTCGATCCGCCTCCACGCCTCGTGCGGCTTCGAGGTGGTCGGCACCTTGAAGAACATCGGCTTCAAGTTCGGCCGCTGGTTGGACAGTGTGCTGATGCAGAAGGCGTTGGGCGAATGACAGGACCCGCACATCCTCATCCTGAGGAGCAGCGCGCAGCGATGCGTCTCGAAGGATGGGCTGCAAACAAGGTGCTCGTTCCCATCCTTCGAGACGCGCTTCGCGCTCCTCAGGATGAGGTCAGGGAGGAGGAGACAGGGCAATGCGCCTGATCGACTATTTCGACCGCGGCGCGGATCTCTACGCCAAGCGCGACTGCCTGCATGACGGCACGCGCGGCTGGACCTACGAGAGCGTACGGGCGACGACGCACAAGGTGGCGAACGGGCTGCTCGCTGAGGGCCTCAGGACCGGCGACAAGGTCGCGGTCTATTCGCCCAACCACGCGATGGCCTATGCAGCGCTTCTCGGCATCCAGCGTGCGGGACTGATCTGGGCACCGGTGAATGCGCGCAACGCCATCGAGGAGAATCTCTACATCCTCGACAACACGGATGTGGCGTTCCTGTTCTATCACTCGTCCTTCGCGCACTATCTGCCGCAGATCAAAGCGGGCTGCCCCAAGATCAAGACCTTCCTCTGCATCGATGCGCCCGAGTTCGAGTCGTGGCTGGCGAAGCAGGGCGACAGAGCGCCCGATCTCGGCGATGCGACGGACGAGGTCGCGATCCTGATCTCCTCGGGCGGCACGACGGGGCGGCCCAAGGGCGTGCAGATCACCCATCGCGTGATCGAGACCATGAACTCGATCTTCTGGGCGACCATGCCCGTCGAGGCGCCGCCGGTGCATCTCATGGTCGCGCCCATGACGCATGCGGCCGGCGTCTCGTCGTTCCCGCTGCTGCCCTATGGCGGCACCAACATCTTCATGGGCACGTCCGATCCCGGCGCCATCCTGGCCGCGATCGAGACGCACAAGGTCACGCACGTCTACATGCCGCCGACCTTGATCTACATCCTGCTGGCCCATCCCGACATCGGCAAATACGACTACAGCTCGCTCCGCCGGCTCGTGTATGCGTCGGCGCCGATGTCGGTCGACAAGCTCGTCGAGGCGATCAAGGTGTTCGGCCCGGTGCTGACCCAGACCTACGGCCAGGCCGAGGCCTGCATGATCGCCACCGTCTTCTCGCGCGAGGACCATGTCGCGGCGCTGGAGAGCAACAAGCGCCATCGCCTGGCGAGCTGCGGCAAGATCTCGCCGCTGATGCGGCTCGAGATCATGAGCGACGACGGCAAGATCCTTCCCCGCGGCGAGCGGGGCGAGATCGTGCTGCGCGGCGGGCTCGTGATGGCGGGCTACTACAAGAATGCGCAGGCGACCGAGGAAGCCTCGACCTACGGCTGGCATCACACGGGCGACATCGGCGTGATCGACGAAGACGGCTTCGTCTACATCGTCGATCGCAAGAAGGACATGATCATCTCCGGCGGCTTCAACGTCTTTCCGTCGGAGGTCGAGCAGGTGCTGTGGAGCCATCCCGCGGTGCAGGATTGCGCGGTGATCGGCGTGCCGGACGAGAAGTGGGGCGAGGCGGTGAAGGCCGTCGTCGAGCTCAAGCCCGGCGCCAGGGCGAGCGCCGACGAGCTGATCACGCTTGCCAAGGACAAGCTGGGCGGCGTGAAGGCACCCAAGTCCGTCGACTTCATGGCGGCGCTCCCCCGCAGTCCCGTCGGCAAGGTGCTGAAGAAGGACCTGCGCGCCACGTATTGGGCCGGCCGCGAGCGGAAGATCTGATCATGCTCTTCCGGACCGCGAGCCTCTGGCTCGCTCATGAATCCGAGCGCGCAGGATGCGCGCGGTCCGGAAGAGCATGAGGTTCGGCACCGCCGCGCTGCGCCGCCTGCCGCCCAACATCCAGGGCGCGTTCTGGCTGGTGAGCGGCGGGTTCATCTTCACGACCAACGGCGCCATGATCCGGCTCCTCTCGGCCGAGGTCGAGAGCGTGCAGTCGGCCTTCTTCCGCGCCGTCTTCTCCGTCGTGTTGCTTGCCCCCATGATCCTGACCGGCAGGGTGAAGCCGTGGGAGAGCAAGCGGCTGCAGGGCCATTTCTGGCGCACCGCCATGGGCACGACGTCGATGGTGCTGGGCTTCTATGCGCTGGCCCTGCTGCCGCTCGCCGACGTGACGGCGATCGCCTTCTCCCAGCCGCTCTTTTCCGTCGTGCTGGGCGCCCTGGTGCTGGGCGAGAAGGTGCGCTGGCGGCGCTGGACCGCGACCATCGTCGGCTTCGCGGGCGTGTTGATCATGGTGCGGCCGGGCGAGGGCAGCCTGCAGTTCGGCGCGCTGGTGGCGCTTGCGAATGCGCTCTGCTCGGCGACCTCGATCCTGCTGGTGCGGCGCCTCTCGGACTCCGAGAAGCCGCTGATGATCCTGACCCAGTTCGCGATCTTCTCGACGATCCTGCTGGCCGGTCCCGCGATCTGGTTCTGGAAATGGCCCTCGGCCTGGGGCTGGGCGCTGGCGGTCGGCGTGTCGGCGACGGCGACGCTCGGCCAGTATTTCTGGGTGCAGGCCTTCGCCGTCGGCGAGATGTCGGCGGTGGCGCCGTTCGATTACCTGAAGCTCCCCTTCGCTGTGTTCGTCGGCTGGCTGATCTGGGGCGAGATGCCGGTGATCTGGACCTATGTCGGTGCGGCCATCGTCGTCGCCTCGGCGCTCTACATCGCCTATCGCGAGGCGCAACTGATCCGGGAGCGGCGCGCCTTGGCAAGCGAACCCGCCATGGTAAAAGCGCGCTGAATTTCAGGAGGATAGAAATGGACGTGAACGGTCAGGCCGCCATCGTGACGGGCGGCGCTTCGGGCTTGGGCGGTGCGACGGCATCGGCGCTGGCGGCGAAGGGCGCCAAGGTCGCGATCTTCGACCTGCAGGACGAGCTCGGCCAGCAGAAGGCCAAGGAGATTGGCGGCCTTTACGTCAAGACCAACGTCTCCGACGCTGCCAACACCGAGGCCTCGGTCAAGACGGTGGTCGAGAAGCTGGGCGCCCCCCGCGTGGTCGTGAACTGCGCCGGCATCGGCCGTGCCGCCCGCACCATCTCCAAGTCCGGCCCGCACGACCTCGCGATGTTCTCCCAGGTGATCCAGGTGAACCTGATCGGCACCTTCAACGTCATCCGTCTCGCGAGCTGGGCGATGAGCCAGGCCGAGCCGCGCGACGACGGCGAGCGCGGGGTGATCATCAACACCGCTTCCGTCGCGGCGTTCGACGGCCAGATCGGCCAGGCGGCGTATTCGGCGTCCAAGGGCGGCGTGGTCGGCATGACCTTGCCCATCGCGCGCGATCTCTCGAGCCTCGGCATCCGCGTCTGCACCATCGCGCCCGGCCTGTTCCTGACGCCGATGATGATGGGCCTCTCGGCCGAGGCGCAGAAGAGCCTGGGCGCCCAGGTCCCGTTCCCCCCGCGCCTGGGCGATCCCAAGGAATACGCCCAGCTCGCCATGAGCATCGTCGAGAACCACATGCTGAACGGCGAGGTCATCCGCCTCGACGGCGCGATCCGCATGGCGCCGAGGTGACAGTATGATTGTCATCCCGAGCCGAAGGCGAGGGATCCTTAAGGCCATGAGTAAAGATCCCTCGCTGACGCTCGGGATGACAGGAGTGCCTTTCCAATCGGGAGGAGCGCGATGGACAGCAAGCAGGTCGGCGCGCATTGGGAGGCCAATGCCGAGGCGTGGACGAAGCTCGCGGCCCGCGGCTTCGACATCTACCGCGATGCGCTGAACACACCGTCGTTCCTCGCCATGCTGCCGCCGGTGAAGGACTTGGCGGGCCTCGACATCGGCTGCGGCGACGGCAGCAACACGCGGCGCGTGGCCGGGCTCGGCGCGCGCATGACCGCCGTCGACATCGCGCCGACCTTCGTGCGCCATGCGCAGGAAGCGGAGGCAGCCGAGCCGCTCGGCATCGACTTCCGCGTGGCCGACGGCACGGCACTGCCCTTCGCGGCGGCGAGCTTCGATTTCGTGACGGCCTTCATGTGCCTGATGGACATGCCCGACCAGGCCAAGGCGCTGGCCGAGGCCGAGCGCGTGCTCAAGCCCGGTGGCTTCCTGCAGTTCTCCATCCTGCATCCCTGCTTCGTGCCGCCGCACCGCAAGACCCTGCGCGATGCCGAGGGCCGCAAGTATGCGATCGAGGTCGCGGGCTATTTCGACCGCATCGACGGCCGCATCGACACCTGGTGGTTCGAGACCCTGCCGCCGGAGGAGCGCGCGACGACGGCGCCGTTCCAGGTCCCGCGCTTCCACCGCACGCTTAGTGAATGGGTCGAGATGATCGTGGCCGCGGGCCTCGCCCTCGAGCGCGTCGTCGAGCCCCGCGCGACGGACGAGGTGGCCGCCGCCTGGCCCACCGTCGCCGACACCCAGATCGCGCCGATCTTCCTGCTGGTGAGGGCGAGGAAGGCGGGGTGATTGGCCTGACTAGACGACCTTATCGGCAGCTTCAGCTACGAGCAGGATGTTGGCGGCTGACGTGTGCAACGCGAAGCGAGCGAGATAATCCTCCGCCGACTTCGCATCGGGCGCTTCGCCGTGAGCGCCAGAGTTGTTGCGCACGGCCAGCAGCCCGGTCTTCAACATCGCGACGTAGGTCTGCAAGCTGTTGCCCAGCCAGTCCGGGAACAGACCTTCTTTTACACCGACTTTTACCAGGTCGCTCACTGCAGCGCCGGCCGGATACGTCCATCCCTTCAACGCGTAGATCGCCTTCAACGTCGACTCGAACGCCTTCCCGGCCTCGGTGATAGCCTGAGGATATTCGCCGTGGCGGTAGTGCTTGTGCGCGGATCGGTATTGTTCGTCGGCCTTCTCGAAGCCCTTCCGGCCGAGGAGAGTGAGCGCCGGCACGACGATCTCCCCGTGCGCAACCGTCGAATCGAGCCGGATCAGGTCCCTGCCGTCGAATTGGTAGCCGATACCGGCGAGCTTGAACCGCGCGTTGAGTTCCTTGATGGCGTCTTCTTTGCCGGCAAGGTTTGATTTCGCGATGAGCCGGAAGATGATCTCGATGGCGTCAAGGCGATGGTCATTGACCTCTGTTTGCTCGAAAAAGCCGATAACTCGCTCGTCAACTCCGGCGTCTACGTGATGGTCCCCCGGCAGCTCCTTCAGGCCGTACTCACGAATGATGACGCTCTCGACGTGATCCCATACACCTTCCGCGTTCATCACCGAGTTCCCAACCTGGAAGGAAAGATAGCCCATCGTCTCGTAGCAAATTCTCACGATCTGATTGACCAAGGGCTCCGGCAGCTCATCGTAAACGTAGACTTCCGGCCCTTGGGCCTTGGCTGCGCGGTCGCGCCGGCGCGAGAAAGTTTCGTACATCGGCATGGCAGGCCGATACCACATCCGGTCGGCCCGCCCAATTCACGCGTGTTAACGACCGGCGGAAATGCCGGAAAGTCCTATAACCGGCATTTCCGGCATTCCCGCCGCTCGATCATTCCTCCTCTCCCGCGAACAGCGCCGGGTTCACGTCCCAGCGCAGCGCCGGGCGGCCGCTGCCGGTCCATTCGCTGCGGGCGGGGCGCAGCAGGTTCGCCTTCGCCAGGCGCTGGATCAGCATGTCGGTCTGGTCGGCGGTGAGCGCTCTTGCCAGTGCGCGGCGGCGCAGGTCCTCGCGCGAGACCTGGCGCACGCTCTGGGTCTTCAGCCACTGCACGACCTTCCTGGCATGCCGCTCGGGGTCGCTCTTGCCGTCGGCGAAGACCCGCCGCGCGTGCGGGAAGAAATAGTTCATCCACAGCTCTTCGGCATTGGCCACGGTCTCGTGCCCGATGGTGGCGGGCGCGGCGGCGCTGCTCTCCTGCGACCAGTCGAGCAGGGTGAGGGCACCCGCCAGGCGCGCGACCGTGCCGCCGCCCTTGCCGACCCAGCCCGCCTCCAGCCCGTCGATGTGACGGCCGATCATGTGCATGATCTCGCCCGCGCGATCGAGACTCTCGGTCGCCTTCTCGCTGAAGCTCAGTCTCAGCGGCTCGCTGGCCGTGCCGACGATGCGCGAGATCGCCACCAGCATGGCGAGCGCGCTCGCATGGTCGGGCACGCGGCGCTTCAGCAGCGACATGTAGGGCGGCACGTTGGGCCAGCTGTAGAGGAAGCGCGCGGCCATGCCGTCGTCGCTGCCGGCCAGCGCCTCGCTCAGTCGGCCGGGCTGGATCGAGCCCACGATGCTCACCGGGAAGCGCCGCAGGTAAAGCGGTTCGTTGCGCGAGCGGCGGTTGACGGTGACGCTCGCCGCCGACCAGGCCTCCAGCCAGTGCGCGCGGTCGCTGCCGCCCGAAGCGTAGCGGCCGAGATTGGCCAGCCAGGCGGTGAGCTCGTCGCGCCAAAGGATGACGCCGCGCGGATTGCCGGCCACGACATCGGCCAGCGCCTCCATGGTGGCGTCGGCGACGATGAGCTGCCTCGGCACGACGGGCTTGCCGTCGCCGCCGTCCTCGCCGTCCTCGTCAGTCCGGTGCATGGCGTCGATCTCGCGCATCGCCTGCTCGATCCGGCCGAGCGGCTCGCGGAGTGCTGCGAGCGCCGGCGACTTGCCGCTCGAGGGCGAGCCGACCAGCGCCAGCCACAGCACCAGCGGCTCGCTCCAGGTCGGCGAGACCTGCACCCGGACACCGGCGCCCGACAGCGCCGCCACCGAGGCGAGCAGGCCTTGTGCCACATAGTCGATTGCCGTGCCCGCCGCCTCGGCGGTCTCGACCACCCAGTGCCGCCACGCCCGGGGCAGGAAGCGGATGGGAAAGTTCGGCGGCTCGATGCGGCCGCCTTCCAGCAGGCTGGGCTCGATCTCCTGCCAGGGCCGGATGCCGAAATCGGACTCGGCAAAGTCGTCGTTCGCGTCGTCGTCGAGATCGTCGTAGGGGGAAGTCATGCTCAGTCTCCATTCCAAGAGGTGAGCCTGCTGGCAGCGAACGCGCGGGCGCGCGCCCCAGCGCTAGCTGTTGCGGGATTGCCGACTCACCGTCGCGCTCTTACGCGAGGTGACTGTGAGTCCCCGATTATGATCAATGGACTTGGCTGGAACCGCACATGGGCGGCCGGAATCCGAGGGCGTAAATGCCGGAAACCCCTTTGCGGCATTTACGCCGGTGAAACGCTATAGTCCGCCCATGACCGACACGACCTTGCCCGACCGGCTTTCCACCAACCCGAAGAGCCCCCACTACGACGAGGCGCTGCTCGCCCGGGGCGTCGGCATCAAGTTCGACGGGCAGGAGAAGACCAACGTCGAGGAGTATTGCATCAGCGAGGGCTGGATCCGCGTCGCCGTCGGCAAGACCATGGACCGCAAGGGCAACCCGCTCACCATCAAGCTCACCGGCAAGGTCGAGCCATACCTCAAGGGCGCCTGATCATGCACAGCCATACGCTCGACGACTGGCGCCACGAGCATGTCTTCCTCGGCGCCGCGCACGACCGCAACGAGCGGCGCACCTGGCTCGTGGTCGGCCTCACCGCCACCATGATGGTGGCCGAGATCGCGGGCGGCACGGTGTTCGGCTCGATGGCGCTGCTGGCCGACGGCTGGCACATGTCGACCCACGCCGCGGCGCTCGGCATCGCGGCCTTCGCCTACCGCTTCGCCCGCCGCCACGCGCGCGATCCGCGCTTCGCCTTCGGCACGGGCAAGCTCGGCGACCTCGCGGGCTTCACCAGCGCCATCGTGCTGGCGATCGTGTCGCTCGGCATCGGCGTCGAATCGGTGCTGCGCTTCTTCCAGCCGGTCGCCATCCACTATCGCGAGGCCATCGCCATCGCCGTGGTCGGCCTCGCGGTCAATCTCGCCAGCGCCTGGCTGCTGGGTGGGCACGAGCATCATCATGCGCACGAGCATGGGCACGATCATGACGACCATGGCCACGACCACGATCATCGCCACGATCACGACCACAATCTGCGGGCCGCCTATTGGCACGTGCTGGCCGATGCGCTGACCTCGGTGCTGGCGATCGCGGGCCTGGGCGCGGCCTGGCTGCAGGGCTGGACCTGGCTCGATCCGGCGATCGGCATCGTGGGCGCCCTGGTGATCGCGCGCTGGGCCTGGGGCCTGATCCGCGATTCGGGCGCCGTCCTGCTCGACGCCACGCCGACGCGCGCGCTCGCCCGCACGATCTGCGAGAAGCTCGAGCTCGGCCACGACCGCATCGCCGACCTTCACGTCTGGCGGCTGGGTCCCGGCCATCACGGCGCCATCGTCTCGCTGGTGGCCGACGATCCCCAGCCGGTCGAGCACTACAAGGCGCTGCTGGCCGATGTGCCGCGCCTCAGCCACGTCACGGTCGAGGTCCATCGCTGCACCGGGCAGCACTAGGACTGCCGTCCCCTCGCTTGCGGGTGTGTCCCGCGCGCTGATACAGCTATGGCGAGCGTGGAGGGGAAAGCATGGGGGAGCCGGCCGATTGGGATCCGCCGCTGGACGGGAAGCCGCGCAGAGGCTCCTGGG
>DATJWN010000176.1:0-21283 GCA_035501235.1 Reyranella sp.
GGCCCGACCGCCGAGGCACTGCCGGGCATCATCGACGCCGCGATGAAGGCGCTGCCCTGGCCCAAATCGATGAAATGGGGCAGCAGCACCATGCAGTGGGTACGTCCGCTGCAAGGTGTCATCGCGCTGTTCGACGGCAAGGTGCTGCCGGGCGAGATCGAGCCCGGCGGCCAGATGGCGCCGGTCAGGTTCGGTGACGCCACGCGTGGCCATCGCTTCCTCAGCAAGGGCGAGATCAAGGTCGCGGGCTTCGCCGACTATGTGGCCAAGCTCCGGGCCGGGCACGTCGTGCTCGATCCGGCCGAGCGCAAGAAGATCATCCTCGACGGCGCCCACGAGCTCACGCAAGGCGCGCAGGTCGCCTTGAAGAACGACGAAGGCCTGCTGGAAGAGGTCGCGGGCCTGGTCGAATGGCCGGTGCCGATGCTGGGCACCATCGATGCCGCGTTCATGGACGTGCCGCCCGAAGTGCTCACCGTCTCGATGCGCACGCACCTGCGCCATTTCGTGACGGCCAAGGCCGATGGCGCGCTCGCCAACCGTTTCGTCGTGGTCGCCAACAACGTGGCGCGCGACGGCGGCAAGACGATCCTCGAAGGCAACGAGCGCGTGCTGCGCGCGCGCCTGGCCGACGCCAAGTTCTTCTGGGACCTCGACCGCAAGACCACGCTCGAGGAGCGGCTGCCGGCGCTGAAGGGCATCGTCTTTCACGCCAAGCTCGGCACGCAGGCCGAACGCGTCGAGCGGATCGTGAAGCTCGCCAGGGAAGTCGCCAGGCTCGTGCCGGGCGCCGATGCGGCGCAAGTCGAGCAGGCCGCGCGCCTCTGCAAGGCCGATCTCGTCTCCGGCGTGGTCGGCGAGTTCCCGGAAGTGCAGGGCATCATGGGCCGCTACTACGCGCTGCACGAGAAGCTGCCCGCCGCGGTGGCCGATGCGATCGGCGATCACTACGCGCCGGCGGGCCCCAACGATCGCTGCCCTTCGGCGCCGGTGTCGATGGCCGTGGCCCTGGCCGACAAGCTCGACGCGCTGATCTCCTTCTGGTCGATCGGCGAGAAGCCGACCGGCTCGCGCGATCCCTATGCGCTGCGCCGCGCCGCGCTCGGCGTCATCCGCATCGTGGTCGAGAACAAGCTTCGCCTGCCGTTGCGCATGTTCTTCCAGCAGGATGATCTGCTGGCCTTCTTCGCCGAGCGCCTCAAGGTGCAGATGCGCGAGAAGGGCGTGCGCCACGACGTGGTCGACGCGGTCTTGTCGGTCGGTGCAGAAGACGATTTCGTGCGCCTGCTCGCGAGGGTCGAGGCGGTGCAATCCTTCCTCGCGACCGAAGCGGGCAGGAACCTGCTCACCGCCTATGGCCGTGCGGCCAACATCGTCCGTGCCGAGGAGCGCAAGGACAAGGGGCTTGCCGGGAAAATCTCGGGCGCGCCCAATGCCGCACTGCTGGAACAAGCCGAAGAGAAGGGCGTTGCGTCGACATTGTCGGAAACCCGCCCATTGGTTGCCGAATGGCTGCAGCGTGAGGACTTCGCCGGCGCCATGGCGGCGCTGGCCGCCTTGCGCGCGCCGCTGGACGCCTTTTTCGACAAGGTCACCGTGAACGTACAGGACAAGGCCGACCTTCGGCTCAATAGACTGAAGTTGCTCAACCAGATTCGTGCGACCATGGATTCCGTCGCCGACTTTTCGAAGATCGAGGGCTGACATTATGGCTCAGAAGTGGGTCTACAGTTTCGGCAATGGCAAGGCCGAGGGGCGCGCCGAGATGCGCAACCTCCTGGGCGGCAAGGGGGCGAACCTCGCTGAGATGTCGAGCCTCGGGCTCCCGGTCCCGCCGGGCTTCACGGTCACGACCGAGGTCTGCACCTATTACTACGCCAACAAGGAATCCTATCCGCCGGAACTGAAGAGCGAGGTCGAGACGGCGCTCGCGAACGTCGAGAAGACGGTCGGCGGGGGCTTCGGCGATGCCAACAATCCGCTGCTCGTCTCCGTGCGCTCCGGCGCGCGTGCATCCATGCCGGGCATGATGGACACCGTCCTGAACCTCGGCCTCAACGATCGCACCGTGCTCGGCCTCGCCAAGTCGTCGGGCGACGAGCGCTTCGCCTGGGACAGCTATCGCCGCTTCATCCAGATGTACTCCAACGTCGTGCTCGACGTGGCGCACCACTATTTCGAGGAGGCACTGGAGCTGAAGAAGGAGGATCTCGGCGCCCACATGGACACCGAGCTCAAGTCCGACGACTGGAAGTCCGTCGTGGCGGAATACAAGAAGATCGTCGAGAAGCGCACCGGCAAGCCGTTCCCGCAGGAGCCGCGCGAGCAGCTGTGGGGCGCGATCGGCGCGGTGTTCGGCTCGTGGATGAACCAGCGCGCCATCACCTATCGCCGCCTGCATTCGATTCCCGAGAGCTGGGGCACGGCCGTGAACGTGCAGGCCATGGTGTTCGGCAACATGGGCGACGATTGCGCGACGGGCGTCGCCTTCACGCGCGATCCCTCGACCGGCACGAACCTGTTCTACGGCGAGTATCTGGTGAACGCGCAGGGCGAGGATGTCGTGGCCGGCATCCGCACGCCGCAGCATCTCACCGTCGAGGGCAAGAAGGCGCAGAACTCCACCGAGCCCGCGATGGAAGAGGTGATGCCGGAGGTCTTCAAGCAGCTCGCGGGTGTGCGCCAGACGCTGGAGAAGCACTACTCCGACATGCAGGACATCGAGTTCACCGTGCAGCGCGGCAAGCTCTACATGCTGCAGACGCGCAACGGCACGCGCACCGCCAAGGCCGCGCTCAAGATCGCCGTCGACATGGTGAAGGAGGGACTGATCGACAGGAAGGAGGCCGTGGCGCGCATCGTGCCGTCCTCGCTCGACCAGCTCCTGCATCCGACGCTCGATCCCAAGGCCGAGCGCAAGGTGATCGCCAAGGGCCTGCCGGCATCGCCGGGTGCCGCATCGGGCAAGGTCGTGTTCTCGGCCGACGAAGCGGAGAAGCGGGCACATGACGGCGAGAAGGTGATCCTGGTCCGCCGCGAGACCTCGCCGGAGGACATCCATGGCATGCACGCGGCCGAGGGCATCCTGACCTCGACCGGCGGCATGACCAGCCATGCCGCCGTCGTGGCGCGCGGCATGGGCAAGCCCTGCGTCGCGGGCGCGGGCGACGTGCGCATCGATGCGCGCGCCGGCACGCTCTCGGTGCGTGGCACCACGGTGAAGGCGGGCGAGCAGATCACGCTCGACGGCGGCACCGGCGAGATCATGGTGGGCGTCGTGCCGACCGTGCAGCCCGAGCTCTCCGGCGACTTCGCCGAGCTGATGAAGTGGGCGGACGAGGTCCGTACGCTCGGCATCCGCACCAATGCCGAGACGCCGACCGACGCCGCCCAGGCACGCAAGTTCGGCGCCGAAGGCATCGGCCTCTGCCGGACCGAGCACATGTTCTTCGACGGCGACCGCATCGTCGCCGTCCGCCAGATGATCCTGGCCGACGACGAGAAGGGCCGGCGCGCCGCGCTCGCCAAGATCCAGCCCATGCAGCGCCAGGACTTCGTCGAGCTGTTCGAGATCATGGCGGGCCTGCCGGTCACGATCCGGCTGCTCGATCCGCCGCTGCACGAGTTCCTGCCCAAGACCGATGCCGACATGGAGGTCGTGGCCAAGGATCTCGGTGTCGACGTCAAGGAGATCGAGGCGCGTGCCAACAAGCTGCACGAGTTCAACCCGATGCTCGGGCATCGCGGCGTGCGTCTCGGCATTTCCTACCCGGAGATCTACGAGATGCAGGCCCGCGCCATCTTCGAGGCCGTGGCGGAGGTCCAGAAGAAGGCGGGCAAGACCGTGATCCCGGAGATCATGATCCCGCTGATCGCGACCAAGAAGGAGCTCGATCTGATGAAGGCCGTGGTCGACCAGGTCGCGGCCGAGGTGGGCCAGATGTCGGGCCAGAAGCTCGAATACCTGGTCGGCACCATGATCGAGCTGCCGCGCGCGGCGCTGCGGGCCGGGGAGATCGCCGAATCGGCGGAGTTCTTCTCTTTCGGCACCAATGACCTCACGCAGACCACCTTCGGCCTCAGCCGCGACGACTCGGCCTCGTTCCTCGAGAAGTACCAGCAGCGCGGCATCCTCGAGCACGATCCATTCGCCTCCCTCGACGTCGAGGGCGTGGGCGAGCTGATCGAAATAGGCTGCGAGCGCGGCCGCAAGGTCAGGCCCAAGCTCAAGGTCGGCATCTGCGGCGAGCATGGCGGCGACCCGGCTTCGGTCTTCTTCTGCCACAAGGCCGGCCTCGACTACGTGTCCTGCTCGCCCTACCGCGTGCCGATCGCGCGACTGGCGGCGGCGCAGGCCGCTCTGGGCGGTCCGCTCAAGACGGAATGACACTCGACGCGCTTCGCAGCGGCGGCAAGCGCGCCCTCGCGACGGCGCTGGCCGGGCTGGAGCGCGATCCCGACGGCACCGCGGCGCAGGCGGTGCTCGACGAAGCGTGGCGCCATCCCCGGGCGCATGTCGTGGGTATCACGGGCCCTCCCGGTGTCGGAAAATCCTCGTTGTGTGCCGCGATGGTCGCGGCCTGGCGCAAGGGCGCCAAGACCGTCGGTGTGATCGCGGTCGATCCGTCGTCCAAGACGAGCGGCGGCGCGCTGCTGGGCGATCGCGTGCGTATCGCGGCCGATGCCGGCGACGAGGGCAGCTTCGTGCGCTCGATGGCCGCGCGCGACCGGCTGGGCGGCCTCGCCGACCAGACGCTCGCCGCCATGGTGCTGATGCGTGCGCTGTTCGACCGCGTGCTGATCGAGACGGTCGGCGTCGGTCAATCCGAGACCGACGTGGCGGGCGTCGCCGACACGGTCGTGTTCTGCGTGCAGCCCGGCTCGGGCGATTCGCTGCAGTTCATGAAGGCGGGCATCGTCGAGATCCCGCACATCGTCGCCGTCACCAAGGCCGATCTCGGCGCCGCGGCCGAACGCGCTCGTGCCGATGTCTCGGGCGCGCTGTCGCTCGCCATGGCCGGCGACTGGCCGCTTCGCACGCTTGCCGTCTCTTCGCGCAGCGGCGCGGGTGTCGAGGCGCTGATGGGAGCGCTCGAGGCGCATCGCGGACATCTCGCCGACGAAGGCCGGCTTGCGATTGCGCGTCACCGCCAGAGCGAGGGCTGGCTGAGGGAGGCGCTGCGGGAGCGCTTCGGCGCGCGCGGCCTTGCGCGGCTCGCCGCTCTTGGCTTGGATGCCTCGCTGCCGGCCGGCGCGCAGCCCTTCGCGCGCCTCGGCGAACTCACTCAGGCTTTGGAGAAACCGCGATGAGCCATCCGACCGACGATAGCTGCGTCTTCTGCAAGATCGTCGCGGGCAGGCTGCCCTGCTTCAAGCTGCTCGAGGACGAGACGACCATCGCCTTCATGGACATCAATCCGGTGAACCCGGGCCACGCGCTTGCCGTCGCCAAGGGGCACTGGCCGACCGTCGACGTGATCCCGGCGGACGTGCTGGCCAATGTCGCGCGCACTGCCCAGAAGGTGGCGCAGGCCACGATGAAGGCACTGCATCCCGCCGGCGTGAACCTGGTACAGGCCAACGGTTCCGCGGCAGGCCAGAGCGTGCCTCACCTGCACATCCACATCATGCCGCGCAGAGCGGGTGACGCGGTCTCGCTCAACTGGGAGCCCAAGCCTGGCGCGATGGCCGAGATCGAAGCCGTCTACAAAACGGTCAAGGCGCTGCTCGGTTAGAGCATTTCTCATTCGGGCCGATCCATTGATCATAATCCCGACTTCGAACGTGCCCGGGTTAGGCTCCGCGCCCTGAGAGGAGACCCGGATCCAAGGCCATCTGGCCGAAAGCGCGGGGGCCGCGGGAGACGCTGCACGGTGGGGCAGATCGAGCGCGGTGGCAGGAATCGCCAGACATATCTTTCCCGTCAGATTCGATACGTCTGACGGTGACTTTTGGTAACCACCACCAGATGTAGCGGCCTCGAGAAGAGTTCTAAGGCGCGAGGCCGTCGGCCTTCAGCATGAGCTGGAGGAGCTTCGTGACGTCGGAGAAGCGCGGCCATTTCCTCGCCTCGGCGAGGCCCGATTCCGACCAGCCGCTCTTCGCCACCGGCACGAGCTGCCATTGCGCGCCGGGAACGGCGTCCTGCGCGTGGTGGGCAGGCGGAACAAGGAGAAGAAACGCCGCCAAGGGCGCCAGCAGCCGCCGCGCGGCTGCGATCAGGCGGCTGCGATCAGGCGGCCGCGATCGAGGCCCGGTGAGAGGGCAGGCTGAACCACTCGCGCTCGTCCTCGCGGAACTTCTCGCGGATGTAGTCGATCACCGCACGGATGCGCGCGCCCTTGTTGGTCTCCTCGTGGCTCACCAGCCAGATGTCGCGGGTGATGCCGAGATCGATCGGCACGTCCACGAGGTTCGCCGACTTGCTCGAGTAGCTCGGGAAGACCGAGAGGCCCCAGGCTTCCTTCACCGCCTCCATCGCCGAGTGCGAGGAGTTGGTGCGCAGCACGACGTTGGCGCTGCGCTCGACGACTTCGGTCCACGCCTTCATCGCGGGCAGCGCATGGAGCGTCGTGTGATCGACGATGTGATGGTCGCGCAAATCCTCGAGCTTCTGCGGCAGGCCGTATTGCTCGATGTAGGCGGGGGCCGCGAAGATCGCCATGCTGAACTGGCCGACGCGGGCGGCGACGAGCTGGTTCGAGGTCGGGCGGAAATAGCGGATGGCGAGGTCGGCCTGGCGGGTCGCCAGATCGAGCACCTGGTCGCCCACGATCACCTGGACGACGATATCGGAATGCAACCGGCGAAGTTGCGTGAGGCGCGGCACCAGCCATTGCGCCGCGAGACCTTCGGTGGCCGCCACGCGCACGACGCCCGACATCTCGCGATCGAGACCGGCGAGATGGCGCTCGATGGAACTTGCATTGGCGAGCATGGATTCGGCCTGCACCAGCACGCCGCGCGCCGCCGGCGTCACTTCCATGCCGTGGCGATGGCGGTCGAACAGCTTGGCGCCGAGGCGTCGCTCGAGCGCCTGGATGCGCCGACCGACGGTTGTCTGTTTCGTGTTGAGCTGCGTGGCAGCGGCGCTGAAGCTTCCCGTCTTGGCGACGGCCAGAAAGAAACGGACGTCGTCCCAATCGCCGAGAATGTTGGGTGCTTTTGACTTGCGTGGTGCAATAACTGTCATAGCAACAATCGATACAATCTGGTTGAGGTCTGAACGTTTACTTTAAAATCCCTGCATGGTTTATCTTACACCATTGCCTGTGGAATGTCGTTTTTCGTCTCTTTTGTAGGGGACTAGCCGGGTTTTCTCACGAACCGGTTATTTTCCTAGGCCCTATATGTAGTTCTCCCATTCGTTAGTCAATCTATTCCTGGCGTTTCGTTGGGTTGACGACCGGAGCGGGGTGCGTTGTGGCCGTGGTTAGCGTGGAGAGCAAGACGATGGCCTTCCAGGGCCTCGCCGGCAAGATCGGCCGTTACGTGCGCAGTCCTTCGACGCGCATGGCGGCGTTCGTCGGCCTGCTTTCCTACGTGAGCTATGCATACGCGCACGGCAGTTGGACTAACCCGGCCCTGATCGGCGTGTCAGTCTTCTCCGGGGCGTTCCTCCCGAGCTACGCCAAGCTCTCGAACAAGGCCGAGTTGTGGGCGAACAACCAGTTCGGCTTCGTGACCGCTGGCAGGCTCGGCCGGTTCCTCCCGCAGTACGCGTTCAACCTGGCAGTGTTCCTGATCATGCTTACGGGAGGTGCGCTCAACCGGGCGGGGATGGCCGCGGTCGGTGGCGCCGCCGGCGCGGCGCTGGTGACCTCGCTTGCCTCCCAGGGCGCGCAGTATCTCGGCCTCTATCTTTTCCAGCGCGGCTGGGGCGATGCGAACCGCAACGTCCTGATCGGCGTTTCCATCAACATGATCCTCGCCGCTCTCGGCACCGCCGGCCTGCCCTACGCCCGCGAGGCGTTCCTGATCTCGGGCCTCGTCCTGGGCGTCGTTTTCTTCGGCGTCGGCATCCTGTCGGACCTGCGTTCGCTGTTCGCGCCCAAGGGCGGCATCGGCATCTTCTTCGGCACCTTCAATCCATTCCACAACAGCCACATCGCCATGGTTCGCCGCGCCATCGAGGAGCGCGGCCTCGACACGGTGATCATCCATCCGACCCTCGTGCCGCGCATCCATGCCGATGCCTTCCGCAAGGGCCAGCTGCGCGTGGCGCGGCTCGAGAACGGCTTCCAGATCTACGAGAAGACCGACAAGGCCGACGTGAACGTCGACTACTTCCCGACCGGCAACAAGTTCCTGCCGCCCGAGACGCGCAAGGCGCTGATCGAGCTGTCGCTCGCCGAGGCCGGCCTCGGCAACAGGGTCGAGGTCGCGTTCTATCCCGAGACCTACAACACCAAGGGCTTCCAGGGCGTGATCGCCGAGATCAAGCGGCGCTATCCGGGCGTTCGCCTGCACACCCTGCACGGCACCGATATCGGCGGCATGTACGTGCGGCAGATCTGCGACGAGTGCGGCTGGATCTATCCCTGGCGCATCCTGCGCCGGGACAACATCTCGGCGACCGCCATCCGGCGGGGTGCCAAGGGCATGACGGCCACCGTGGTGACCGACGTGCTGGAGCAACTGTCGCAGAACGTTCCGGTGGTGACGGCTGGGGGCCGCCGCTTCCGGAACGACAACGGAGTATTGACCGAGGGGGGTTGAAATGGCGGTAGATTCGTCGGCGGCGATGCCTACGCGGGATCCCGTCGTGACCATCAAGCTCGCGTCGACATCGGACGAGCTTCTGCAGTGCTTCGCATTGCGCGCTGCGGTCTTCATGGGGGAGCAGGCGTGCCCCTACTGGGAGGAGTTCGACGGCAACGACTACGCCGCCTCCCACATCATCATGTACGTGGATGGCGAGCCCGCGGGCAGCATGCGGCTGCGCTGGTTCCAGTCCTTCTGCAAGCTCGAGCGTTGCGTGGTGCTGCGCCGCTATCGCGGCCTCGGCATCCACCACGAGATCAACGCCTGGGCCAAGCGCTTCGCCCAGCGCAAGGGCTACACCAAGGCCTATGTCCATCTCCAGAAGCGGCACATGCCGATGATGGAGAAGGAGGGCTTCCGCCGCGTCGACGACCGCACCTTCAAGTTCTCCGATCATGAGTACTACGCGGTCTATTGCGATCTCGACAAGGTCGACGAGGCGATCCGGCTCGACAGCGACCCGATGGTCGTGAACCGGCCGGAGGACCGCCTGGACGAGGAAGGCATCCTCGAGAAGTCGGCCGCGCGGCCCGCGACCAACCCGCATGCTCCCCATGTCGAGCGGCTGCGCAATTGAGGGGAATGATATGACCACCGCCCAATCGATCGACGGCGAGGCCGTCACCACCAAGCTCGCCATGCGCATGGAAGATTCCATGCAGGCCTTCGCCGTGCGCGCCGCCTGCTTCATCGGCGGGCTCGACGTGCCCTTCTCCGAGGAGTTCGACGGCCACGATTTCGGCGCCACGCACGTCCTCGCCTATGTCGGCGAAGAGCCTGTCGGCACCGTGCGCGTGCGCTGGTTCCAGTCCTTCGCCATGCCCGAGCGGCTGGCGGTGATCCAGCGCTATCGCGGCCACAATATCGGCGCGCTGCTGCTCGAGCGCTGCCGGGCGCTGGCGGCGAGCCGCGGCTGCAACATGCTCTATGCCCAGGCCCTGCCAGCCGACGTGAAGTACTGGGAAAAGCAGGGTTGGCGCCGCCTCGTGGCCGAGGAAGGCTCGGCCGGCGACAAGCGCATCGTCGCCATGGTCAAGGCGGTCGACCCCAGCAAGCCTCTGCCCGAGGTCGAGGCGCCCGAGGCCGTCGTCCTGCGGCGCGAACCGCAGCTCGATTCCACCGGCATGCCGCGGGGCACCGTCTCGAACTAAGCCTGAGGCGGACTGTCGCAGGCCGCCCGGAATGTGACTTCCATCACATACCGGTCTTATCGCCCCTCCTTAGCCTCCCCAAAACACGAATGAAGGGGGTTAGGGATATGGGACAAACCGAAATCGTCGTCGAAAACCGGCCGCGCCGTAAGCGCGTCCGGCGCAAGAGCCTGTCCGGAAAGCAGCGCGCTGCGGCGCTTTTCAAGCTCTGGCACGGTCTGCGGGAGCTGATGGCGGACGCCGAACGCCTCAGAGAGGGTGAATTGGTCCACTTTCTCGCGATCACCCAGATGCTGGTCGAGGAGAAGGCGACCGAGGCCCATCCCGATGCAGCGGCCTTCCGCGGCATGGATACCAGCCTGGTGAACTGACGCCGGCCTCTATTTGTGGCGAGGGTCCAACGCGTCGCGCAGGCCGTCGCCCAGGAGGTTGAACGACAGCACGGCGAAGAAGATCGCGAAGCCCGGCCAGAAGGCCATCCATGGCGCTTGGGCGATGAAGCGCTGGGCGGAGTTCAGCATGCTGCCCCACGAGGGGGCGGGCGGCTGCTGGCCGAGACCGAGAAACGAAAGGGCGGCCTCGGCGATGATGGCGCCGGCGATGGCGAGCGAGGCCTGCACCAGGAGCGGCGGCACGATGTTGGGCAGCACGTGGCGCAGTGCGATGCGCCAGTGCGGATTTCCGACGGCGCGGGCGGCCTCGACGTAGTCCTCGACCTTGGCGCCCAAGGTCTGGCCGCGCGTCAGGCGCACGAACACCGGTGTCGCCGTGACACCGATCGCGATCATGGCATTGGAGAGGCTCGGTCCCAGGAAGGCCGAGAGCGCGATGGCCAGGATCAGGAATGGGATGGCGAGCATGGCATCCACGATGCGCGACAGGACGGCGTCGACCCAGCCGCCGGCATAGCCCGCCAGCAGGCCGAGCGGCACGCCGGCACCGACGGCGATGCTCACCGAGACGAGGCCCGCGCTGAGCGAGGCGCGCGCGCCGAAGATCACGCGGGAGAGCACGTCGCGGCCCACCTCGTCGGTGCCGAACCAGTGCGCCCAAGTGGGCGCCTTGCGCACCGCGCCGAAGCTCGTCTTCGTCGGATCGTAGGGCGCGACCCAGGGGGCGAGGATTGCGATCGCGATCAGCAGGACGACGACGACCAGCGCCGCCATCGCGCCCTTGCGGCGCTTCAATCGCCGCCAGGCGCGTGCCCAGGGGTTCTCCTCGTGCAGCTCGGTCGCCGTCGTGGCCATCAGCCGCGCAGCCTCGGGTTGACCAGCACGTAGGCGATGTCGGCCAGCAGGTTCAGCATGATGTAGAGGCTGGAGGTCACCAGCACCACGCCCTGAACGACGGCGTAGTCGCGGTTGAACACCGAATCGACGATCAGCTTGCCGAAGCCGGGAATGGAGAAGATCTGCTCGGTCAGCACCGCGCCCGAGAGCAGCGTGCCGAAGTCGAGCGCCAGCAAAGTGATGACCGGCGTCATGGCATTGCGCAGCGCATGCTTCAGCACGACGCGGCTTTCCTCGAGGCCCTTGGCGCGGGCGGTGCGTACATAGTCCGCGCCCATGGCCTGCAGCATGGCGGAGCGCGTGTGACGCATCAGGACGGCGGCGAGCGCATTGCCCAGCACGAAGGCCGGCATGATGGAGGTGGCCAGACTCTGCTTCCAGTTCTCGCTCATCTGCACGTAGCCCGAGGCGGGCAGCCAGCCGAGAGTCACCGAGAACAGGAAGATCAGCAGGATGCCCAGCCAGAAATTGGGCGTGCTGAGGCCCCAGAGCGCGAACAGGTTGGCGGCATAGTCCCAGGCGGTCTCCTTCTTGACCGCCGAGACGATGCCGGCAGGGATGCCGATGCCGAGCGCGATGATCAGCGCCATGGTGGCGAGCTGCAGGGTCACCGGCAGCTTCTCCCTCACCAGCGCGCCGACCGACGCCTTGAGCCGCATCGATTCGCCCAGGTTCCCCGACATCACGCCCTTGATCCAGTAGACGTACTGCACGGGGACGGGCTCATCGAGCCGGTACTGATGGCGGATCTCGGCAAGCACCTGGGGATCGCGTTCCTCGCCCGCCATGATCAGCGCGGGATCGCCCGGCAGGAGCTGCTGCAGGCCGAAGATCAGCATCGAGACGATGATGATCGTCGGGATGATCTGCAGCAGACGCCGGGTGAGGAAGGCGAGCATCGACTATTTGAGCTTCAGCCCGATGACTCGGATCAGACCGTCGGGCATCTGCCGATAGCCCTCGAGCCGGTCGGTGTGCGCGACCAGCACCTGCGGATGATAGAGGTACACGACGGAGCCCCGGGCCTTGTCGATCGTCCTGGCGGCGATCTTCTCGTAGGCCGCCTTGCGCTGGGCGGGGTCGGTCTTGCCGCGCGCTTCCTCGTGCGCGGCGTCGACCTCTTTGTCGCAGAAATGCGAGGTGTTCTGCGGCTGGCCGCAGACCTGGAAGGAATAGGAGTTGCCGTCGGGATCGCTGCGGCCGCTCCAGCCGATCAGATAGACCTGATAGTTGCCTTCCTCGGACTGCTTGAGCGAGGTCGCGAACTCGGTGAGGCGGATCTTGAGATCGAAGCCCGCCTCGGCCGTCATCGACTGAGCGAGCTCGGCGACGGAGCGGAATTCCACGCCGTTGGGCACCATGAAGTCGAGCGCCAGTGGTGTCGTGACGCCGGCTTCCTTCAAAAGCGCCTTGGCCTTGGCGACGTCGCGCTTGGGAATCGGAAACTTCGCCTGATAGTACGGATTCTGCGGACTGACCCACTGGTTACCCGGCACGAACTCGCCGTTGAATACGACCTGGTTGATCGCATCGCGGTCGATCGATAGCTCGAATGCCTCGCGCACCTTGGGATTCTTGGCCAGCGGATTTTCGGCCTTGGGGCCGTTCGCCAGGTTCACGGTAAGGCCGACATATCCCAGCGAAACGGCCTTGCTGAGCGAGAGCTTCTTGTCCTCGCGCACCGTCTTGATGTCGGTCGCCAGCACGCGCTCGATCAGATCGAGGCCGCCGGAGCGGAGATTGGCCAGCCGCACCGTCGAATCGACGATGGGCAGGTAGGTGATCCTGTCGATGAAGACGTGATCCTTGTCCCAATAGTCGGCGAACTTCTCGACGACGATGCGGTCCTGCTGCACGCGCTCGACGAACTTGTAGGGGCCGGCACAGACAGGGTGCAGGCCGAACTTGTCGCCTGCGGCTTCCGCCGCTTTCGGCGAGACCATCATGCCGGCGCGATCCGTGAGCTGGGCCAGCAGGGGGGAGAAAGCCGCCTTGAGGTTGAGCTTGATCGTCAGCGGATCGACGACATCGACCGACTCGACAGAGGCGAGCTCGGGCTTGCGGAACGAGCCCTTCATGGTGAGGTGCCGGTCGAGGCTGTATTTTGCCGCCACGGCGTCGAACGGCTCGCCGTCGTGGAACTTCACGTTGGGCCGAAGCTTGATGATGACGGTCTTGCCGTCGGCCGAAGTCTCGTGGCTGAGCGCGAGCTGCGGCACGATCTTCAGGTTCTCATCGATGTCGAAGAGCTTGTCGCACAGCGAGGCGAACACGATGCGGCCGACATAGGTGCGCGCCAGGGTCGGGTCGAGCACGTCGGGATCCTCGGCGAGCCCGATGCGCAGATTCGTCTGGGCCGAGGCGCCGGCGAGCGCCGCCGACATCAGGGCAAGGGCAAGCAGGAGCGAGCGGAGCGGCAGCACGATGGGCCTACTTCAGCTTGAGGCCGATCACGCGCACCAGCCCGTCCGGCATCGGCCGGTAACCCTCCAGCTTGTCGCTGTGGGCGATCAGGACCTGCGGGTGATAGAGGTATATGAAGTCGCCCTCGGGCAGGACCTTGGCGGCGATCTTCTCGTAGATCTTCTTGCGTTCCGCCGGATCGGTCGCGGCACGCGCCTGGTCGTGCAGGGCGTCGACCGCCTTGTCGCAATACTTGCCGTAGTTGAGGCCGGCCTTGCAGGTCTGGATGATAAAGGCATTGCCGTCGGGATCGGCGCGGCCGCTCCAGCCGAACAGCGAGAGCTGGAAGTTGCCGTTCTCCGTTTCCTTGATCGAGGTCGTGAACTCGGTGACGCGGATCTTGAGATCGAAGCCTGCTTCCGCCGCCATCGACTGCACGACCTCAGCGACGGCACGGTTCTCGGGGCCGTTCGGCACCAGGAAGTCGAGGGTCACGGGCGGCTTCACGCCGGCCTGCTGAAGCAGCGTCTTGGCCTTGGCGACGTCGCGCTTGGGGATCGGGAAGGCCTTCTGATAGTAGAAATTCTGCGGGCTGACCCACTGGTTGCCCGGCACGAACTCGCCGTTGAACACGGCCTGGTTGATGGCGTCGCGGTCGAGGCTGAGCTCGAGCGCCTGGCGCACCCGGGCATCCTTGCCGAAGGGCGTGTCGGCCTTGGGGCCGTTCCCGACATTCTCCATCAGGCCGAGATAGCCCAGCGATACCGCCTTGCTGAGCTTGAGCTTGGGATCGTCGCGCACCGTCTTGATGTCGGTCGCCAGCACGCGCTCGATCAGGTCGAGGCTGCCGGAACGGAGGTTGGCCAGCCGCACCGTGCCGTCGACGATCGGCTGGTAGGTGATCTTGTCGATGAAGACATGATCCTTGTCCCAATAGTCGGCGAACTTCTCGACGACGATGCGATCCTGCGGTACGCGCTCGACGAACTTGTAGGGGCCGGCACAGACCGGATGCAGGCCGAACTTGTCGCCCGCCTCCGCGGTGGCCTTGGGCGCCATCATCATGCCGGCGCGATCGGTGAGCTGGGCCATCAGCGGCGAGAAAGGTGCCTTGAGATTGAGCTTGATCGTCAGCGGATCGACCACGTCGACCGATTCGAGCGAACTCAGCTCGGGCTTGCGCACCGAACCGGTCAGGGTGAGGTGACGATCTAGGCTGAACTTGGCGGCCGCGGCGTCGAACGGCTCGCCATCGTGGAACTTCACGTTGGGCCGAAGCTTGATGATGACGGTCTTGCCGTCGGCCGAAGTCTCGTGGCTGAGCGCGAGCTGCGGCACGATCTTCAGGTTCTCGTCGATGTCGAAGAGCTTGTCGCACAGCGAGGCAAAGACGATGCGGCCGACATAGGTGCGCGCCAGGGTCGGGTCGAGCACGTCGGGATCCTCGGCGAGCCCGATGCGCAGATTCGTCTGGGCGAACGCGCCGCCTGCCATGAGGAGCGAGAACGCGAACGACAGGGCCAGTCTTCTCATGTTGCCTCCTGGGATACGAATGCCGCCTGAAGGCGGTCTAGTCTGATGCGATCCTGCTCGCCGCGCGCCGCTTCGACGATCGCGGTCGGCGGCGGGAACTCGGGCCACCACGGGCAGGCGGTGGCGTGGCCCGCCCGGTCGACCAGCGCCGGCACGTCGCGGCGGCAGCTTTCCCTGGCGAAGCGGCAGCGCGTGTGGAAGCGGCAGCCGTCAGGCGGGTTCATGGCGCTCGGGATGTCGCCCTCCAGCAGCGCGCGCTCGCGCACCGCCGTCGGATCGGGCAGGGGCACGGCCGACAGCAGCGCGCGCGTGTAGGGATGGCGCGGATTTCGGAACAGCTCGTCGGTCGTCGCGGTCTCCACGATCTTGCCGAGATACATTACGGCGATGCGGTCGGCGATGTGCTTCACGACCGCGAGATCGTGGCTGATGAAGATGTAGGCGAGCCCGAAGCGCCTCTGCAGGGATTGCATCAGGTTGATGACCTGCGCCTGGATCGAGACGTCGAGCGCCGACACGGGCTCGTCGGCCACGATCAGGCGCGGCTCGACGGCGAGTGCGCGCGCAATCGCGATTCTCTGGCGTTGGCCGCCCGAGAATTCGTGCGGATAGCGGCGCGCCTGATCGGGCCGCAGGCCGACCAGCTCCAGCAGCTCGGCGACGCGCGCCCGGCGTTGTGCCTCGTTGCCGACCAGCCGGTGCAGCTGCAGCGGCTCGCCCAGCATGGCGCCGACCGTCATGCGCGGATTGAGCGAGGCATAGGGATCCTGGAAGATGATCTGCAGCCGTCGCCGCCGTGCGCGCATCTGGTCCTGGTCGAGGGCGAGGAGATCGTCGCCCTCGAAGTGGACCTTGCCCGCGCTGGGTTCGAGCAGCCGCAACACCAGGCGGCCGACGGTGGACTTGCCGCACCCCGACTCGCCCACGATGGCGAGCGTTTCTCCTTCGCTCAGATAGAAGTCGACGCCGTCGACGGCGCGCACATATCCCGAGGGCCGGCCGAACACGCCGCCCTTCACCATGAAGTGCTTCGTGAGCCCTTCGACTTCAAGGAGGCTCATGGCTGAAAGCCCCGCTCGACGAAGAGCATCATGTGAGCACCTGATGCAGCGGGGCGCGGCGGCAGCGGCTGAGATGGCCGGATGCGACCTCGCGCAAGGCAGGCACCTCGGCGCGGCAGGCCGGTTCGACGAAAGGACAACGGTCGGCGAAGCGACAGCCTTCGGGCGGATGCGCCATGTCGGGCACGCGGCCTTCGATCGACGGCAGGCGTTCGCGCTTCTCGTCGAGGCGCGGGATCGAGCCCAGCAGGCCCACTGTATAGGGGTGCTCGGGGCGCGCGAACAGCGTCGCCACGGGCGCGCGCTCCACGATCTGGCCCGCATACATGACAGCCACGTCGTCAGCCATCTCGGCCACGACTCCGAGATCGTGCGTGATCAGGATGATGGCGGTGCCGGTGTCGCGCCGGAGCCCTCGCATAAGGTCGAGGATCTGCGCCTGGATGGTGACGTCGAGCGCTGTCGTCGGCTCGTCGGCGATCAGGAGCTGCGGGCCGCAGGCCAGCGCCATGGCGATCATGGCACGCTGGCGCATGCCGCCGGAGAGCTTGTGCGGATAATCGTCGAAACGCTTCTCCGGGCTCGGGATGTGGACCAGCCGCAGCACGTCGATGGCGCGCGCCTTGGCTTCGGCCGCACTGAGCTTCTGATGCCGCTGGATTGCCTCCACGATCTGGTTGCCGATCGTGTAGGCGGGATTGAGCGACGTCATCGGCTCCTGGAAGATCATGGCGAGCCGCGCCCCGCGCAGGTCGCGCAATTCGTGCGGCGCGACGCTCAGGAGATCGCGGCCCTCGAACTGCACCTGGCCGCTCACCTTGGAATTCTCCGGCGGCAACAAGCCCATCACGGCGAGCGATGTCACGCTCTTGCCGCAGCCCGACTCGCCCACCAGCCCCAGCGTGCGACCGCGATCGAGGGCGAGGTCGATGCCGTCGACGGCACGAACGGTGCCGTCGTCCGTGGCGAAGCTGACCGAAAGCCGCTTCAGCTCCAACAGGGGCATCGTCATTCGGCGGCTTTGGCGTGCTCCGCCAGGTTCTGTTCGATGGAAGCGTCGATGATGGCGCGATCGAAGACGCCGGCCGGGTTCCCGCGCGTGGCAAGGAAGCCGCGGAAGTGCGTCCAGCGCTCGCGGCTCGCGGCTTCGAGACGGGCGAGCTCGAGCAGTGGCTCGACATGGTCGTCGACCCTGAGATCGAGCTCGGAATATTCGTCCTGCCCGTAGATCACCAGCGCCGCCGACTGCTTGCCGCGCTTGTCTCCGCCGACCTTCTCGCCGGCCTTGAGCGCATTGATCAGGCGGCGCGGCAGCGGCATCGCGCTGTTCTCGCGGAAGAAGCGTACGGTCTCGGACACGACCTGGGGCCCTGCGAGCATGTTGCCTGCGACGGAGAAATCATCGCCGACCCAGTGCCCGCACCAGGGCACGCACTCGCTGCCGGTATGGGCGGCGAACGTGCCGTCGGCGCACAGCACATGGAGCTGGCGATGGTTGCGGCCGGCATCGCGGCTGGTGAGGAGGCGCACGATGTCCTGGGCGCCCACGCCCTCGCGGATCAGGCTGAGGCCATCGCGCCCGTAGAGCGGGTTGAGGAGCGCCTGGGTGCAGATGGCGCCCTTTTGCGGCTCGACATAGGGCACGCGGGCACCCACGGCGAAGAACTTGGTCGCGACGGCGATGGCGATGCGGCCGCTATCGCGCTCCCGGAAGATGATCGACCAAGTCATCTCGCAATTAGCGGCCTGCGGCGTAGCCCTGCATGCCGCGCGGATTGGCGGCAGCCTTGCGCCACGGATCCTCGCGGCTGGCGGCGGTCAGGCGGCCTTCGGACCAGTCGTCGTTCATCTCGACCTCATGGCCGCGCTTACGCAATTCCTGGACCGTTTCGGCCGGCACCCGGCCTTCCAGCACCAGCACGCCCGGACGCGCCGTCCGCGGCCAGAAAGACGAGGGGAAGTGCTCGGAGTGCCAGGCCGGCGCATCGATCGCCTCCTGCAGGTTCATGCCGCAATGGACGTGGCGCAGGAACATTTGCGTGATCCATTGCTCCTGCTGGTCGCCGCCGGGCGACCCCCAGACCATGTATGGCTCGCCGTCGCGATGGGCGAGGGTGGGCGTGAGGGTCGTGCGCGGCCGCTTGCCGGGCGCCAGCGAGGAGGGCTGGCCTTCCTCGAGCCAGCAGATCTGGCCGCGCGTGCCGACCGGGAAGCCGAGCTCGGGCACCACGGGCGAGCCGTGCAGCCAGCCGCCAGACGGCGTGGCCGAGACCATGTTGCCGTGCTTGTCGACGATATCGAAGTGGACGGTGTCGCCGCTCATCTGGCCCATGCGGCCCACGGTCGGCTCGCCGGCGCCGCTCGCCGCCACGGCGGCACGCGCGCCGTCGGCACGACGCAGCTTCACCACGCCACCATAACCCTCGACCTTGCCCGGCCGCTGGTCGAGCGAGGCCTTGGCGGGATCGATCAGCTTGCGGCGGTCTGAATTGTAGGCGTCGCTGAGCAAAGTCTGCATCGGCACGTCGACGAACTTCGGGTCGCCGTAGAAGGCCTCGCGGTCGGCGAAGGCGAGCTTGCTCGCCTCGACGATGGTGTGGATGAAGTCGGGTGAGGTCGGGTCGGCGCCGTCGAGGTTGAAGCCCTTCAGCAGCGCGAGCTGCTGCAGCGTGACCGGGCTCTGCGCCCACGGCCCCGCCTTGCAGACCGTGTAGCGGCCATATTGATAGGTGACCGGATCCTCGACGGTCGCCTGCCACTTCGCCATGTCGTCGCCGCGCAGCAGGCCCTTGTTGCGCTTGCCCGAGACGTCCATCAGCTCCTGGTGCGTGTAGAAGCGGTCGATCGCCTCAGCGACGAAGCCCTGGCTCCAGACCTTGCGCGCGCGCTCGATCACCGTCTCGCGATTGCCGCCGCCGGCTTCGGCCTCCTTGATGATGCGCAGGTAGGTGTTGCCTGCCGCGGGATTGCAGAACAGCGAGGCGGGCTTCGGCACCTTGTTGCCGGGGAGATAGACCGCAGCCGAGGTCGGCCAGTTGTCGCGGAAGTTCTCCTTCACCGTGTCGATCGTGGCCGAAGCGCGCTCGACCAGCGGATAGCCGGTCATGTAGTAGCCGATGGCGGGGGCGAGGACGTCGGCGACACTCATCGTGCCGTAGTCGCGCAGCATCAGCATGTAGGCATCGAAAGTGCCGGGCACTGCGGCGGGCAGCAGGCCCGTGCCGGGAATGAGGTCGAGGCCGAGCTTGCGGAAATGATCGATGGTGGCGAGCGCCGGCATCACGCCCTGGCCGCACATCACCTGTGTCTTGCCCGTCTTCACCGCGTTGAAGATCAGCGGCGCGTCGCCGCCAGGGCCGCAGAGATGCGGCTCGCAGACCTGCAGGGTGAAGGCGGTCGCCACCGCCGCGTCGAAGGCGTTGCCGCCGCGCTCCAGGATGCCCATGCCGACCGCGGTGGCGATCCAGTGGGTCGAGGTCACGACGCCGAACGTGCCGACGATCTCCGGCCGGGTGGTGAACGGATTGGGATTGATGAGCTTCAAGGGACACTCCCGCGCAATGCGGGGTGGACCATAGGCCCGCCGCGGGCGGGCGACAATGCTACGGAAAAGCTACTCCGGCAGGCGCATCCAGTCCGGCTTTTGCGGCACGATCCGGGCCTGATCGGCGGTCAGCGCGTCCGCGGTGAGAGCCTCCAGCCGCAGCATCGCGATGGCGCGGTCGCCGGCGCCGGAACGGATCTCGCCCACTTCCTGCCCGTCGCGTTCGATCAGCGTACCGGGCGCGGGCAGCGGGCCCTCGACCTTCACCGGAAACAGGCGCTTGCGCACCAGGCCGCGATACTTGGTGCGGGCCGTCAGCTCCTGGCCCATGTAGCAGCCCTTTTGCCAATCGATCCCGTGCAGCTCATCGAAACCGCTCTCGAGCAGCAGCGCCTTCTCGACGGGCAGGTCGCGGCTGCCGTCCGGCACGCCGAGCGACAGGCGCAGCGCCTCGTATTCGGCAAGCGGCGCCTCGGGCAGGCCGAGCCGCTTGGCCGCCTCGCCGGCCGGCAGCAGCACGCGCACGCCGAGCGCCGGCAAACGCGGATCGATGAAGGAGAGCGCGCCCGGCACCGCGTTGCACTTCTCGGCGCCCGGACCGAACACGGCGGCGACATCCATCGCGGCGCTGCGATCCTCGATCGTCACCTTGGAGCGCAGCTTGTAGAGCGCGAGCTTCTTGGCGAGGGCGGGGGCGCGATCGCGCTCGGTCTCGAGCAGCAGCGTCTTGAAGCCCGCATCGACCACGAACATGTCGTTCAGGAACCGGCCCTGCGGCGTCAGCAGCGCGGCCCAGATCGCCTTGGTCGGCGCCACCTTGGTGACGTCGTTGGAGACCAGCCCTTGCAGGAAGGGGATGCGATCCTCGCCCGCGACGGCCACGACGCCGCGGTGAGGCAGGAGACAGAAGGAGGGCCCGCTCATGGTGCAAGAGTTGGGGCCTCCGAAGCCGCTTGGCAAGCGGTGTTGAGGCGATCATCGTTCGCCCGGGGGGACTACCGATGCCGGCAAACGACCTCGTGACGCGGATCCTGTGGTGGGTCTGCCTTGTCATCGCGCCTGCCATCCTGGCGACGATGGAGCTCTTCCATCCGTCAGGCTTCACCGGCCAACCGGGCATGTTCGAGTATCTCTCTCACGCCCACGGACACGATCCGAAGTTCTGGGCACTCGCCTATTTCGGCCCGAACTGGTGGCTCACGCTCCACATGATCCAGACGCCGGTCGTTGGCCTCGTGTCCGTCGGTCTCTGGCTGACCGTCGCGGGCATCGGCCGCGACGACGGTCCGGCCGCCTGGCTGCTGGCTTGGCTCGCGCGGGCCGCGATCTTCGTCTTCTTCGTCTATTACACCGTGCTCGATGCGGTGGGCGGCATCGGGCTCGGCCGCAGCATCCTCACCGTCCAGAACTTCGTCGCCGACGGCAAGCTCAGCCAAACGCAGTTCGAGGGCGCGGTGCTGCTGCTCAACACGCTGTGGCTCGACCCGATCACGGGCGGCGTCGGCTCGTTCGTCAGCCTCACCGGTTCCTGGGCCGTGC
>DATJWN010000177.1:0-4289 GCA_035501235.1 Reyranella sp.
CCGCGGCGAATCATCCGCTCGATCGTTTCAAAGCTGTTGATGTTGTAGCACTGGAACTCGCTCTGGATGCCCGCGGCACTCAGGCGGCGAATGTGCTCCTCGGCCCAGCTCGGATTCGAGGGCACGACCATGTCCTTGTAGGTCTTGTAGAGGTGCGGGAATCCCCGCGAAACGCCCTTGAAGTCATCCAGGCCAGCGTGCTCCGTCACGTTCATCTGCGTCGTGTTGACGGTCACCGTCACCTGGTCCGGCTTCGGATCGAGCTCGGCCAGCATATGCCGCGTGTCATCGTCGAGCCATTTGGCATCCTGACCCTCTTCAGGCGCGAAGCTGATGGAGCCGCCCACCTGAATCACCATCTCCGGGCAGGCTTCGCGCACCCCTGCAATCAGCTCGTTGAACTTGGACAGGCGCTTGCTGCCCTTGCCGTCTTCTTCGCGCACATGCAGATGCAGCACTCGCGCCCCGGCTTCATAGCAATCCACCGCCTTCTGGATCTGATCCTTCATGGTGACCGGGATGTCTTCCGGGAAGTCCGACGGGATCCAGCCCGGCGCGTAGGGAGCGGCCGTGATGATCAGCGGCTGCTGGTTCTCGGGATACAGGTGACCGTCGAGGAAGTTCATGGTGATGGAGCTCCGGGATGAATTGCGAGTATTGGGAATGGAGTGAATCATCTGGCCTCCCGCAACTTTCCGCTTTCCCAGGCATGTCTTGAACTATCCCTTTTGCGACAGCGCTCCGCCGGGTCTTGTCGTGGTCAGCAAGCACGAGCAGGCGCCAACCGGCGCCTTGAGCAGGAGAGGGATTGCTGGTGACTTCGGGGGATTTCGCGCCAGTCCGAGAACCGGAGGGCGGGATGCTTGCGGTTTGTGGAACTGATGCCGGAACGAGAAACTGGTGTCGCAGGTTCCGGCGAGCCCCTCACCCCACGATCGCCTTGGTCGCCAGATACAACACCGACGGCCCCAGCAGACAGCCCAGCCCGGTGTGAAACGTCGCCACCAGCGCCCCATAGGGCACCAGCCGCCGATCCGTCGCCGCCAACCCCGCCGACACCCCGCTCACCGTCCCCGCCAGACCGCCGAACACCATCGCCGCGCGCGGATTGTTCAGCCCCAGGAACCCCGCCGCGAACGGCGTGCCCACCATCACGATGATCGCCTTGACCAGGCCCGTCGCAATCGACAGCGCGATCACGTCCGAGCTGGCCCCCAGCGCCGCGCCGGTCACCGGCCCGACGATATACGTCACCGCGCCCGCGCCGATGGTCGTCATGCTGATGGCATCGTTGTAGCCGAAGGCGCGCGCCACGCAGGCGCCGACAACGAACGGAATGATCGTGCCCAGCAGCAGCGACACCGCGCCCACCAGCCCCGCCTTGCGCGCCTCGCGCACCTGCACCTCGAAGGCCGTCGCCACGATGGCGAAGTCGCGCAGCATGGCGCCGCCCATCAGGCCGATGCCCGAGAAGAGCGCGAAGTCGGCCATGCCCTTTTCCTTGCCGGTGACCACGCCGCCGTAGTACGCCAGCCCGAGGCCGATCATGATGGCGATGGCCGAGGCGTGCAGCCGGCCCTTCGTCAGGCGGCGCGAGAGCTGCGACGACACCCACATCACGATGCCGACCGTGGCGAATGCCGTGACGAGGCCGTTGTGCAGCAGCACGTTCTCGAACATATGGGAAAACGATTGGGTCATGACTTGTCTCCTGATTCTGGTTTTGATCTGCTAATGCTGCCGGTCAATGGCTGGCCGACATGCGCACGCTTTCGGGCTCGTCGGTCAGTTCCTCCGGCAGCGGAGGCAAGGGTTCGTGGTCGCCGGTACGGCTGAGCAGGGCGATGCAGCAGGCACAGGCCGCCGCAGCCAGCACGGCGGAGATCAGCGCGACCGGGCCGCCGCGCAGGGCCGCCACCACGTTCTGCTGGGCCGCCATCGCCACCACTACCGGGATGTACATCGCGCCCCAGAAGCCCACGCCGGCCTCGGTCTCCCTGGGCAGCAGGCCCCGGTCGTGCAGCCAGAGCCGGATGGTGATCAGCAGCAGCATGGCGATGCCCACCCCGCCGACGTTGGCCTTGACGCCGATCGCCGCCCCGAGCAGGTCGCCGAGATAGAGGCCGACGAGGTGGCAGATCGCCAGCAGGGCGGTTCCGTAGATGATCATGGTGTTGTCTCCTGGACGGCTTTTTGAAATGTGGCCCCGGCGGCGCAAGCTGCTTTTGTTCTGGTTCCGCCTGTTTGGACAGCCGGGCAATCAGGGTCTGATCGCGGTCCGGCATGAAGCCACTCTATGAAGCCGGCCGCCCGGCATCAATGAACCGGGCACCGCGATCATTACGCTCAGGTTAATCGTGGCGGCTCCGTCATTTACGCCCGGCGTAACGGTCCGACAGCGGCGTTCATTGTTCCGGTGGCGCGGCGGTCCTATCTTCCCCATACCGACCCACGGACCCGCAGCACACCGGAGACGCAATGCTCAACCCCATCCCGCAACGACAATGGGACACGCGCCGCGCAGAGAAGCGCCGCCGCCAGGCCCTCGGCGGCAAGATCGCCAGCGGCAAGGTGATCCCGACGGCGGACATCGTGCCGTTCCTCGAAGCCATCGCCGCCCCGGGCGACCGCGTCGTGCTCGAAGGCAACAACCAGAAACAGGCCGACTTCCTGTCTCGCGCGCTGGCTGCCGTGGCGCCGGAGCGCGTGCACGGCCTGCACATGATCATCCCCAGCGTGAGCCGCGTGGAGCACCTGGACCTGTTCGAACGCGGCGTCGCCCGCAAGCTCGACTTCGCCTACGCCGGCACGCAGAGCGTGCGCATCTCGCAGTTCCTGGAAGACGGGATGCTGGAGGTCGGCGCCATTCATACCTATATCGAGCTGTACGCCCGGCTGTACGTGGACCTCACGCCGCACATCGTGCTGGTGGCCGGCTACAAGGCCGACCGCGCCGGCAACCTCTACACCGGCGCCAGCACCGAAGACACGCCGGCACTGGTCGAGGCGGCGGCCTTCCGCGACGGCATCGTCATCGCCCAGGTCAACGAGATCGTCGACGACCCCGCCGACCTGCCGCGCGTGGATATCCCGGGCTCGTGGATCGACTACGTCGTGCAGGCCGACAAGCCCTTCTTCTGCGAACCCCTCTTCACGCGCGACCCGCGCCTCATCAAGCCCGTCCATATCCTGATGGCGATGATGGCGATCCGCGGCATCTACGAGCGCCACCAGGTGCAATCGCTCAACCATGGCATCGGCTTCAACACGGCCGCCATCGAGCTGATCCTGCCGACCTACGGCGAATCGCTCGGCCTGAAGGGCAAGATCTGCAAGTACTGGACGCTGAACCCGCATCCCACGCTCATTCCCGCCATCGAATCGGGCTGGGTCGAGAGCGTGCACAGCTTCGGCAGCGAACTCGGCATGGAGGACTACGTGGCCGCCCGGCCCGACGTCTTCTTCACCGGCACCGACGGCGCCATGCGCTCGAACCGCGCCTTCTGCCAGCTCGCCGGCCAGTACGCGGTGGACCTCTTCATCGGCTCCACGTTGCAGATCGACGGCGACGGCCACTCGTCCACCGTCACGCGTGGCCGTCTCTCCGGCTTCGGCGGCGCCCCCAACATGGGCCACAACCCCGGCGGCCGCCGCCACGCCACGCCCGCCTGGCTCGACCTGATCGAGACCGACGATCCGCTCGCGCGGGGCCGCAAGCTCGTGGTGCAGATGGTCGAGACCTTCCAGGCCGGCGGCAAGCCGACCTTCGTCGAATCGATGGATGCCGTGCAGGTGGCGAAGGACAGCGGCATGCCGCTCGCCCCGGTGATGATCTACGGCGACGACGTGACCCACGTGCTGACCGAGGAAGGCATCGCCTATCTCTACAAGGCGCGCTCGCTGGAAGAGCGCCGCCGGATGATCGCCGCCGTGGCGGGCGTCACGCCCATCGGCATGCGGCACGACCCGGCCACCACGCGCCAGATGCGCAGCGACGGCCTGATCGCGCTGCCCGAGGACCTCGGCGTGCATCGCGCCGACGCCACGCGCTCGCTGCTGGCGGCGAAGAGCATGGCCGACCTGGTCGAATGGTCGGGCGGACTGTATGCGCCGCCGGCACGGTTCAGGAGCTGGTGATGACAGTCCTGACCAACCTTGCTCAGGTTCCCCGTCGCTCCCGCGAAGGCGGGAGCCCAGCGTCTTTCGTGGCGCATGAAACGCCGCTGGGTCCCCGCGTTCGCGAGGACGACGGGAGTATCGGCGACCTCGCCGTCGCCGCGCTCGTCGAC
>DATJWN010000178.1:0-22671 GCA_035501235.1 Reyranella sp.
TCTTCCAGAATCTCGGCCGCGCGCTCGAAGGCGTGGGCGCGAGCTTCAAGAACCTGGTGAAGATCAACAATTACTGCGTCGAGACCGTGACCTACGAGGTGCGCGCCAACTACCGCATCATCCGCGACCGCTACATCGACAAGGCCAACCCGCCGGTCTCGACCTTCATCTACGTGCCGCGGCTGGCCCAGCCCACCTGGCTGTTCGAGATGGATGCGATGGCGGTGATCGACTAGGGCGGCTGCGCGGCTCACTTGGACGGGAACAAATCGCAGCGCCGCTCCACCGACGTCCAGTCCCGGCCATCGACTTTCATATCGGTGAGGACCTGCCGGATGGATTTGGCTGCCGGCGGACCGAGGCGCGACCAATGCGTGCCACCGGCGACGCCCAGGCAGGTTTCCTCAGGCAGGAGCATCAGCAACGTCGGGATAGCCTTGCGAGCCATCGGCAGGCGATCGAGGTGCTGCAGGCAACGCGCTGCGATATCCCGGAAGGCCTCGTCCTTGAGCAGGAAGATCAAGTCGTCGATCAGGCCTTCATTGGCGTCCTTCGGATCCAGGGCGCGCACATAGTCGAGCAGGAGCGCGTCGGCCAGCTCTCGTGTGTGCGATGCCGGCGTAACCATGCGAACGAGATCCATGATGATCGAGACTCGGTAGGGTTGTTCCGACCGTGTCTGCGCGACTGCCCCCGTAGCCTGCAAAATCGCCAGCACGATGAGAGAGAGGAAAGAAAGGCGCTTCATCGCGGCAGGGCTTTCGGTGAACAGGGCACTATTTCGTCGTCACTCCATGTTCGCCCTTGAACGGCCATATCGTGCAGGATCAAGCGTGCAAAATGCGCGACGGACCCACCCCCGATATCGCGGTTTGCGTAAGCTTTGCAGTCTTCCTCGGGCAAGATCTCCAGGAGCTTGGGGACGGCCTTTCGCGTCACCTCCTGCTTGTCGATCACTCTCAGGGCCAACATGGCATCAGAGCGAAGACGCTGATCGTCGATCATGGAAATGAGACCGTCGACAAGCTTCTCGTCGACGTTCTTTGGATCGAGTTCATGCATCAGGTCGAGCAGGAGAGACTGGGCTCTGTAAGTGGACTCTGCCGGCGTCGCCCGAAGGATCTCGATCAACGTCGTGATCCGCTCACGCGGCGACATCGGCGTTTGCGCTTGCGCCGAACACGGCAGCGCCAGAGCCAGGCACACCATCAGCGCCGCGCAAACCGAAGCCGTGGCCCGTGGAGATCGCAGCATGGCGCTTGCCCTCGTTGAACTGGCCGACAATCTATCATTGTCGGACATCAGAACTACCTACCTATAGTTGTAGTTCTAATTTTCATCGGATTCCCGGTTTCGATAGAACGGCTCTGTCGCGTGAAGCCGCCTTTCGGTGACGGTTTCGCGAGTTTCCACCATATCCGGGACGGCTTTCCTTTGCGCTGGCTGTGGTTGGGAAGCTCACCGATTGGATACCAAGTGTCGCTATCCAGTTCGACGGCCTTGAGTTCGTTGTCCAGGCCATGGCTGGGGGCCTGGGCGACTTGTGTGCTTGTGTCGGGCTGGTCGGACGCATCGTCCCAGCCAAAGTTGAGGGGATATGTGCTCATGCGCGCACACTAGGCGCAGCCGGGCCCAAACCTTCATTATGATCAATGGACCTGAGGAACTGCCGCCCTGACGGCGAAACGGCGACTCAACTGCGCACAGAATGACGGAGAGGCAACGTCCGCCTTCCACCTGCGGTCCTCACCGCGTGTAGTAATCCCGGTCGATGAAAGCCGTCGCTGCCCCGGCAGCAGGCCTTGAAACCGGTGGCCGGAGCCGCAAGGGCACGGGTCGTTGCGGCCGAGCTTCTCGACCAGCTCCTTGTCGCCGTGGACGACCCTGAGACCGCGCTTAACGCGGGTTTCGGAATTGAAAGCCCTTCCGGCGCTTGCTCATCGTCTCGGTGCCGCCGTCGAGTTCGTGCTTGCGTGACATGACACCCTCCTTTCGCTCCGAAGGACGGCGCGTTTACCTGCCTTGCCGTCACTACGCAAGGGGCAAGCCAACGTCGGCGCCCGCCCTGCGCTCTACCGCGCGAAGGAAACGCCCCGTGACGCATACCGACACTTCTGAGCGGCTGTCGCCCGAGACGGCGCTGCACGCGCGCTACGGCTTCATGGAACGCCCGCACATCCCGCGCCTGCTGGAAAAGGCCAAGGCGGACGGTTGCTCGCTCGATCTCGACGAGGTCGTCTTCTATGTCGGCCACAATCGCGTGCTGCGCGCCGAGACGGGCTCGACGCTGCCGGCCTGGCAGCAGAGCCTGTTCACCGTGATGGAGCGCAACGCCGCCCACGTGAGCGATGTGCTGGCGCTTCCCGGCGACCCGGTGGTCGAGATCGGGCGGCAGATCAGGATTTGACCGTCGCCCTACCACATATAGAGGAGCCTCATGTTTTGGGTACGGAATTTAAGGGGCCTCTTGTGGTTGCTGACAGGACTGAAGGGGGCCATCGCCGAATGTCGGCGCACCATAACCCTCGCGCCGTCCGCTCCCGCATTCTGATCAATGGAAGGGTATGTCGGCTACGCGGCACGGCGCGGCGCGATCTTGTGGATCGCCTTGCTGTCGGCGGCCGCAAGGTCGAAGGCCGTCTGCAGGTTCATCCAGAACTCAGGCCCGGTGCCGAAGTAGCGGCCGAGCCGCAGGGCCGTGTCGGCCGTGACAGGCGTCTCCTCCCGCGCCAGGCGCTCGAACCGCGTGCGCGGCACGTAGCAGGACGCCGCCAGGGCATAGGGCGTGAGGCCGAGCGGGACCAGGAATTCCTCGCGCAGGATTTCGCCCGGATGAACGGATGGCTTGGGGCCGATCATAGGGATGCTCCTTCAGTGGTAGTCAGCGCTGGTACCTTCCTCCAATCAAGCCGCCGACATAGATCAGTGGCTCACGATCTAGCGGCGCGGAGAAGCGCCCGATCCGTGTTTCCAGCACCCCTTTGCATCATAGTTTATCGAATCGGCGAAACCAAAAGCCTGTGCGAATTGGTCGAATGAGGGCTTCAGAACAGCAGGAATATTGGTCGCTTCTGACTCGACCAAGCATTCAAGCAAATCGTATCTATCCTGTGGGGATTTCAACCCACCCTGTCTATGCATGACGACTCCGGCCCCCTCCGGACGCGAAAAGCCCAGTACATAGTCCTTGCACTTCACCACGGACACAGCAACGTAGAAGGGGTAAGGGACATCTAGCGCACGTAGCTGCTTAACAGATTGATCTACGGCGGCTACGACATGTCGCGCGAACAAATCCTCCTCGAATAGTAGACGATCTTCGTCAGTACCTCCTTGATAGGGAGGCGATCGACGCACCCAGACGATTTCTCGAAACCCATTTCTGAACCACTGCGCGTAGCCCAAGAAAGGCGGCCGCGAAATTGAGCCTATGGCCATATAGCACCCGTCGAAGTTCATCGCCGCGAACGCATTCCGGAAACCAGGAGGATCGTCGCCCAACAGAACATCCTTATCCCGGATCACATCAACCACGACGCGACGAGATGCGCCAACCACTGGCAGCACGTGCAAAACGACTAGTGGTCCACCACCAGCCAGTGGCAAAGGCGGCGCACTTTCAATCAAGCTAACTCGTTTATTGCGGAACGCCTCGAGTTGAGACTCAAGTCCCGCGCTGTTGAGGAATGCCTCACGTACCTGATCTACGTTCATTGGGTCTCTGCCCGAATTGGTTCTGTAATAGAAACCCTTACCGCTACCGATGCTGTGCGGCGCGCGAAAACTCTGGGGAACGCGCACCAAAAACACGTGTCGTCCTGCGCTGACTTCCTGATGGATGATCTGATAGCCAGTAAGTCGCGGCTGCAGATCGAGCAGAACTTGATCCAGCATCTCCTTTGTCTGATGCGCAGACAGTCCGTCGGCTAGTTCAACGCCCAGAACAGACACAGGGCTGCCACCTTTTTCGACAACACCAATAACTAAGTCGCCACCTTCAGTATTCGCAAAAGCCGACACGTCCTTTCTGAAGGTATCTCTGTCAAGTCCGTTCTTCTTATCGTCCCTGAATTGGCTCTTGTATTCGACGCGCCTAGACTCGCTTGGTCCGTGAGACGGGAGTCCAATCAGGTAGGCGGCGTCGATCGAGTTCACATCTCTGGGCAACATCTTCTGTTCTTCAGGTTAACGCCAAGAATTTGGCTTTTAATCCTACGTAATTTTGTAGCTCCCCAGCAGCTCATCTAGGGAATAATAGATACGATCGCCGGAGAAGTAGATTTTTCCTCCTGGTTCTTGGAGCTTCCAGACAACAAGACCATTTACTTCGAGCGATTGGTCAACCGGCAACAGCAGAAAGCGTTGCCGCCAGCTCTCGGGATTTACCTCTGAAACGGATGGAGTATCAGCAACTCCCGCTACGGCCTCATGCAGTTCGGACACAGACGTATTGGCGCTGGAGCGAGGGTAAGCGCGCTCGAGTACTTCCAAGAGGCGCTGCTGCAGAACAACCATTTTCTCCGATTGATCGTTCAAGGAAATGAGCAGGTGCACGATCCCAAAAATCCAAGAGGCGACAACAAACCCAACGCCGCCTCCTACAAGAAAGCCGATAATCGCGCCTGCGCTTGATCGCGTGCCGTAGTCGAGCAATCGCCCAATGGCCAGCCCCTGAAGAGCCGATCCAATGACGACGAGAAAGAAGATCAGTCCGCCGACAGTCCTGAACACGCCGATTGTGAGTTCAAGCATCGGTCCCCCGGTAGTGCCATCGGAGGATAGGCTACACGGGTTGTTTAGGAAAAAATAGTTCTACCGATACTGCTGGACCGGGATTGCTCGTGCTCTCAGCATCGAGGCATGACCCACCTCTCCTAGCCTCTCCCCCCACTGCGTGGGCGGAGAGGGACATGAGGGCTTTCGCTAAGGCAACACCTTCTTCATCCACGCCGCCGTCGCCTGCGCATCGTCGCTCTCCGCCGCCTCGAGCTTGGCGATCACGCGATGCCGGTCCTCCAGCTCGCGATTTTGGCTCAGCTTGGTCTTGCTCTCGATGCGGTCGAGCTTCATGCGGAAGCAGACGATGTGCTTGGTCTGCTCGGCGGCGTTGCCGGGCGGCAGGCGGCCCAGGCCCCAGGCGTCGGCGCCGCTGCCCTCGTAGATCGCGGCGAGCTTGGTCAGCACCATCAGCGCCTGCGGCGTCGCCTCCAGGATCTCGGGGCGGCCGTAGGCGTGGACGGTCACGTAGTTCCAGGTCGGCACCTTGGGGCCGGGCGTGTACCAGGTCGGCGAGACATAGGCGTGCGGGCCCCAGAAGATCGCGAGCGACGGCGCCTTGCTGGCGAACAGCCGCCAATGCTGGTTGGCGCGCGCGATGTGGCCCAGCAGGCTGCCGTGCGGGGTGCCGTCATCCTCCCAGACCAGCGCGAGATGGGTGCAGAAGGGCGCGCCGTCGCCGTCGGCCGTGACCAGCAGCGCCCAGCCATGGGCCTTCATGATCTCGCGGCCGGTCGCCTCGGTCGCCTTGAAGTGCTCGGGAATGTACATGGTCTCGCTCTGCAGGCGTCAGGGTTGAATGGGCCCGCATTACCATGTTCACTGCCGCCCGCAACCGGGAGGTTTCTCATGGGCGAGGATATCCGTCTTAAGTCTAAGGCCGGCGAGATCGGCGCGTACCTGGCCATGCCGAAGGGCTCGCCCAAGGGCGGCATCGTCGTCATCCAGGAGATTTTCGGCGTCAACCATCACATCCGCGCCGTGACCGACACGTTCGCCGCCGACGGCTACCTGGCGCTGGCCCCGAAGTTCTTCGACCACCTCAAGCCCGGCATCGAGCTCGGCTACACGCCCGACACGATCGCCGAGGGCCGGGGCTACGTGATGACGCCGGGCTTCACCGACAAGGCGGTGCAGGACGTCGAGGCCGCGATCGAGGAGCTGAAGAGGCGCGGCGTGAAGAAGGTCGCCGTCACCGGCTATTGCTGGGGCGGCACGATCTCGTGGCTGGCCGCGACCCGGCTCAAGCCCGATGCGGTGTCGGGCTATTACGGCGGCGGCATCCACGGCGCCAAGAACGAGAAGCCCGGCGTGCCGACGCAACTCCATTTCGGCGACAAGGACATGCACATCCCGATGGCGCATGTGAACGAGCTGCGGTCGCTCCATCCCGGCGTCGAGATCTTCGACTATCCCGCCGACCACGGCTTCCATTGCGACGAGCGCGGCTCCTACGACGCCGCGGCCTCGAAGAAGGCGATGGAGCGGACCTTGGCGCACTTCAAGAAGCATGTCGGGTAGTCTTCCGGACCGCGAGCCTCCGGCTCGCTCATGTCACGAAGAGCGAGCCGGAGGCTCGCGGTCCAAAAGACCATGAAGAAGCCCGCAAAGAAAGCCTTCACCCCCGACGCGCGCGGGCCCCTGAACGGGGTGCGCGTCGTCGATCTGTCGCGCCTCGTGGCCGGCAACATCCTGACCTTGCAGCTCGCCGACTTCGGCGCCGAGGTGATCAAGGTCGAGCCGCCGGAAGGCGACACGCTGCGCGGCTGGAAGGTGAAGGGCGTCGACACGGCGTGGCGCGTCTACAGCCGCAACAAGAAGAGCGTGGCGCTCGACCTGCGCTCCGACGCCGGCCGCGCCATCGTGCGTGAACTCGCCAAGACCGCCGCCATCCTGGTCGAGAGCTTCCGGCCGGGCGTGCTGGAGGACATGCAGCTCTCGCCGGCCGAGCTGCACAAGATCAATCCCAAGCTGATCGTCGTGCGCATCTCGGGCTGGGGCCAGGATGGGCGCTATCGCCACAAGCCGGGCTTCGGCACGTTGATCGAGGGCTATTCCGGCTTCGCGTCCATGAACGGCTTCGGCGACCGCGAGCCCGTGCTGCCGCCGATGTATCTCGCCGACTGCATGGCGGCGCTCAACGGCTATGGCGCAGTACTAGTTGCGTTGCGCGAAATAGAGATGAACGGCGGCCAGGGCCAGGTGATGGACCTGCCGCTGTTCGACCCGCTCTATTCGATGCTGGGCCCGCAGGCCGCCAACTACAAGCTGACCGGCGAGGTGAAGGTGCGCACCGGCAGCCGCTCGACCAACGCCGCCCCGCGCAACGTCTACCGGACCAAGGACGGAAGCTATGTCTGCCTCTCCGCCTCGACACAGGGCATGGCCGAGAGGGTGCTCGTGAAGATCGGCCGCCCCGAGCTGGTGAAGGATCCGCGCTTCGCCACCAACATCGAGCGGGTGAAGAACGGCCTCGAGCTCGACCGCCTGATCGGCGAGTTCGTGGGCGCGCGGACCTTGGCCGAGAACCTGAAATACTTCGACGAGGCCGGCGTCACCATCGGGCCGGTCTACGACATCAGCCAGATCGTGCAGGACGACTACGTGCTGGAGCGCGAGGCGCTGATCGAGATCCCCGACGACCAGATGGGCGAGCTGCCGACGCATCCCGTGGTGCCGCGCATGTCCGGCACGCCGGGTGCGCTGAAGGCGCCGGCGCCGAAGGTCGGCGAGCACAACGAGGCGCTGCTGAAGCCGCTGCTGGGCGAGGCGGAGTACGCGAAGCTCTGCGCCGCGGGCACGATCGCGACGGGAAAGAAGTGACACGCCCGACATCCGTGTGAACGCGAGGAGGAGCAGGCCGATGGTTGCCTATATGGTGTTCACCCGCGAGAAGATGCGAAACCCGGCGGAATACGAGCGCTATCGCCAGAAGGCCCGGCCCGCCGCCGAGGGCCATCCCCTGACGCCGCTCGCTCTGTACGGAAAGCACGAGGTTCTCGAGGGGCCGGCCATCGAGGGCGCGGTGATCCTGCAGTTCCCGACTGTCGACGCCGCGAAGGCCTACTATGGGAGCCCGGCATATCAGGAGGCGGTCCAGCATCGCTTCCTCGGCGCCGACTACAGGGTCTTCGTCGTCGAAGGCCTATGATGAGCAAATTCTGATGAGCAAACTCCGCCCCACCCCGCCCGTCTGGCGTTCCCTCCTGTACGTGCCGGGCAATGTGCCCAAGTTCATCGACAAGGCGCATGAGCGCGGCGCGGATTGCGTGCTGGTGGATCTGGAAGACTCCGTGCAGCCGGCGCAGAAGCCCGAGGCGCGGGCGATGTTGCCCGAGACGCTGAAGAAGGTCGCAGCGAACGGCGCCGATGTCGCGGTGCGCATCAACCGGCCGATGCGGATGGCGATTCCCGATCTGGAAGCGGCGGTGCGGCCGGGCGTGTCGGCGCTGTTCGTCACCAAGACCGAGGGCGTGCAGCATCTGCGCCTGCTCGACGAGGCCGTGAGCGAACTGGAGAAGGAGCGCGGGCTGCCGGTGGGCGGCATCGGCTTCGGCGCCATGATCGAGCATCCGCGCGCGCTGCCGGAGATCCACGACATCGCCGAGCACGGGCCGCGTCTCATCTCCATGATGCTGGGCGGCGAGGATTTCGCCATGGAGACGGGCTCGGTGCCGGGCGACGAGACGCTCGAATTGCCCAAGCGCCTGGTCGCGTTCGCAGCCCTCGCGCACGGGCTCAACATGTTCGGCATCCTGGGCACCGTCGCCGACTATTCCGACAAGGACGCCTATCGAAAGAGCGCCGAGCGGGCGCAGCGCTTCGGTTTCACTGGTGGAACGTGCATCCATCCCGGCCTGGTCGCGGCACTGAACGAGGCCTTCACGCCCCGGGCCGACGAGGTCGCTCATGCACAGCGACTGATACAGGCGGACGCGCAGGCGGCGGCGGAAGGTCGCGGCTCGTTTTCCGTCGACGGCAAGATGATCGATATTCCAGTGATCGAACGGGCTCGCAAGCTGATCGCCCGCCACGAAGCCATCCAGCGGCGCGCGGCAAAATCGGCTGGCCGCGCCTAGACCAGCCGGTATAGACAGGATGCGAAGCGCGTGCCTTTTTTGGGGACGCCGTCGGGCGTGGGGCAGCGACGGCAGGGATGCGCAGGGGTGTGGATGCGTCATCTCTTCATTGGCGCCGTGATGGTACTTGCGGCCCTGCTCGCGACGGTGACGCTCGCGAGCTGGCTCGAGACCATGGCCGTTCGCCGCACCGCGCCGCGCGCCGACGATTCGGCCTTTCCGGCCGCGCCGCCGCTGATGCCCTTCTCCAAGCCCAACCCGAGCGAGCAGTCGCGCAGCGTCAACCTCGTCTATCGCCGCGGCGGCAAGTCGGAATAGTGCTCATGCGGACCGCGGGCTCCAGACCCGCTCGTGATTCTCGAGCGGGCCTGGAGGCCCGCGGTGCGAATGAAAAAGGCCGGGACAATGCCCGGCCTTTTGCTTCGATCGACGTGCGATCGGGTCAGTGCTTGTCGGCCCACACGGCGCGCTTCACGGCGTACATGAAGCCCGAGAGCACCAGCAGGAAGAGGACGACGCGCACACCGGTGCGGTTGCGGTCCTCGAGATGCGGTTCCGAGGCGAAGGCCAGGAACTCGACCACGTCGGAGGCTTCCTGCTCCAGCGTCGCCTTGGTGTTGTCGACATACTGCACCTTGTCCGGCGTCAGCGGCGGCGGCATGGCGATGCGGTGGCCGGCGAAGTACTTGTTGTAGTTGTCGTCCTTGGTGAGGCTCGCCTTCTTGATCTGCTCGGGCGTCAGCTTGTCGAACGGCACATAGCCCTGCATCAGCGAATAGACGTAGTCCGGACCGCCCTCGCGCGCCTTGACGATGACGCTGAGGTCGGGCGGCGCCTTGCCGCCGTTGGCGGCCGCCGCGGCGAGCTCGTTGGCGAACGGCTTCCTGAAATGGTCCGACGGGCGCGCCGGCCGGTCGATGGCCGAGCCGTCGTCGCCGATATCGGGCACCTGCACCTCGGCCGCGATGCCCTTCACCTGGTTCTCGGAGAGGCCGAGCTCCATCAGGTTGCGGTAGGCCATCAGGTTCATCGAATGGCAGGCCGCGCAGACGGTCTGGTAGATCTGGAAGCCGCGCTGGGCGGCCGCGCGATCATAGGTGCCGAACGGGCCCTGGAAGCCCCAGGACTTGTGCAGCAGCGGCGCCGTGGGCTCGGGCTCGTTCTCGCTCTGGGCGAACGCCGCGGTGCCCGAGGCAAGAGCGGCGGCGATGAGAGCGCCGGTGACGATCAACTTACGCATCGGGTCAGGCCTTCTTCGCGAGCACCGCGTCGGCGATGCTGGGCGGCAGGGGCAGCGGCCGTTCGATCTTGCCCAGGATCGGCAGCAGCAGGAGGAAGTGGAAGAAGTAGTAGGCAGTGCAGAGCCGCGCCACGACGAGCAGCGGGATCTTGATGCCGATGTCGAGCGCGGCATCCGGCGAGTGCGCGCCGCAATAGCCCAGGATCAGCATGTTGATCACGAGCGCGAACACGAACCACTTGTAGATCGGGCGGAAGGTGCAGGAGCGCACGCGGCTGGTGTCGAGCCAGGGCAGCACGAACAGGAGCGCGATCGATCCGAACATGGCGAGCACGCCCAAGAGCTTGTCCGGGATCGAGCGCAGGATGGCGTAGAACGGCAGCAGGTACCATTCCGGCACGATCTCGTTCGGCGTCACCAGCGGATTGGCCGGCACGTAGTTGACCGGCTCGCCCAGCGAGTTGGGCGCGAAGAAGACGAAGCAGGCATAGACGACCAGGAAGACCGTGAGGCCGAAGCCGTCCTTCATCGTGTAGTAGGGATGGAACGGCACGGTGTCCTGCGGACCCTTCGGGTCGATGCCCAGCGGATTGTTCGAGCCGTGGACGTGCAGCGCCACGACGTGCAGCGCCACGACGGCCACGATGATGAACGGCAGCAGGTAGTGCAGCGCGAAGAAGCGGTTGAGCGTCGGGTTGTCGACGGCGAAGCCGCCCCACAGCCAGGTGACGATCGAGTCGCCGACCACCGGGATGGCCGAGAACAGGTTGGTGATGACGGTGGCGCCCCAGAAGCTCATCTGGCCCCACGGCAGCACGTAGCCCATGAAGGCCGTCGCCATCATCAGGAGCAGGATGACCACGCCCAGGATCCAGAGCAGCTCGCGCGGCGCCTTGTAGGAGCCGTAGTAGAGGCCGCGGAAGATGTGGACGTAGACGGCGGCGAAGAAGAAGGACGCGCCGGTCATGTGCATGTAGCGGATCAGCCAGCCCGACGGCACGTCGCGCATGATGCGCTCGACCGAGTTGAAGGCGAGATCGGCGTTGGGCTGGTAGTTCATCGCCAGCACGATGCCGGTGGCGATCATCAGCACCAGCATCACCGAGGCGATGGCGCCGAAGTTCCAGAAGTAGTTGAAATTCCGCGGCGTCGGGAAGGTGTGATATTCCTTCTCGATGTAGCTGAAGATCGGCAGGCGGTGATCGATCCAGGCGATCACCTTGTTGTTGAAGACCGGCTGGGCGCCGTGCTGCGAAGCCATGCTGCGTAACTCCAGAAGCGAAGCGGCGTTCAGCCGATCTTGACCAGGGTGTCGGACGAGAAGAGGTAGTCCGGAACCGCGAGGTTCTTGGGCGCCGGACCTTTGCGGATGCGGCCGGACGTGTCGTATTGCGAGCCGTGGCAGGGGCAGAACCAGCCGCCGTACTCGCCGCGCGGATCGCCCTGCTTGGTGCCGAGCGGCACGCAGCCGAGATGCGTGCAGACGCCGACCACGATCAGCCACTCGCGCCGCACCTTGTGGGCGGTGTCGGTGACGCGGGAATCGTCGGTCTGCGGATCGGGCAGGTCGGAGAGCTTCACCGCCTCGGCTTCCTTGATCTCCTCCTCCGTGCGGTGACGGATGAAGACCGGCTTGCCGCGCCACTTGACCGTGATCGCCTGGCCGACGGCGATCGCCTTCACGTTCACCTCGATCGAGGAGAGCGCCAGCGTATCGGCGGCCGGATTGAGATTGTTGATGAACGGCCAGGCCGTGGCGATACCGCCGACCGCCGCCAGGGCCCCCGAAGCGACCATCAGGAAGTCGCGGCGGGTGGGATCACCGTGGTCGCCGGCCGGAATGCTGGAAGAAGCCATTACGTGCTACATCCCCCGAAGAGTTGGACCCGCTTATAGCCGAGAAACCGCGCCGGGAAAGCGCTTTTGTTTCAAGCCTCTGATCCTGCAAACCTCTCGCGGAATTCCCCGCGACGACGGGCCGCATTTGCGGCCCTCAGTGCCGCATTTGGCGGCTTTCCGTGCTGCGGACGGGACTAGAAAAGTCCATGCGTCTGGCCCTCTACGAGCCCGATATTCCGCAGAATCTCGGCGCCTTTGTCCGCCTCAGCGCCTGCTTGGGCGTGGCCCTGGATGTGATCGAGCCCTGTGGGTTTCCGGTGGACGACAAGCGCATCCGCCGGGCGGCCATGGACTACTACGATCTCGCGTCCATCGTGCGGCATGCTTCCTGGGCCGCCTTCCGGCGCGATCGGCCGCCCGGCCGGCTGGTCCTGCTGACAACCAGGGGCGCAACCAATCTGGCCGAGGCCCGCTTCCGACCCGACGACATCCTGCTGCTGGGCCGCGAAAGTGCGGGCGTCCCCGACGAGGTGCATGACGCGGCCGACCTTCGGCTGCGCGTGCCCCTGCAAGCGGGCGCCCGTTCGCTCAATGTCGCGCTGGCCGCGGCGATGGTATTGAGCGAGGCACTGCGCCAGACCGACGGCTTCCCGAAAACATGACCGACATCGCCACCGCCAAGACCGAGACCCGCGCCTGGTTCGAGTCCCTGCGCGATCGCATCTGCGCCGAGTTCGAGAGGCTCGAGGCCGAGCTCACGGGAACGCACAGCGACCTCCCGGCGGGCAAGTTCGAGCGCAAGGCCTGGAGCCGCGATCGCGGCGACAAGGGCGAGGATCGCGGCGGCGGCGTGATGTCGATCATGCGCGGCCGCGTGTTCGAGAAGGTGGGCGTCAACGTCTCGACGGTGTTCGGCGAGTTCAGCCCCGAGTTCCGCAAGCAGATCCCCGGCGCCGACCAGGATCCGCGCTTCCACGCCTCGGGCATCTCGCTGGTGGCGCACATGCGTTCGCCCAAGGTGCCGGCGGTGCACATGAACACGCGCTTCATCGTCACGACCAAGTCGTGGTTCGGCGGCGGCGCCGATCTCACGCCCATGGTGCCGGACGACGACGACACGCGCGATTTCCACGCCGCGCTGCAGGCCGCCTGTGCGACCCACGGCAACGAGAGCTACGCGCGTTTCAAGAAATGGTGCGACGAATATTTCTTCCTGCCCCATCGCAACGAGCCGCGCGGCGTGGGCGGCATCTTCTACGACTATCTGGAAGACGATCACGCCCGGAACTTCGCCTTCACCAAGGCCGTCGGCGAGGCCTTCCTCGACGCGTACCCCAAGATCGCGCGCCGTCACATGAACGAGCCCTGGACCGCGGCCGAGCGCGAGCATCAGCTGGTGCGCCGCGGCCGTTATGTCGAGTTCAACCTGCTGCACGATAGAGGCACCAAGTTCGGCCTGATGACCGGCGGCAACGTCGAGGCGATCCTGATGTCGCTGCCGCCCGAGGTGCGCTGGCCCTAGAGCACCTCGGACCTCAGCCAGTTGCCGAACTCGGCGGTCCGCACCTCGGGATCGAGCACGTCCTCGTGCAGGCCGTACTTCCAGGCGAGGTCCTTGCGCGTCGTGTCGTGCGCGAGGTCGTGGAAGTCGGCGACGATCGTCTCGACCTCGGCTTCCGAACGCGCGAGGCCCTCGTCGAGATGGCGCTGGGCGCGATAGTCGATGATCGCGGCGACCGCGCCGAAGTCGAACTCCGGATGGTACTGCACGCCCCAGAAGCTCTTGCCGCCGTCGCGGATCGCCATCGCCTGCACGCGGCTCACGGCATTCGAGGCGAGGAGCTCGGCGCCCGCGGGCAAGGTCGCGACCTCGTCCTCGTGGCTGCACAGCGCATCGAAGGGATCCGACTTGCCCTCGTAGAGCGGATGGCGGCGGCCGGCCTCGGTCGGGGCGATGCGGCGCGCCACGCCGATCTCGCGGCCGCTCGGGTTGAGATGGACCGTGCCGCCAAGTGCGGCGGTCATGAGCTGCAGGCCCCAGCACGAGCCGAAGGCCGGCACTTCGGCGTCCCACACCGCGCGCGCGAGATCGAGCTGGGCGCGCACGGTCGGCTGCTCCAGCCGGTAGACGTTGTAGGGCGAGCCCGACAGCCAGGCGCCGTCGAAGTCGCCGAGCTGGACGCCCTGCGGCAGCCGCTCGCCGTCGCCGACATGGAGCGTGAAGGTCTCGAGCGTCTCGCCGGCCGGCAGGTGGCGCGAGACGGACTGAGCGAACTGCGTGTCGTACGGACGGCTGCCGAGCGCCGTCAGCTTCTGCAGGAGCTGCTCGTTGGTGCAGTTGACGATGAGCAAACGCATGGCCGGATCGTAGAGCGACCCGGCGCATCCGCTCAAGGCCGCGGCGTCGTGCGGCGGATCGCGCGCTCGATCTCGATGGCCTCGTTGGCCCTGGGCCGCGCCCGCACGCGCTCCAGGAAGGCGACCAGCGACGGCCATTGGGCCACGTCGACGCCGCACGGCTTCATCAGCAGCAGCGACCAGGCGAGATAGCCGTCGGCCACGGTGAAGCGCTCGCCCACCAGCCAGGACCGCGCCTCGAGATGCGCCGCGGCGGTGCCGAGCGTCTTGCCGATGCGCTCGCGCGCCGCTTGCTTGGCCGCATCGCTGTCGTACCAGAAGATCGGGAACAGGAAGCCCTTGTGGATCTCGGTGCCCACGAAGCTCAGCCATTCCTGCAGCCGGTAGCGGTCGGGATGGCCGGCCGGCGGCGCGAGGCCCGACTCCGGACGAAGGTCGGCGATGTATTGCAGGACGGCCGAGCTCTCGGTCAGCACCTCGCCGTTCTCCAGCACCAGGGTCGGCACGATGCCCTTGGCCGACACGGCGCGGAAGTCGCCGCCGGAGCCGATCTTCTTGGAGAAGATGTCGACGAAGGTGTAGCGCGCCTCGATGCCCGCCTCCATGAGCGCGATGCGGCTCGCCAGCGAACAGGCCATCGGCCAGAAATAGAGCTGCAGCATGTTTCCCGCGTCCTTCTCCGTTGCGCCGACCCTAGTCCCGGCGCAGGCTGCGTTCACGCAGGAAGGGTGCAGCCGATGGCTGCGTTTTTGCAGGATAGAGCGGCATGAACTGGGACGATCTGCGCGTGGTCGCCGCGGTGCGCGACGCCGGCACCTATGCCGGCGCCGGCACGCGGCTGGGGCTCGACGAGACGACGGTGGCGCGCCGCCTCTCGCGGCTGGAGCGGCGCTTGGCCTTGCGCCTGTTCGAGGCGGCCGACGGCGCGCGCCGGCCGACCGAGCAGTGCGAGGCGATCCTCTCCCACATCGGCGCCATGGCGCGGCATGTCGCGGAGATCGGCCGCATCGGCGAGAGCCAGCCCGCGGTCGCCGGCCGCTTCCGCATCGCCTGCACCAGCGGCGTCGCCGAGGAGATCCTGGCGCCGAACGTGCGCGCGCTGCTGGCGGCGCATGCGGGGCTCACGCTTCACTTCCTGACTTCGGCGGAGAACGTGAAGTTCTCGCGCTGGGAGGCCGACTTCGCCGTCCGCCTCGACAAGCCGGCCAAGGGCGACTTCACCATCTCCAAGCTGGGCGAGATGGCGCTCTACTTCTTCGAGCCGGCCGGCGCGGCGAGCCCGTTGGTCTGCGCCTATCCCGCCGCGCTCGATCGCTTCCCCGAGGCCGAGTTCCTGAAGGCGCGCGGGCTTCAGGAGCGCGCGCGGCTGGTCACCGACAATCTCCGTGTGCTCCACACGCTGATCCGCTCGCGTCGCGCGGCGGGCGTGCTGCCGGCCTATTTCTGCCAGGACCTGCTCGCCGACCGCCGTCTGCGCGCCACGCCCCTGCCGCGCGGCCGCGACGTCTGGCTGCTCGTGCAGAACCACCTGCGCCGCGACCCGGCGGCACGCGTCGTCATCGACTGGCTGCGCGACTGCTTCCGACCGAGCGACGGGCGATGAGCGCGCCGGCCGCCAGGGGCGCGGCGAACAGCGTGACGATCAGCAGCGGATAGGGTGCGCCCCACCAGAAGGCAAAGCGTTCGATGAAGGAGATCGCCTGCTCGCCGAAGGTGAAATGCTCGTAGGCGAAGTCGGCGGCCACGGTCGAGGGCGGCCAGAGCATCGCCGCCGGCAGCGCGGCGTCGCGCCACTGCGGGCCCTGCGTGCGGCGGGCGTGGATCGCCGCCATCAGCACGGCATAGGGCAGCGGCACCAGCACCTTGTACCATTGCACCGCCAGCACCGAGAGCCGCTCGGCGACGAAGGTGTCGGCGATCGTGTCGTTCACGACCACCAGCACGGCGATCGCAAGCCACAGCGCCAGCGTCACTCCCGGCCGGATCATGCGGTCCTGGCAAGCCTCTGCAGCGCGGCGAGGCAGGCGTCGCGATCGGCCGCGAAATCGCCCGCGATCCACCAGCTCTCGACCGCTTCCAGCAGCGCGCCGACCCTGGGTCCCGGCGTGAGGCCGAGCTTGAGCGCATCGGCGCCGCTCACCGGCAGCTCGGGCGGCGTCCAGCTTGCCGCGAGCTGCACCGCCTCGCGCCAGCCCGGCGGCGCTTCGAGCAGCAGGCGATCGACGAACGTCGTCTTGCCGAGCCGATAGAGCTCTTCGCGCGGCCGCACGCCCAGCGTCGCGCCGCGCGCCAGCATCAGGCCGAGCCGCAGCGCGTCCTGTGTCGAGAGCTTCAGCCGCTTGCCGATGATCGTCGCGTCGGCATCCTCTTCCACGATCGCGGCCAGCCGGCGCAGCGGATCGGGCTTGTCCTCGCGCCCGATCAGCGCTTCCAGCCGAGCGAGGCCATCGTATTCCGGCAGCCAATGATCGAGCGCGCCCGACTCCGCCAGCGCGCCCATGGCATCGACGGGCGCGGGCGCCTCGAGGAGCCGCAGCAGCTCCTTCGACACGCGCTCGCCCGACAGAGCGCCCAGTGCCCCGGCATGGCGGCGGCAGGCCTCGAAGCCCGCGCCGTCGATCGGCGGACGGCCGAACCAGGCGTGGAAGCGGAAGAAGCGCAGCACGCGCAGGCGATCCTCCTCGAGGCGCCGGTCGGCATCGCCGATGAAGCGCACGCGGCCCGCCGCCAGATCGGCGCGGCCGTCGAAGGGATCGTAGAGCGTGCCGTCCGGATCGGCGTACAGCGCGTTGAAGGTGAAGTCGCGACGCCCGGCATCCTCCAGCCAGTCGTCGGTGAAGGCGACGACGGCGCGGCGGCCGTCGGTCTCGACGTCGCGCCGCAAGGTCGTGAGCTCGAAGCGGCGATGGTCCGCGATCGCCGTCACCGTGCCGTGCCTGAGCCCCGTCGGGATCGCCTTGATCTTCGCGGCCTCGAGCGCGCGCATCACCGCCTCGGGCGGCGCCGTCACCGCGACATCGATGTCGTCGAAGCGGCGGCCCAGCACGGCGTTGCGCACGCAGCCGCCGACGAAGCGCGCGCCGATGCCCGCCGCCCCGAGCACCGCGAACAGCCGGCGCGCCGGCGCGTCGGTCATCCCGGCCGGCAGGGCGAGGGTGCCGCTCTTGTTCATGCCGGAAAGAGCCCGCCATAGCCCTGGTTCTGGGTGAAGAACAGCACCAGGAACCCCAGAGCCGCGCAGGCGAGGCCCACGATGGCGAGCCAGGTGAGCGGCAGCTCCTGCCATTCGGGCAAGGTGCCCGCGAGCTTGCGCTGCTCCTTGATCTTGACGCCCCACGCCCACAGGAAAAACCCGGCCGTCGGCGCCATCACCAGCAGGAACACCAGAAAGACGATGCGGAGCATGAACCCTCTCTGCCGCGCGCTCCTTATAGTTATGCGCGGCCAGCCAGTCGATGGGGCGACGATCTGAGAAAATACAACTTAAGGTATCTTCTACGTATATTTTTCAATCATAGACTGTGCTCTATTTCAGGAGACCCACACTTGCCGGAACGCATCAATTTTGGTACATCCTTCGGCGGCCGACCGTGAAACGGCTACCGGCTGTCTTCTTTGCCCTGGCCTCCGGACGCGAACCCGTTCGCGACTGGCTGCGGGCTCTCGATCGCGACGATCGAAGGGCCGTCGGCGAGGACATCAAAGACGTGGAGTTCTCCTGGCCGATTGGCATGCCGCTGTGCCGAGCGCTCGGGAGAGGACTATGGGAAGTGCGCAGCAATCTTGCCCGAGGGCGCATCGCACGTGTGTTGTTCTGTGTCGCCGACGGGCGGATGGTGTTGCTGCACGCGTTCATCAAGAAGACGCAGCGCACGCCGGCCGCCGAAACAGCGTTGGCCGTCAGCCGGATGAAGGATTTGGAATGAAGAAGAAGAAAGGCCGCATCGGCTCCTCGTTCGACGATTTCCTTCAGGAAGACGGCCTCTATGAGGAGGTAACGGCTCGCGCCATCAAGCGCGTCATCGCCCGCCAGCTCGATACGCTGATGCGCGAAAGGCGCCTCACCAAGACCGCCCTCGCCCGGCGCATGCGCACCAGCCGCGCCCAGCTCGACCGCGTGCTCGATCCCGAGAACGAGTCCGTGACGCTCGGCACGCTGACGCGCGCCGCCCACGCCGTCGGGCGCAAGCTCAGGATGGAGCTGGTCTAGGCTATAGTCGCAGGCGCAGTCGAGGGAGCAGCGTATGGACTTGGGGCTACGGGGCAAGGTCGTGGTGGTGACGGCGGCGAGCGGCGGGCTGGGCCGCGCCATCGCCGAGGAGTTCGCGCACGAGGGCGCGGTCACGATCATCGCAGCGCGCAACGAGGAGCGCCTGCAACAGGCCGCGCGCGAGATCGAGGCGAAGACGGGCACCGCCGTGATCGCCCACAAGGCCGACTGCACTGTCGAGGCGGACATCGCGGCACTGGTGCGCGAGACGGTGAAGCGCCATGGCCGGCTCGACGCCATGATCTGCAATTCCATCGGACCCAAGACCGCGCCGTTCGACGAGATGACGGACGCGGGCTGGCGCGAGGCGCTGGACGTGAAGGTGATCGCGCAGATCCGCATCGCCCGCGAGGCCTTCAAGGCGATGCAGCCGCAGAAGTCGGGCTGCATCCTGTTCATGGCGGGCACGCACGGCCGCCAGCCCAAAACCTATTCGGTGACGGCGGGCGTCACCAATGCCGCCCTGATCAACGCCAGCAAGGTGCTGGCCGAGGCCGCCGCGCCCTTCAACATCCGCGTCAACGCGATCAACCCCGGCCCCATCGACACCGACCGCATGGTCTATCTCGTGAAGGAGAAGGCCACCGAACTCGGCATCTCCGAAGCCGAGGCCAAGCGCATCCTGGCCGACGTGACGGTGCTCAAGCGCTTCGGCGAGCCGCGCGAACTCGCCGCCGCCGTCGTCTTCCTTGCGAGCCCCCGCGCCAGCTTCATGACCGGCATCATGCTCGACGTCGACGGCGGACAGGTGCAGGCGATTTGATGTCTCACAGACGGTCGAGCGCTCTTCGCGACGGCGCCAGCGGCAGCCATTCCGGCAAGCGCCGCTTGGCCAGCCAGTAGGGACGCCACAGCGCGCGCCAGGTCGGCTGGTCGAGCGGCACGCCGCCCCAGCGACGCGCTTTCGGAGTGAACCCCGAGAAGTCGTGCGTGAGGATCCACTGGCGGACGGTCCGCCAGACCTCGTAGGGCACCGGCTCGTTGCGCGGCCCCTGCAGCTCGCTCACGTCGGGAATAGGATCGCCGTGGCGGAAGGCAACGCTCAGCGTCGCCACCCGCTCGCCGTCCTTGCGCAGGCTCCAGAGTCGGAGGCCATCGTGCACCACATTCTCGCCGTAGGTGCGCAGGCAGTTGTCCATGGCGCGCGCCTCCTCTTCGATCTCCAGGGCGCACGCGAGCGGCCGGAAGGTGTGGCCGCCGACAAGCGCCGGCCGCAGCCACAGCTCCGAGACCGGCTCGCGGCCGAGGTTCGCGTGCAGGGCGACGGTCGTGTACCAGTCGTAGGCAGCGTCCTGCGCCGACGGAAACTGCATGTCCGGCGTCCAGCACTTGTCGATCAGGCTGTGGCCGAACGTTTCCGGCTGGCGGGAGAACCAGGCCCAGAGGCCGACGCGACGCAGTCGTTTCGGCTCGACACCTTTCAGGTCGCGCACGATCTCCTTCGCGACCCAGATCGCGAAGGCGCCATCGGCAATGTCCGCGGCGTCCGACACCGCCTCCAGCCAGGCCGGCGCGAGCTTCTTCGTCGGCAGGTGGTTCACGATCTTGCGGCGGAAGGTCTTGTCGTCGGGCAGCGGCGCGAGCCGGCGCGTCATCGCCTCCGGCGGCAGCTTGCGCAGCCAGAGCGGCACGTCGGCGGCCTGCGCGACGTCAGCCAGCCGCGCGCCGTCGACGACGAGCGCGATCGCGCGCGCGGCATCGAGCCCGCGGCGCGGAGCGGCGAGCGCGAAGAGGAGCGTGGGGAAGCTCAGCGCGAGATCGGCCAGCCGCTCATGACGGAAGGCGAGCGCGCGCACCGCTCCCTGGAACGGCGGGCGAAAGCGCCGGAGCTGACACTCCAACGCATCCGGGCGCCGCGAAGGAATCGAGCGCATGGACAAACGGCGGCCGAACCGCCGGCGAAGAGAAAAGAATGGGCTTGTTCTAAAAGCCCGGGGTCATCGATCCCGGGCAGCCCGCGCTATAAGCCGCGGAGGGAGCCCGGGAAGCGCATCGTGTCCGACAAATACGCCTCCTTTGTTTGAGCGTGGGGCGCGTGCATACTCGAAAGCCCTCGAGGTTTCAACCCATCATGCGCCGTCTTTTCTGGCTGCTCATCGGCGTGTCCCTGGCGTTGATCGCCGTCGCCGGCGCCACAGCGCTGTCGTTCGCGCAGACACGTCATCTCCTGCAGGGTCTGCTGAACGGGCCCGAACAGCTGACGGCGCTCGGCGACAACGAGCAGGTGCGCTATGAGGCGGGCGGCGAAGGCTTTGCGCGCGAGGTGGAGAAGCTGCTGCCGGCCGCAACGGCGAAGATCGAAGCCACGCAAGGCCGCGCCTTCGAGCATCCGGTGACGATCGGCGTCTATACGACCATGGACGCCTTCGTCGCCGGCAATGGCACCGGCTCCGACGCGCCGCTCGGCGTCATGTCGTTCGGCCGCGTGACGCTGTCACCCAAGTTGTTCGGGCCGCAGCATCACCGCCTGCCCGCCATCCTGACGCACGAGCTCAGCCACGCCCATCTCTACGGCTGGATCGGCGGCGTCGCCTACATCTACCTGCCGAACTGGTTCAAGGAGGGCCTCGCCGTCATGGTGTCGGACGGCGGCGGCGGCGAGGCGGTCAGCGAGGCCGCGGCGCGCGCCGCCCTCAAGCGCGGCGAGCGCATCGTCGTGAACGATGTCGGCGACTTCAAGAAGCTGACCGACGTGCCCCTCGAGAAGGCGCCGCCCGGCAAGCCCGACTGGTACGCGATCGTGCTGGCCTATCGCGAAGCCGGCATGTTCGTGACCTGGCTCCACGACTCCGACCGGACCGCCTTCGACCGCATGTTCAAGGCGATCCTCGAGGGCGGCAAATTCACCGACGCGGTGAACGCCGGCTACAACGCCGACATCCAGTCGCTCTGGCAGAAGTTCCTGGCGGCGAACTAGGCCCTGTTGTCATCCCGAGTGAGGCGCATTCACATGCGCCGCAAGCGAGGGATCCTTGTGCGGCGCCTGATAACGAAGGATCCCTCGCGATGAGCTCGGGATGACGAGGTGCGCTAGGCAGATTCGTCTTGGCGTGTCAGCACGAACTGCAGGTTCTTCAGCATGCCGGCCGTGGCGCCCCAGACGTAGCGCTCGCCGTAGGGCATGGCGTAGTAGCGGCGCTCGCGGCCCGGCGCGACGGTGCGGCTGTCGATGCGGTGGTTCTTCTCGTCGAGGAAATGCGCGAGCGGGATCTCGAAGATGTCGGCGACCTCGCGCGGGTCCGCACGCAGCGTGAATCCCGGCCGCACGATGCTCACCACCGGCGTGATCTCGAAGCCCGTGCCGGTGCGGTAGAGATCGAGCGCGCCGACCACCGACACGAACGAACGTTCGAGCCCCGTCTCCTCGAAGGCCTCGCGCTGGGCGGTGTCGGCGGCGTCGGTGTCGCTTTTCTCCACACGTCCCCCGGGAAAAGCCACCTGCCCGGCATGGCTCGGCATGTCGGCCGTGCGTTGCGTCAGCAGGACCTGCACGCCCGAGGGTCGGTCCACCAAAGGCACGAGCACCGCTGCCGGCCGCCATTTCTCCGGAATCGGCACGACGCCGTTCAGCGAGAAGTCGCTGTCCACGGGTGGCAGAGGGACGGGCAAACCGGATGCCAAACGCATGCTCCGCTCGCGTACCCGCCGCACGATTTCGTCAACCGTCATGCCCTTGTTCCGGCCGCAATTCTGGGCTTCCCTCGTTCATATTCCCCCGACAACAGGAGCCTCAGGTGGCCCCCGACACTTCGACCGCGACCGATGCCGACGCCCAAGCCGCCCTCGCCGACATCGAACGTCTGGGCGGCCAGCTGCGCGCGGCCCGCTCGGCCATCGGCAGGGTCATTTATGGCCAGCAGGAAGTCATCGATCAAACCCTCGTTGCGCTCCTCTCGGGCGGCCATCTGCTGCTGATCGGCGTCCCGGGCCTCGCCAAGACCAAGCTGGTCGAGACGCTCGGCACCGTGCTCGGCATGGAGGCCAAGCGCATCCAGTTCACGCCCGACCTGATGCCGGCCGACATCCTGGGCTCCGAGGTGCTCGAGGAAGGCGATGCCGGCCGCCGCACCTTCCGCTTCATCCAGGGCCCGGTCTTCGCCCAGCTGCTG